>JBBFLY010000003.1:0-87118 GCA_037478855.1 Acidimicrobiales bacterium | reverse complement strand
TCGCAGTTCGAGCAGAACGTCCTGACGCTCGCACACCTCGACCAGGGTCGCCTCTGGGACGTGGCCCGGAAGGTGACCGAGCGGGAGCAGGCTGTCGCCGAAGCCACCGCCGCGGTCAGCTCGGACCCGGAGGACGCGGCCATCTTCCAGGAGATCGAACGTCGACACGCGGCCTTCGAGCAGGCCGAGGAAGCCCACGAGCGGGTTCGCCGCATCGCCCTGCTCCTAGGGGCCAACGCGGCCGTCGGCATCGTGCCCCTCGCCGGCCTCTTCGGTCTGGTGGGCGCCGCACCCGCGCTGGCGGTGGCGATGGCCATGACCGTGTACTCGGCAACCTGCTGGCGTCGGATGGAAGCAGCCCGACGCCACGAGCAGGAAGCCCTCCAGGCAGCCGGTGCACAGTCCTACCTCGCGTTCCAGATCAACAAGGTCAACGGGCTGGTGGCAGACGACCGCCAGCGACGACAGCTCATGCGTCTGGCCGAGTTCCACCGAGCAGCGCTGGCCGAGTGGCAGCTGCTGGCCGGGGACATCCCCGTCGAATGGGCGCTCGAGCACCGCGCTGAGATCCGGGATGCCGCAGAGCGGCTGCGCAGCGCCGTCGAGGTTCGCAACCCCATGGCGGTGCGTCTCTCCCCGGATGAGGAGACCGCAGCTGACCTGGCCCACGCGCTGCTCCACCGGCTCAACCACCTCCGCACACTGGCCGGCGGCGAGAGCCTGCCGCTCTTCCTCGACGAGCCCTTCCCGCAAGTGGACGCCACGGTCAAAGCGGAGCTGCTCGAGCTGCTCATGAAGGCATCCCGAGAGCAGCAGGTGATCTTGCTCACCGAGGACGAGGACGTCGCGAGCTGGGCACGACTGGAAGCCATGACTGGCGGGCTGTCCATCGTGGAGCCCAACACCGTCGCAGAGGACCGGACGGGTGGCGGCAACGCCCCCTCGTCGAAGCACGTCGCGGCCTGAGCGGTCACAGCAGTAGCGTCTGAGAGGTGGAGATCCGCCTCGCCTCCCCGGCTGACGCCGAGGCCATCCGCAGGATCTACAACCACGAGGTGACCACCTCGACGGTCACCTTCGACCTCGTCCCCCGGACGCTCGAGGAGCAAGTCGAGTGGATCGAAGCGCGCTCCGGCGCCCATGCGGTCCTTGTAGCCACCGAGGGCGACCGGGTGATCGGATTCGCCTCCCTCTCGCCGTATCGCGACCGCCCCGCCTACAGCACCACGGTGGAGGATTCCGTCTACGTGGCGCAGGAAGCCCGCGGCAGAGGCGTCGGACGGGCACTGCTGGAGGAGCTCCTCAAGGTCGCCACCCGGCACGGCTTCCACACCGTCATCGCCCGGATCGTCGGAGGCCACGAGGCGTCCATCGCGCTGCACCGCTCGGTCGGCTTCGAGATCGTCGGAACCGAGCGCGAGGTCGGGCGGAAGTTCGGGCGCTGGCTCGACGTGGTGATCATGCAGCGGCTCCTCTGAGGGTCGGAGCGGAATTCCGCAAGAGGCCCACGAGGCAGTATCGTCAGGTCTCCTGGGTCGGTGCCCGAGCGGCCAAAGGGAACGGGCTGTAAACCCGTCGGCTCTGCCTACGGTGGTTCGAATCCACCCCGGCCCACTCCATCCGTTCACCCACGAGCGCCGAGCCGCCCCCCGGCGGTGGACCCCGCCGGGCGGCCGGCGACCGGTTCACCGTTCGCTAACGTGCCGGTATGCCGAGCTTCGATGTCGTCTCCCAGGTGAACTCCCAGGAGGTGCGCAACGCGGTGGACCAGGCCGCCCGCGAGATCGGCACCCGGTTCGACTTCAAGGGCACCGACTCCTCGATCGAGCTCAACGGTCTCGAGATCACCATGAGATCGGTGACCGAGGACCGACTCAACGCGCTGCGCCAGGTCCTCGAGGAGAAGCTGGTCAAGCGGAAGGTGTCCCTGAAGGCGGTGTCCTACGGCAGGGTCGAGGACGCGGCCGGCGGGACGGTGCGACAGGTCGCCACGCTGACCAGCGGCATCTCCGCGGAGAAGGCCAAGCAGATCAACAAGGTCATCAAGGACCTCGGCCTCAAGGGCATCCAGTCCCAGACCCAGGGAGATCACGTCCGGGTCACGGGGAAGAAGCGCGACGACCTCCAGAGCGTGATCGCCGCACTGCGCGAGGCCGACCTCGGCATCCCCCTCCAGTTCGAGAACTTCCGCGACTGACGCTCAGATCGGGCCCGCCGTCGGCTGCCGCACCCCGCGGTTCACCACTTCGTCAATCGTAGTACCCGGAGTGGATGTAGATGCACGGTACGCCCTCCTGGTGGAACATGTGAACGTTGCGACGGTCGTCCTCGAACGCCAGCCGCAGGTCGAAGCCGTACCTCCGCAGCTCACCGACGCTGCGTCGCTTGAAATCCCGAGACGCGCCGTAGTCGCCGAAGTCCCGCATGATGAGCAGATCCCAGCGAAGCTCGTAGCGGCTCAGCCAGGCGAGGGTGTTGGGCTGCACCCGGATCGGTCGAGCTGTCAGGAGCACGATCCGGTACGAGTCTTCGATGATCTCCAGCAGGCGGGCGACCTCGTCGATCAGCGGATCGTCACCGCAAGCCTCGAAGAACGACTCCCAGTCCCGGAAGGGCCGCTCAAGGAAGTGCTGCCGGCCAGCCGCGTCCGAGAGCACGCCGTCGAGGTCGAACACGACCGCGGGCGCAGGTTCGACCGGGCCGCTACGCCATCTCCAGTTGTCCGGCTCACGGAACGTCGACAACGCCAGGGTCAGTCCTCCTGCGGTGTCTCGATGGCCCGCCGGCGGATCTCCTCGACCACCGACGCGTCAGCCAGGGTGGTCGTGTCACCGAGCTGACGGCCCTCGGCGACATCGCGCAGCAGGCGACGCATGATCTTGCCGGAGCGGGTCTTGGGGAGATCGGGGACAACCACCACCGTCCGGGGGCGAGCTGTCGGACCGATCTTCGTCGCCACGTGCTGCCGGATCTCCTCGATCAGCTCGGGAGTCGGTTCGAAGCGTTGCTTCAGGATCACGAAGGCGATGATGGCCTGGCCGGTGACGGGATCAGCGGCGCCCACCACCGCGGCCTCGGCCACCGCTTGATGGTCGACCAGCGCGGACTCCACCTCGGTCGTCGAGACGCGATGACCCGAGACGTTCATCACGTCATCCACCCGACCGAGCAGCCAGAGGTAGCCGTCGTCATCGATCTTGCAGCCGTCCCCAGCGAAGTAGCGCCCCGGGAAGCGGGACCAGTACGTCTCGCGGTAGCGGTCGGGGTCGCCCCAGATGCCCCGCAGCATCGCAGGCCAGGGGCGCGTGATGGTGAGGTACCCCCCACCGCGTTCGATCGGTTGGCCGTGGTCATCGACGACCTCGACGCTGATGCCGGGGAAGGGGAACGTGGCAGATCCCGGCTTGAGGGTCGTCACCCCGGGCAGCGGCGTGATCATGTGCGCACCCGTCTCCGTCTGCCACCACGTGTCGACGATCGGGCACCGCCCACCACCGATGTGACGGTGGTACCAGATCCATGCCTCGGGGTTGATCGGCTCCCCTACCGTGCCAAGGAGCCGAAGGCTCGACAGGTCGTGCTTCTCGGGCTCTTCATGACCCCACTTCATGAACATGCGGATCGCGGTCGGGGCCGTGTACAGCTGGGTCACCCGGTACTTCTCGACGATCGCCCACAGACGATCCCTGCCGGGGGTGTCGGGTGTGCCCTCGTAGATCACCGACGTCGCGCCGTTCGTCAGCGGGCCGTAGACGATGTAGCTGTGGCCCGTCACCCAGCCGATGTCGGCAGCACACCAGTAGACGTCGTCATCGGGGTGTAGATCGAACACCACCCGGTGCGTGTAGGCGACCTGTGTGAGGTACCCCCCGGTCGTGTGCATGATGCCCTTCGGCTTGGCCGTGGTACCCGACGTGTACAGCAGGTAGAGAAGGTCCTCCGAGTCCATCTTCTCCGGAGGGCAGTCGGCCGACGCTCCTGCCATCACCTCGTGGTACCAGTGGTCCCGACCGTCGACCATCGTGATGTCGTTCCCCGCGCGACGAACGACGACCACGTGCTCGACGAAAGGGGTGCCGGCCACGGCGGCGTCGACGTTCGGCTTGAGCGCCGACACCGACCCTCTGCGGAAGCCGCCGTCCGCGGTGACGATGACCTTCGCCCGAGCGTCGTTGACCCGGTCGACGATCGAATCCGGGGAGAAACCGCCGAAGATCACGGAGTGAACGGCACCGATGCGGGTGCAGGCGAGCATGGCGACCGGAAGCTCCGGGATCATCGGCATGTAGATGGCGACACGGTCACCTCGCTCCACACCGAGTGACCTGAGGACGTTGGCGAACCGGCTCACCTCGTCGAGCAGCTCGGCGTACGTGATGACGCGGGTGTCGCCGGGCTCGCCTTCCCAGTAGTACGCGACCTTGTTGCCGCGTCCCGCCTCCACGTGACGGTCCAGGCAGTTGTACGAGACGTTGAGCGTTCCACCGACGAACCACCGGGCGAAGGGCAGCTCCCACTCGAGCACGGTGTGGAAGTCGTCGAACCAGGTGAGTACCTCGCGAGCTCGGCGAGCCCAGAACGCTTCGAAATCGGCTGCGGCTTCGGCGTAGATCGAGTCATCGGAGACGACCGCGTTGGCGACGAACTCGGGCGGTGGCGGAAAGGTCCGGTTCTCGCGCAGGTAGTCCTCGATCGTCGGCTCGGCCATCGCTTCGGCTCCATCCTCGTACCGCGGCAACGTCGTGGCCGAGCCTACTGTCCGCAAGATCGCCGGGGCCGCTATCGGCCCGAGCGGTGAGAGATCAAGCTATTCAACAACATCTCGCCGGGGTTTCGATGGCTGAGTCGCTCGGACTATTCATCACTGCCGAGCGGTATGCCGATGGAGAGGTGACGGAGTTCGACCAAGGAGAAGCGATGCGGGCGCCCACTCGGCGGCGGTCTGGGGATCGCCGGCGCGCCACCCCTCTCAGCCGCCGCTTCACCTACCGCTACCTGATCGCGATCGCAGCGTTCGGGGCCATCGCGATCGGCGCGAAGGTCGGCGAGGACAGAGCGCTCGACGAGCTCCGGACCAACTCGCAACAGCTCGAAGCCGCCGCGGCACAGCCCGCCCGCGTATACCGCATCCTTGACCTGGCCCGGCGCATCGACTCGCTCGCGACCACGACCACCAACGCACAAGCACCGCAGGCGGAGATCAAGCTCCTGGTAAGCCAGCTCGAGCAGGAGGTCAACACGCTACGGATCGTGGAGCGGGCGCTGGCGACCGGGGAAGCCGCCCCTGGCCTGCCCGCCGGCGCGCCGAGTGGCTCACTCGAGGATCTCTACTTCGGCACGGACACCCGTCTCGACCAGAGGGTGCAGGAGATCGCCAACGCGGGTCAGTTCCTCGCGGACAGCTCGGCACCGACACCCGAGGCAGCAGCCGAGCGCACACGCCAGCTCTCGGTACTCGAAAAGTCGGTCGCCACCACCGCGACCGATCTGGACCGAGCGGTGCGTCTGTACGCGGCCGAGGCGGACCAGATCATCGAAGACCGCAGACGGCAGAGCGGAGCGTTGATGTTCGCTGCGGTCGGGGTCGTCCTCGCCGTCGTGTTCGGCTTGTTCCGACCGATGGCCCGCTCGATCCACCTGGAGACCTCGCAGCTCGAAGAAGCCGAGCGGATCCACCGCGAGAACAACGAGCGTCAGACCTTCCGGAACGATCTGATGAAGGCGCTGGAGGTCACCGAGACGCGCGCCGAGGTGCTGGCGACGGTCGAACGGGCCCTCGTCGCGGTGCTTCCGAGCAATCGGGCCGAGCTCCTGCTCGCCGATGCCAGCCAGGCACACCTCCGCCGGGTCACGCAGCACCCGTTGCGTGGTGCACCGCAGTGCCCCGTCGATGCCCCGAGAAGCTGTGCCGCCCTGCGGAGCTCGCAGCGCATGGTCTACGAGAGCAGTCGCATGTTGAACGTCTGTCCGAAGCTCCCGGAGCACTCCCAGGCACCGTGCTCGGCGGTGTGTGTGCCCGTCAGCTTCAACGGGCAGGCCATGGGCGTACTCCATGTGATCGGACCTGACAACGAGCTGCCTTCCCAGACCCAGATCGACCGCCTCACCGTCCTCGCCACCGAGACCGGCGCACGGCTCGGGCATCTCCAGGTCATGGCCATGACCGAGCTGCAAGCGAACACCGATGGGCTGACGGGGTTGCTCAACCGGCGCAGCCTCGAGGCCAAGGCCCGTTCGCTGATCCTCGACGGCACGCCGTTCAGCATCGCCATGGCAGATCTGGA
The DNA here is from genome assembly GCA_037478855.1 of Acidimicrobiales bacterium. Lineage (GTDB taxonomy): Bacteria > Actinomycetota > Acidimicrobiia > Acidimicrobiales > Acidimicrobilacustridaceae > Rhabdothermincola. Next base: position 80,834 of record JBBFLY010000003.1, on the reverse strand, counting down.
TGACTTCAAGGAGCTCAACGACACGCACGGCCACGAGGCTGGTGACAGAGCTCTACGCCTGTTCGCAACCAGCCTGCGCCGTCACCTCCGTCCGGACGACATCGCAGCCCGCTTCGGGGGTGAGGAGTTCGTGGTCCTGCTACCCAGAACCTCGATCCCCGAGGCCCTCCAGGCGCTGAACCGGGTGCGGGCGGCGATCGCCGACGAGCTCACCCGCTCCTCGAGCCCCCCGTTCACGACGAGTTGGGGCCTGACCGACCACTCCGCCGGCACGACCTTCGAGGAGATGCTCTCCGTGGCAGACTCTGCGCTCTATCGCGCGAAGCGTGCCGGCAAGGACTGCATCGTCGTCGACGGTGACGCCGCCCGAGCGGTGCGCACCGCCGGAGACGGTGCATTGTCGTCGGCTCCGTCGCCGGGTGTGCCCACCGGCGACGGAGCCGACGACAACCACGATCTCGTGGAACTGGATCTCGAGCTGCTGCGCGACGACGAGCCCTTCGGTCGCTCGTCCTGACCGACCGGCGGCACCACTCTCCAGTGACGGAGAAGGCGCTCAGAAGCCCGGAAGGCGCCACTCCAAGACGTCGAACGTACCCAACCCGGATGGATCGAGCAGTGCTTCCGCCTCCCGCACCCTGCTGCGGCCCCGAAGGGCCTCCAGGTCCCCGATGGCGGCCCGCTCATGCCAGATGCGGCGACCCTCCTCGACGAGCGCCTCGATGCCGTGCGCACGGAGGAACTCCGCCTGGGTGCGCACGCTCGACGGCGGACGCACACGGGCCAGCTGGTCGATCGCCACGTCACAGGTGATGTCCTGCGATCCGAGGTCGCTGAGCGGCGGGCCACCCCGCTCGTGTCCACGGAACGTCCGAAGCCAAGAGTCCTTGGGGCGCCGAGCGAGCTCCGCCGTCATGGCGGCATAGTCGAACACCACCACCCTCCCGCGCTCGACCAGAGCGAGAACCTGGCGCAGCCAGCTGACCGCTGCGAGCTGCAGCGGGATGCGCCCCCCCACCGGGGCTTGGGGGGCCAGTCGCGCCGCCAGCTCGGCGTGTGCGGCCTCAGCCGGGACCAGCACCTCGGTGAGCCCACCGTCGGCTCCAAGGCCGACCCGGACCTCCTCCCAGCCCCCGACGCCGAGCTGAAGGAGCCGGAAGGGCAGGTTGTCGAGCAGCTCGTTGGCGAGCACCACCCCTTGGACCGTCAGGGTCGGGAGCTCGGCGAGGGACACGAAGCATGGCCCAGTTCGACCTTCACCAGCCATTCCCGTGTCCAGGCCGCGTGCTGGTGGCAGCGCGAGCTGCGGGGGGGTGAGCTCAAGGTGGTCGCCCTGGTGCGCCCGGAGAGCCTCCGAACGCTCGACCAGCACGTAGGTGAGCACGTGCAGGCAGCGCGGCGCCGCAGCCCGGATCGTCAGCGCGAGGGTACCGACACCCGCTCCGCACTCGACGACGACGAACGGGTCCGGTTGGCCGAGCTCATCCCACCAACAGTCCAGCGCGCTCGCCAGGACCGCACCGAAGAGCGGACCGACCTCCGGGCTGGTGATGAAGTCCCCACGACGGCCAGCCGAACCACCACGCTGGTAGAAGCCGTGCTCCGGGTCGTAGAGCGCCAGCTCGACCACCTCGTCGAACGGCAGGGGGCCGTAGCGCTCGATCCGCGCCGCCACCTCCCGTTCAACCGGCGACGAGGACCTCGGCAGCCCGACCACCGACGTGTCAGGTACCGAGCCCGAGCAGCGTGACGTTCTCGGTCAGACGGGTGACGAGGTACGGCGCGACACCGAACACGACGGTGACGACGACCGTGATCGTCAACGCTGCGCTCAGCGAGACCGGAACCCGGATCGGCGACCGGTCACCGTAGGGCGCCTCCTCCATCCACATCTGCCGAGCGATCCGCGCGTAGTAGAAGAGCGCGATGACCGAGTTCACGCCGACCGCGACGGCCAGCACGTAGCCGGCGGTCGTGCCGGGCTCGACCAGAGCCCGGAAGATCACGAACTTGCCGAACCACCCACCGAGCGGCGGGATGCCGGCCAACGAGAAGAGGAAGATCGTCATCACCACCGCCAAGCCCGGGGCGTACTGGAAGAGACCACCGTAGGAGTCGAGCTCCGCCGAGCGGGTCTTGCGGGCCACGGCGATGATCACCGCGAACGCCCCGAGGTTCATCGCGGCATAGATCAGCAGGTACACGACGACGGCCTGCAGGGCGGTCACGCCTGCACTCGTGCTGGCACCCGCGACAGCCAGGGGGGCCATGATGTAGCCGGCCTGGGCGATGCCGGAGTAGGCCATGAGCCGAACGACGTTGGTCTGACGGAGCGCGATCAGGTTCCCCACCGTCATCGTCACCAAGGAGAGCACGAAGAACGCCGGCTCGTAGACGTCCGCACCGGTCGGGTCGTAGAACGCGACGAAAACCAAGATCAGGATCGCCACGAAGCCAGCCGCCTTCGAAGCAACCGCGAGGAACGCGGTGACGGGCGTCGGCGCACCCTCGTAGGTGTCAGGCGCCCAGGTGTGGAACGGGACGGCGGAGATCTTGAACGCGAAGCCGACGATCACGAACACGATGGCCAACGCAACGACCGGTCGGAGCTCGGCGAGATCGCCCACGTAGGCACCGATGTCGCGCAGAAGGGTCGAACCCGTCAGGCCGTAGAGCAACGACATGCCGTAGAGCAGAATCGCGGAGGCGAACACACCCATGAGGTAGTACTTCAGGCCCGCCTCATTGCTCTTGAGATCACGCTTGCGCCATGCGGCGAGCATGTATGCGGGGATCGACAGCAGCTCGAGAGCCACGAAGATGCTCACCAGGTCGCGCGCCGAGGCCATGACCATCATGCCGAGCACCGAGGACAGGAGGAGCTGGTAGTACTCACCCTCCCAGTAGTCACCCTCGGCGATGTAGTTGGTCGAGATCAGCACGACCACGTACCCGGAGACGAGGAAGAGCGCCTTGAGCACGAGCGCGAAGTCATCGACGACGTAAGCCCCTCCGAACAGGACGCGGTCGACGTCGTCGTAGGCGAGCGTGACGACAGGGATGCCGGCGATCAGGAGCCCGATGCCCGCGACCGACGGCTGGGTCCACTTGTTGCGCTCCCCACCGAAGAGATCGAGGAGGATGAGCAGCGAGATCGTCGCCACCACGACGATCTCGGGTGCGAGCGCATGGAAGTCGACGGTGGGCGACTCCCAGGTCATCAGCCCGTCCAGCTGGGCTAGCACGGCGTCAGCCCCCCACCCCGAAGGCGGCCATCGTGCTCGTGACCGCCGGGTCGGTCACCCGGAAGATCAGGTTGGGATACACGCCGAGCGCCACGATGCCGACGAGCATCGGGATCCACGCCACCCACTCGAGGGGTGTGACGTCGTGGATGTGGCTGTCGTGGGCGAACTCCTCCTTCGGCGTGCCGAACGCAACCCGCTGGTACAGCCAGAGCAGGTACCCGGCGGCCAGGACCGTGCCGATGGCGGCGACGACCATGTAGGCACGGAAGAGTGCGACGTTCGGATCGGACCCACCCGGGTTGTACGCGGACAGGATGGCCGGGAACTCCCCCCAGAACCCCGCGAGCCCCGGCAGACCGAGCGACGCCATCGAGGCGAAGCCGAGGATCCATCCCATGCGCGGCGCCTGCTTGAGGAGCCCACCCAGCCGCGCGATCTCGAGGGTGTGGTATCGCTCCTTCGTCGAGCCGGCGAGGAAGAACAGCATCCCGGTGATGAGCCCGTGGGCGACCATCCCGAAGATCGCAGCGTTGATGCCGAAGTCGGTGAGCGTGGCGATGCCGAGCATCACGAAGCCCATGTGCGCCACCGACGAGAACGCGATCAGGCGCTTCATGTCGGTCTGTGCCAGACAGCAGAGGGCTCCGTAGATGATGCCGACCACGGCCAGACCCCCGATGATCGGAGCCCACGTCTCGGCCGCTTCCGGGAGGATCGGCAGCGCGATGCGCACGAACCCGTAGGTACCGAGCTTGAGGAGCACTGCGGCCAGGATCACCGAGCCCACCGTCGGTGCCTGGGTGTGGGCGTCGGGAAGCCAGGTGTGGAAGGGGAACATCGGGACCTTGATGCCGAACCCGATGAACATGCCCCCGAAGATCCAGAGGGCCGCGGTCGACGAGATGGCCTGCGCGGCGGTCGGCAGGAGCCGCATGTCGAACGTGTGAGCGAACTCGCCCGGTGCGACCTCGACCTCAGCGGAGAGGAAGTACAGCGCGAGGAAGGCCACGATCATGAGGGCGGATCCGAACAGGGTGTAGAGGAAGAACTTGATGGAGGCGTACTGGCGCTGCTCACCACCCCAGACGCCGATCATGAAGTACATCGGCAGCAGCACGACCTCGAAGAACACGAAGAACAGGATGAGGTCAAGCGCCACGAAGGAGCCGACCATGCCCGTCTCGAGGATCAACATGAGAACCAGGAACGCCTTCGGGTTCCCCGGCTCGGGGATGTGGTTCCAGGAGTAGATGACGCACAGCGGCACCACGAGGACCGTCAGCGCTAGCAGGGGGAGCGAGATGCCGTCGAGACCGACGATGTAGCGGCTGTTGATGAGCGGGATCCACGCCTTGTCGACGACGTACTGGAACGTCCGGCCGTCGTCGTAGTTGAAGTTCGCCACGAGGAGCACGCCGATGACCAGCACGGCTCCGCTGGTGAGGAGGGCGATGAGCTTGTGGAGCTGCTCCTCACGGCGCGGGATCAGCAGCATGATGGCTGCCCCGAACAGCGGCAAGAACACCGCCAGGCTCAGGCCCCAGTCATTCAGGAATTCCTTCATCTCTGCTCTCTCGCTTCTGGTGACGGGTTAGAGGGAGACGGCGACGATGAACGCGCCCGCCAGGACGGCTGCGGCGGCGAACAGGAGCGCGGCGTACTGCTGGACCTTGCCGGTCTGCATGCGCCGTAGCACCTGACCGGAGCTCTCCGAGACGTACCCGCAGCCGTTGACGATGCCGTCGATGACCTGCTGGTCGACCTCGCGATACAGCACGGACGCGATCGCAACGGAGATACGACCGGCGCCGTTGACGATCGCGTCGATGACGTACTGGTTGAACCAGTACGAAGCCCGGGCGATGGGCCCCTTCGTGGCCCCGACGATGATGTCGGTGTAGAGGGTGTCGAGGTAGTACTTGTTCTGCAGCAGGACGTATCCCTGACGGAAGCCGCTCTTCTGGCTGAGGCCAGCGAGCGGGCTCCGCCCCAGCCAGTAGTACTGGTACGCCAGCGCGAACCCAAGCGCTGCCAGGAGGGTCGACACGATCGCCAGCACAGGGTTGAACGTCGGGTGCTCGATCTCGGGGAAGAGGAACGTCGGCTCCACGAAGTGCTCGAAGCGCGTGGTGAGGCCCTCGGGGAGCGAGAGGACCTTCGGGAAGTTGAGGAAACCGAAGGTCACCGCGCCGAAGGAGAGGATCCACAGCGGGATGGTCATGATGCGCGGCGACTCGTGCGGGGTGCCGTGGCCCCGGTACTCGCCGAAGAACGTCAGGTAGATCGCCCGGGTCATGTAGGCGGCGGTGAGCAACGCACCGATGGCACCCATGATGAGCATCAGGGTGTAGGCCTGCTCCTGCCCCTGGGATGCGCCAGCGAGGATCTCGTCCTTCGACCAGAAGCCAGCGAGCGGGAAGATGCCCATCAGTGCCGCTGTGCAGATCACGAAGGTGGCGAAGGTCGCGGGCATGTGCTTGCGGAGGCCGCCCATCTCGCGCATGTCGAAGGTGTGGTGAGCGGCGTGGCTGACCGATCCCGCACCGAGGAACAGGCCTGCCTTGAAGAACGCGTGCGTGAACAGGTGGAACACGCCGGCCGTCCATGCGCCCACACCGAGAGCCATGACCATGTAGCCGAGCTGACTGATCGTGGAGTACGCGAGCACCTTCTTGAGGTCATGCTGGACGAACGCCAGCGACGCTCCGACCAGGATGGTGACGCCGCCGATCAAGGCGACGTAGTTGATGGCGTTGGCACCGATGTTGAGGCCTTCGAAGAACACCGCGTACAGGCGGGCGATGAGATAGACGCCTGCCACGACCATAGTGGCGGCGTGGATGAGCGCGGAGACCGGCGTGGGGCCGGCCATGGCGTCGGGGAGCCAGGTGTGGAGCGGGAACTGACCCGACTTGGAGGTGACGCCACCGAAGAGAAGAAGTGCACCCACCAGCAGCAAGGTCTGGTTCGCTCCCGGGGACAGCGCGTAGCCGTTGATCTCGAGAATCTCGAACGTGCCTCCGGCGGCGAAGAACGTGACCACGACCCCGAGGAGGAGTCCCACGTCGCCCACCCGGTTGGTGAGGAAGGCCTTCAGCGCCGCATCGGTGTTCTTCTTCTCCTCCCACCAGTGCCCGATGAGGGTGAACGAGCAGACACCGACCAGCTCCCAGCCCACCAGCATCTGCAGGGTGCTAGACGACATGACGTAGAAGAGCATCGCTGCCGTGAAGAGGCTGAGGAACGCGTAGTAGTGCGTGAACCGGACGTCGCCGTGGAGGTACTCCCGCGAGTAGATGTGCACCAGCAGGGAGATGATCGTGACGGTCACCAGCATCATGGCGGTGAGGCCGTCGACAAGGGTCCCGACCTTGAACTCGACCCCGCCGTTCTGGAACCAGGTGATCTGGTTCACCACCGGCGGGACCTCATGATGCTCCCCACCCTCAGCGGCGGCGGGGACTGCCAGGCTCACCGCTGCCGCGTGCTCGCCCTCCACCCCAACGGGGCCGGGTTGCTCGACGGCAGGGCCGTCGTGTGGCCCGCCCGTCTCCGGTGGCTCACCCGCGTCGGCACCGTGCACCCCGGCACCCTCGGTGCTCGTGCCGTGCTCGACCACCGGGGGGTCGTTGACCCGCTGTACCCACTGGGTGGCCACCCCCAGGGAGAGAACGAGGCACACCCCGACAGCGACGATGCCGATGCCTGCCGTGCCCCGCTCGGGGAGGCGCTTGCCGAAGAACAGGATCGTCAGGAACGAACCCGCCATGATCAGCGGGATGATCCAGGCGTTCTCGAGGAACCAGCCAGCGTTTTGGTCCATGCTCGGATCAGCCCTTCATGAGATCGACTTCGCTGACGTCGATGCTCCGGCGGGTGCGGTAGAGCATGAGCACGATCGCGAGCCCCACCCCGACCTCAGCCGCGGCGATCGCGATCACGAACAGCGCGAACACCTGGCCGGACAGGTTCGACGGGTCGTTGGCGTGCCACAGCGCACCGAACGCCACCAGGTTGATGTTGACCGAGTTCAAGATGAGCTCGATCGACATGAGGAGCAGCACCGCGTTGCGGCGGGCCAGCACGCCGTAGACGCCGATGCAGAAGAGGATCGCGCCGAGGAACAAGAACTGGTTGACGAGCATCAGTCACGCCTCGCGAGGACGATGGCGCCGATCAGGGCGGCGAGCAGAAGCACGGACACCACCTCGAAGGGCAGGAGGTAGGTCGAGAAGATCGAGTCGCTCACCTGGGCCGTGCGCTGCACGAGGATCTGCCCGAACTGCCGGTCCTCGAAGCCGTCCCAGAGCGCGTAGCCCATCACCGCCAGCAGCACCAGACCGATGGCGGCCCCGACAACCCGGGCCTGCTTCGGGTGGTCGAGGTCGGGTGAGCGGTCCATCGGTGCCCTGGTGAGCATGATGCCGAACAAGAACAGGACGATGATGGCGCCGATGTAGACGAGCACTTGGGTGATCGCGATGAACTCCGCCGCGAGCAGGATGAACTGCGCGGCGATGCCGCCGAGCACCAGGACGAGCCAGAGCGCGGCGTGCACCATGTTCTTGACCGTCACCACCCTGACCGCGGCGATGACCATCCCGACCGCGATCAGGTAGAACGCGATGTTCTGCGCGACGAGCAGGTCCGCGGCGAGCACCCTACCGACTCCGATCACCGCGGCACCTTCTTCGGCTTGACCTCGGCGCCGCTCTCGTAGGGCTCAAAGTCAGGGACTGTCTGCATCCACTGGCCGAGCCGCTCCTTGTCATGCAGCAGATCGGCGATGCGCAGCTCGCTGAACTCGTACTCAGGGCTCCAGTAGAGGGCCTCGAACGGGCAGACCTCGACGCAGATCCCGCAGAACATGCAAAGCGAGAAGTCGATGTCGAACCGGTCGAGCGCGTTCTTCTGGCGGGGCTTGCCACCTTCCCGGCGCGGCGGCGCCAGGTACTTGTGGGCCTCGATGTAGATGCACCAGTCGGGGCACTCGCGAGCACACAGCATGCAGGCGGTGCAGTTCTCCTCATGGAGAGCGATCACCCCACGGGCCCGAGGAGCGGGCTGCTCCTTCTCGTGCGGATACTGCACGGTGACCGGACCGTCCTTGAGCGTCTTGACCATCTCGCCGAAGGTGACGCCGAGACCCTTGATCAGACCGGGGACCTTTGGCATCAGAACACCACCTTGAGCACGCCAGTGGCGACGATGTTCACGAGAGCCAGAGGGATCAGGAACTTCCAGGCGATCGCCTGGAGCTGGTCCTCTCGGAACCGCGGGTAGGTGAAGCGGAACCAGAAGATCAGGAACGAGACCAGCATGATCTTGGCGAAGAGCACCGCTGGCCCGAGCACGTAGTACCAGTCGCTGTTCGTGTCGAGCCACGGAACGGCCCACCCACCGAGGAACAGGACCGCCGCGACCGCACCGAAGGCGAACGCGGTGGCGAACTCGGCGAGGAAGAAGAAGAGGAACCGGAAGCCGGAGTACTCGACCTGGTAGCCAGAGACGATCTCCGACTCGGCCACCGGCATGTCGAAGGGCGTCTGGGTGAGCTCAGCCTGCACGGCGATGAGGAAGATCGCGAACCCCACGAACTGGGTGAGGATGTAGGGGAACCCGATGCCATCCCAGCCGAAGATCCCGCCGTTGCTCTGAGCCTCGACGATGCCGTTCAGGTTCAACGTGCCCGCCTGGATGACGACGCCGACGACGGCGAGCACCATCGGGAGCTCGTAGGCGATGAGCTGTCCTGCGGCGCGCAGCCCGCCGAGGAGGGAGTACTTGTTGGCCGACGCCCAGCCGGCCATCAGGACGCCGATGACCGACAGCGATGACACCGCGAGGACGAAGAAGATCCCGACGTCGAGATCCTCCACGACCAGGTGCTTGCTCGTGGGGATCGCCACGTAGACGAGGAAGGTCGACATCAGCACGACGACCGGTGCGGCCTTGAACACGAAGCTGTCCGCTCCGTTGGGCATGAGATCCTCCTTCTGGAGGAACTTCACGCCGTCGGCGAGGAGCTGGAGCAGGCCGCGGGGGCCGGCCTCCTGGGGACCAAGCCGGCTCTGCATCCAGCTCATCACCTTGAAGAGGAAGACGATGCCGAGGATGAGCGCGGTGGTCGGCACCACCACGGCCACCACGAGCAGCTTGATGACCGTCGACAGCCAGTAGGGGGGGTCGAACTGCGCCAGCAGGGTGATCACCGGTCGATGTCCCCCAGGATGAAGTACAAGCTGGCCAGGATCGTCACCAGGTCGGGTACGTAGACCCCCCGGCAGACCCACGGGATGATCGAGACGTTGTTGAACGACGCCGAGCGGATCTTCACCCGGAACGGCACGAGATCGCCCTTGCTCACGACGTAGTAGCCCATCGCGCCGAGGGGGTTCTCGGTCTCGACGTAGGCCTCACCCTCGGGCACCTTGATGATGCGCGGCACCTTGGCCATGATCGGCCCGCTCGGGATGGTGTCGAGCAGCTGATCGACGATGTAGGTGGCTTCCCGGGTCTCTTGGAGACGGACCCACGTCCGGGCGTACGAGTCGCCGTCCGGGTGCGTCCAGACCCGCCAATCGACCTGGTCGTAGACGAGGCCCGGTGGGCAGCTGTCACGCCGGAGATCCCAATCGACGCCGCTCGCGCGGATGTTCGCCCCGGAGAGCCCATAGGACAGACCGACATCAGCCGGGATCACGCCGATGCCTCGGCACCGGGCCTGGAAGATCTCGTTGCCGAGCACGAGGTCCTCCAGCTCGTCGCAGAGGCGACGCATCATCCGCATCGCCTTCTTCGTCTCGTCGATCCAACCCTTCGGAAGGTCGTCTTTCAGGCCGCCGATGCGGTCGAAGTTGGGGTGGAACCGCCCACCCGTCACCGCCTCGATCTGGTTGAGGACGTACTCGCGGTCGCGGAAGGCATAGAAGCCCGCGGTCAGGCCTCCGAGCTGCAAGCCGATGTCGCCGAGGAACAGCGCGATGTTGGCCATGCGCGACATCTCGAACAGGATCGTGCGGATCCACTGCGCTCTCGGCGGAGCTTCGATGCCCATCAACCGCTCGGCGGCGAGGATGAACGGCACCTCGTTGGCGAAGCTGCCGAGCCAGTCGATCCGGTTGATGAGCGTGGTGACCTGCGGGTACGAGCGGACCTCGGTGAGCTTCTCGTACCCGCGGTGCATGTACCCGCACAGCGGCTCGGCGGAGACGATCTGTTCTCCGTCGAGCTTGGCCACGATCCGCAGCGTGCCGTGGGTCGCCGGGTGCTGGGGACCGATGTTGAGCGTCATGCCCTCGGTCTCGAGCTCCAGGTTGACTCTGGCGTCAGCCGCGCGAGCAGCCACGAAGGCGAGCTTCTCGCGGTCGGAGATGAACGGCTCGTCTCGAAGATCAGTGGGAGCCGTCATTCGCCCTCCCCTTCCTCGTCACCGGAACCGCCCGGCATGGGTTCGACGTCGACGATGCCCGGCCAGGGCTTGATCCGCCGTGCGACGAGGGGGAAGTCCTTGCGGAGGGGATGCCCCTCGAAGCCCGACGGCAGGTAGATGTGCGCGAGGTTGGGGTGGCCGATGAACTCGATGCCGAACATCTCCCAGGTCTCACGCTCGTGCCAGTTCGCCCCGGGGTACACCGACGCCCAGCTCTCCACCCGTAGGTCATCCTCGGGCACGTCTGTCTTCAGCACCACGTCGATGTCCCGTCGGGTGCTGTAGAGCCGCGCCAGGAGCTGGAACCGGGTCTCCCCCCCGGCGTAGCCGGTGGTCATCGGCGTCGGCTCCTTCGGCTCGCTGCCGTGGACGGCGATGTCCTCCTGGCTGTCCATGTCGCGGCCGAACGGCGACGGGAGCCAGTCGATCGCGGAGAGGAAGTCGAAGAAGTCGAAGCGCATGCGGTGCCGGGCAAGCTCGGCGGTCTGCCTCCAGGCAGCGCGCTCGACGCGCACCCAGAGGGTGTGACCGACGCTGATGTGCGAGCCGACAACCGCGTCGCCGAGCTCGTCTGACAGCTCAGCGAGCAGGGCCTCGCGGCGCTCGTCGCGCTCGGGCGCCTGCGTCTCCTCGCCGGTATCGGTGGCGGTATCAGCCGACGACAAGGGGCTCACCCCTCCAACGTTCAGCCATGTCCTCGTCCTGGATGCGCTCCTGGAGCAGGACGATGCCCTCCAGGAGTGCTTCTGGGCGCGGAGGGCACCCGGGCACGTAGACGTCGACGGGAATGAGCTGATCGACACCCTTGGTGACCGAGTAGGAATCCCAGTAGGGACCTCCGCAGTTGGCGCAGCTCCCCATGCTGATGACGTACTTGGGATCGGGCATCTGCTCGTACAGGCGAACCAGCGCGGGTGCCATCTTGTCGGTGACCGTGCCCGCGATGACCACCAGGTCGGCCTGCCTGGGGCTGGCGGGGAACGGGATGACGCCGAGACGCATCACGTCATAGCGCGGAGAGGCGAACGCCGCGCCCATCTCGATCGCGCAACAGGCCAGACCCCACTGGTAGACCCAGATGGAGTACTTGCGACTCAGGTTCAGCAGCTTGGTCAGCGGCTTCGGCATCTTGCCGCTCTCGACTAGACCCACCGCAGCACCTTCTTGCGCCAGGCGTACACGAGCCCCAGGGCGAGGATCACGATGAAGACCCCCATCTCGATGAGCCCGAACAGGTCATAGGCCTCGAGGCGGGTGGCCCAGGGGAAGATGAACACCGCCTCGACGTCGAACAGCACGAACAGCAGTGCGAACACGTAGTACCGGATCTGGCTCTGGTTCCAGCCGGCACCCACCGGATCGACGCCACTCTCATAGGTGATGTACTTCTGCTCCTGGGGGCGAACCGGCCGCAGGATGCGCCCGACACCCAGCATCAGCCCGGCCATGGCGAGACCCAGCCCGCCGAAGATGGCCACCGTGAGGTACTGGCGCAGGAAGTCCGAGTACGTCTGCGACATCGGTCGCCGAGCCTAGTGAACGCGAGAACAAGGCAGGAAATCCGCGCTCTGAGCGCACCGCCACCACGCTGGGCGGGAGACGCAGAGCCGGCTCAGGGACCCGGAGCCGGCTCGACGGTGCCGACGGAGGCGTCCAGATCCACCGGCGCGCTGAGGCCGGGGGTCGGCTCCTCCACGAGCTGCAACGAGGCCCTCCCTGCAGCGTCATAGAGGGGACTGGGCGCGATGCCTGCCGCCATCGTGACGCCAAAGCAGATCGCGAGACCGACCGCCGCGGTGCGCGGGACGTGCACGGGGGTCGACGAGGGACGCTCCTCGCCGCGCTCCCCGCCGGCCATGTACATCGCCACGACCACCCGGAGGTAGAGGAACGCCGCAATCACCGCGGTGACCATGGCAACGACGGCCAGCCAGGTCTCGCCAGCGTCAATGGCGGCGGTGATGGCGGAGAACTTGGCGAAGAAGCCCGAGGTGAAGGGCACGCCCGCCTGCGCCAGCAGGAGGATGCTGAAGATCAGGGCCAAGAGCGGATTGGTGTGGGAAAGCCCCCGGTAGTCCGCCAGCCAGTGGCGGTCATCCCCGCGCCGCCCCACGAGGGTCGCGACCCCGAAGGACCCCGCCACCATGAAGGCGTACGCGGCCAGGTAGAAGAGCACCGCGCGCACACCCAGCGGGGTGCCCGCCGAGACCGCGACCAGCATGAACCCGGCGTGGTTGATCGACGAGTAGGCGAGCATCCGCTTGACGTTGCTCTGAACGATCGCCAGAAGGGACCCCCCCAGCATCGACAGCACGGCCAACCCGTAGATGAGCGGGCGCCAGTCGTTGATCTGCGTCGACAGCGTCAACACGAACACCCGGGCGATGCCGCCGAACGCCGCCGCCTTCACGGCCGCCGCCATGTAGACCACGGCCGCCGTTGGGGCGCCGTCGTAGGCATCCGGGCTCCAGGCGTGGAAGGGCACCGCAGCGACCTTGAAGGCCAGACCCACCAAGAGCATCGCCATGCCGAGCAGCAGCAGCCCGTCCCGGACCACGACGTTCGCAGCGAGGAAGTTCTTGATCTCGATGAAGTTGGTCGAGCCAGTGGCCCCGTAGAGCAGCGCGATGCCGTACAGGAAGAACGCGGACGAGAACGCGCCGAGCATGAAGTACTTGAAGCCAGCCTCCTGAGACTGGGCTCGTCGCAGATGCATCGCCGTCAGCACGTAGACCGCTATCGACAGCGTCTCCAGGCCGAGGAACAACACGATCAGGTCGTTGGCCATCGCCATGACGACACCGCCGAACGCTGACAGCAGCATGAGGACGTAGAACTCGGGACCTTCGAGATCCTCGCGGCGCAGGTAGTGGTCGGCGAACAGCGCGGTGACCGCGACCGTCGCCGCGATCACGACCGTGATGAAGAGCCCGAAGCCGTCAACCCCGATCATCCCCCCAAGGGCGCTGAAGGCCCCCACCCCGTCCGAGTGATCGAGGTCGATCCACAGCAGCCGCGGCCACCCCTGGACCCGTGCCCACACCGGCAACGCGGCGAGCATCGCGGCGGCGGCGATCACGATCGTGTAGAGGGCGTGGAACCCGCGGAAGAGGCGCCCCTTCAACAGCGACGTCAAGGTGATCAGGACGAGCGCGCCGACACCCAGCGTCAGCGCCGGCAACAGCGCCCACCACTCGACCGACGGTGTGGGAACCGGGCCGGCAGCGGGAGCCGAGGAGCCCCCGGCGGTCATCGCCCCGAGCAAGCCCTCGCTCTGCGCCAGCAACATTCCGAGCGTTCTCATCGCCCGCTCTCCTCGTGGCCGGTGCTCTCGCCGCCAGCGTGACCTTCTTCAGCCTCGCCGAGCTTCTGTTCGATCCGAGCGGGATCGAGCTGCTCGCCCGCCTGGGTGACGGGCTCTTGGAGGCCGGTGCTCGCCTCAACGTGCGCGATCAGCTGCTCCACCGCCGGCTCGATGCGATCGAGCATCGGCTTGGGGTACACGCCGATGAAGACCATGAGAGCGATGAGCGGGAGGATGACGACCTTCTCGCTGAGGACCATCTCCGGGAAGGTGCGGTTCTCCTCATCCGGTTCACCGTGGAAGGCCCGTTGGTAGGCCCACAGCAGGTAGAGCGCTGCGAAGATCACCCCGGACGCAGCCACCACGGCCCACCAGCGATGAGCGACGAACGTGCCGAGGAGCACCAGGAACTCTCCGACGAAGCCGTTCAGCCCCGGAACGCCGATGGAGGCCAGCATCGTGACGGTGAACGCGCCGGCGAACCAGGGCGCCACCTTCTGCAGACCTCTGAACGAGGCGATCTCGTAGGTGTGCCGGCGCTTGTAGATCCAACCGAGAAGGATGAACAGCGCACCCGTGGTGATGCCGTGGTTCACCATCACCATGACGCTGCCCTGCAAGCCTTCGGTGTTCAGCGCGAAGAGACCGACGACGGCGAAGCCCATGTGCGCCACCGACGAGTAGGCGACCAAGCGCTTCAGGTTGCGCTGCATCGCGGCCACGATCCCGCCGTAGACGATGCCGATGGTCCCCAGGGTCAGCATCACCGGTGCGAACCACACGGACGCCTCGGGGAACAGATACAGCCCATAGCGCATGAAGCCGTAGGTCCCGAGCTTGAGGAGGACACCGGCCAGATCGACGGACCCCGCCGTCGGTGCCTCGGTGTGCGCATCGGGCAGCCAGGTGTGGAACGGGAAGACCGGCGTCTTGATGGCGAACGCCACCACGAAGCCCAGGAAGAGCCAGCGGGCGGTGTCGCGGGCGACACCTCCGCTCTGCACCGAGCTGACCACCCGCTGGAGATCGAAGCTCACACCTCCGGTCTCCCCCGCTTTCGCCAGCACGACGAGGGCGACGATGCTGACGAGCATGAAGGCCGACCCGACCATCGTGAACAGGAAGAACTTCGTCGCCGCGTAGACCCGGCGACCGTGCCCCCACCGACCGATGAGGAAGTAGAGCGGCACGATCGTGAGCTCGAACATCAGGAAGAACAGGAACAGGTCGAGCGCGAGGAACACCCCCAGACAGCCGGCTTCGAGCAGGGTGATCCACAGGTAGTAGCCCTTCTCGTCGTGGTCGGGCTTCGCAGCGAAGAGCGCGATCGGGAACAGGATCGCCGTGAGCACGACGAGGAAGAGCGAGATGCCGTCGACCCCAAGGATGAACTTGATGTCGAGCTCGCGGACCCACGTCTGGCTCGAGACGAACTGAAACCCGGGATCATCGGCGCGGAACTCGGCGAGCACCCAGAGGCTGATGGCGAACACGGTCATCGCCGTGAGAATCGAGGTGAGCCGGTGCAGCTCGGGGCGGGAGCGAGGCGTCACCGCGATGACCAGCGTCCCGAGCACCGGGAGCAGCGTCATCGCCGGCAGCACCGGGAAACCGGCCGCGGCGTGCGAGGCCAGGGTCGTGTCAGCCATCACCATGCGAGCACCCTCGTCAGGATCCACGCGCTCAGCAGCACTGCGCCGACCGCCACCATCAGGGCGTAGGCGCGCACGAAGCCGCTCTGCACGTACCGAACCCGCGCGGCGAGCCACCGCACGGCCCGACCGACGCCGTTGACCGCCCCGTCGATGATCAGCCGGTCGCCGGCCGCCGCCCCCTCGGCCAGTTCAAAACCCGGTCCGCCCATGAACGCAGCGATGCCACGATCGATGTACCACGCGTTCTGCAGCACGACCGGCTCGACTCGTGCGGCGCTGACCCGGCCCTGGAGGTAGACCCCCGCCGCCGCTGCGATCCCGGCCAGGGCGACGACGAACGACACGAGCAGCAGGACCGCGATGGTCGCATCGGAGTAGGTCAGCTCAGCCGGGTTGCCGAGCACGAACACGGGTTCGAGCCAGTGCTCGAGGAAGTGCATCGAATCCGGGAAGGGCAGGTTCAGGACCCCGGCGATCGCAGCGAGCACGGCCAGGACACCGAGGGGGAGGGTCATCGTCCAGGGCGACTCGTGGGGCTGGAACCCCTCGGGGAACCGGGGGTGTGCCTCATCCTCCGCGGAACCACCGGAGGACGTCGCTGCCGTGGCGGGGACCTCGCCGCCGCGACCGCCGTCCGGGAGCTCCTCCGCCGTGCCCGCGGACGCCGCACGGGCCTTCGCCTCGGCCTCCGCACGGCTGGTCTCGGCCCATCGGGCGTCGCCGTAGAAGACAAGGAACACCTGTCGGCTCATGTAGTAGGCGGTGAGCAGCGCGGTGAGCAGGCCGATCGCGTAGAGGACCGGGCTCTCGTGGAGCGCGTAGGTGAGGATCTCGTCCTTCGACCAGAAGCCCGAGAGCGGCGGCACCCCTGCGATCGCCAACCACCCGACGATGAACGTGACCGAGGTGATCGGCATGAACCGCCGGAGCGCCCCCATCCAGCGCATGTCCTGCTCGTCGTGCATGCCGTGGATGACCGAGCCGGCTCCGAGGAAGAGCAGTGCCTTGAAGAAGGCGTGGGTCACCATGTGGAAGATGGCGGCCCAGTAGGCCCCGACTCCCACCGCCAGGAACATGAACCCGATCTGGCTGATCGTCGAGTAGGCCAGGACCTTCTTGATGTCGTACTGACTGGTGGCGATGGTCGCCGCGAGCAGCGCGGTGAGCACACCGATCCAGGCGATCAGCGACGGAACCCAGTCGTAGGACGCCGCGATGAGCGGGTTGATCCGGCACATCACGTAGACGCCCGCGGTGACCATCGTGGCGGCGTGGATCAGCGCAGAGACCGGGGTCGGACCGGCCATCGCGTCAGGGAGCCAGATGTAGAGGGGGATCTGGGCCGACTTGCCCACTGCGCCGACGACGAGCATCAGGACGATGAAGGTGGCGGTGGACGCCCCGAGACCCGGCGCGAGAGGCAGGAACTCGGCGTAGGTGATCGTGCCGAAGACGAAGAACGTGGCGAAGATGCCAACCATGAAGCCCCAGTCACCCACCCGGTTGGTGATGAAGGCCTTCTTGCCCGCGCTCGCGTTGGCCTCGTCCTCGAACCAGAACGAGATCAGGAAGTACGAGCAGGCACCGACGCCCTCCCAACCGACGAACGTCAGGAGCAGGTTGTCGCCCAGGACGAGCACCAGCATCGAGAAGACGAAGAGGTTCAGATAGAGGAAGAACTTCGAGAACCGCGGATCACCGTGCATGTACCCGATCGAGTAGAGGTGGATCAGCGCGGCGACTCCGGTGATGAACAACACCATCGTCATCGACAGGGCATCGAGGTGGATGCCGACGTGGACGCGGAGGTCGCCGGCCGGGATCCACTCGAAGAGGCTCTCCGTGAACAGGTGTCCCGGCTCGTTGCGTAGGCCGAGGAACACCACGACCGAGACCACGAACGACGCCCCGACCATCACGGTCGCCAGCCAGCCGGAGAGAGGCTCGCCCATCCGGCGACCAGCGAGCAGGAGCAACACGAAGCCTGCCAGCGGCAGAGCAGGGATCAACCAGACCAGATCAGCCATCAGATCGCAGCCCCTATCCCCTGAGGATCCGCAGATCGTCCGCCGTGGCACCCGGGCGGCGCCTCGAGACCGCCACGACGATGGCGAGCCCGATCACCACCTCCGCGGCTGCCACGACCAGCACGAAGAACACGATGATCTGACCAGTGATGTCGTCGAGCATCCTCCCGAAGGTGACGAAGGTCAGGTTCACCGCGTTGAGCATGAGCTCCACGCACATCACCATCACCAGCGGGTTCCGGCGCACCAGCAGCCCGAAGGCACCGATGGCGAAGAGCACCGCGGACAGGCTCAGGTAGGCGGTGGACAGGTCGGTGTCCATCAGTGGGCGCTCTCCTCCGCGTACAACCACCCGTCCTCGTCATCGAGTGGCTCAGGCTCAGGCAGGGGCTGCGGGTTGCGTACCCGTCGGGCCAGCACGACGGCACCTACGACAGCGATGGTGAGCAGGGCAGCGGTGGCCTCGAGGGGGAAGACGTACCGGGAGAACAGCTGCTGGCCGATCTGACGGATGTCGGTCATCTCCACCCCGTCGGCGAGCGGCTGGGTGACGCTGCGGGCACCGGTGACCAGCGCGTCGCCTCCGAGGACGACCACCGCCAGCACCGCGCCGAGGATCGCGGCGGAGACCACCAGTGCCAGGGTGCGCTGGCCGACCAGAGGCTCCACCGAGAGATCCTCCTCCTTGTCGATGCCGAGCAGCATCAGCACGAAGAGGATGAGCACCACGATCGCGCCCGTGTAGACGATCACCTGCACCGCGGCGAGCAGCTGCGCCCCCTGGTTCAGGAAGAGCACCGCGATGGCGAACAAGGTGGCGACCAGGCTCAGCGCGGCGTGCACCGGGTTGCGGGAGAACACCACACCCAGCGCCCCGGAGAGCGCGATCACCGCGCACACGAAGAAGATCGCCGTCTCCACGCTCAGTGCCCCCCGTGCCCGTGATCGTGGGTCGCGCCGCGTCCCGCTTCCGAAGGTGGCGCGTGCGTGGAGCGATCGGCCTCCTCCTGGGGAGGCTCCGGAGCCCGGACGCCGTATCCGAGCTCACCGGACCACGCCACCACACCCTCGAAGGTGGCGTCGCCAGCCGGTGCCGTGGCTCGCATCCACGCCGAGGTCGGCAGATCCTCGCCTTCCCGCCAGTCCTCCCACGGCAGCTGCTTCGGTCGGCCGTCGTCGCCCACGAGCAACTCGTCCTTCGTGTAGATGGCGTCCTCACGGCTCAGGAAGGAGAACTCGAACAGCTTCGTCTCGGTGATGGCCTCAGTGGGGCACGCCTCAACACACAGATCGCAGTGGATGCAGCGCAGGTAGTTGATCTCGTAGATGAAGCCGTAGCGCTCACCGGGGGAGACCGGATCATCTGGCGGGTTGTCCGCTCCCCGGACGTAGATGCACCGGGCCGGGCACACGCCGGCACACAGCTCGCAGCCGATGCACTTCTCCATCCCGTCCTCGTAGCGGTTGAGGACGTGCCGTCCGTGGAGACGCTCGGGCTTCGGGGCCTTCTGCTCGGGATAGGGGGTGGTGACCCGCTTGCCGATCTGGCGGACGGTGACGAGGAAGCCGTCGAGATAGCCCATCAGTCGAGACCTCCTAGGCCCCGGGCCTCTGCGAGGCGGGCTCGCCGGGCCGTGCCGACCGCGAGACGCAACAGCCCCGCCCCCACCAGGAAGACGAGCACGGAGACACCCGAGACCACCACCGGGTTCCACCCCTGCTCCCGGCCGACGTCGAGCGCGGCGAGGAGGAGGAACCAGCCGAGGGCGAGCGGGATCAGCACCTTCCAACCCAGGTCCATGAGCTGGTCGTAGCGGAACCGAGGCAGGGTGGCCCGGAACCACACGAAGATGAAGAGGAAGACCATCAGCTTGACGAAGAACCAGATGCAGCCCCAGAGCCACCCCGGCCCGAGCAGCGCCGGACCTGCCGGACCGCCGAGGAAGAGCGTCACGATGATCGCCGACATCGTCACCGTGTTCATGAACTCAGCGAGGAAGAACAGCGCGAAGCGGATTGAGCTGTACTCGGTGTTGAAACCGCCAACGAGCTCCTGCTCGGCCTCGACCAGGTCGAACGGCGGTCGGTTGAGCTCGGCGGTGGCCGCGATCAGGAACAGCACGAAGGGGACGAAGCCGACGAGGAGGATGTTCCAGTTCGGCAGGATGCCTCCGGGCCCATCGCCCGCCTGTGAGACCACGATCCCGTGCGTGCTGAGCGTGCCGCTCTTCAACACGACCGCCGCCACCGACAACCCGAGGGCCGCCTCATAGGAGACCATCTGGGCGGAGGCCCGCACCGAGCCGAGCAGCGGGTACTTCGAGCCGGACGACCATCCGGCGAGCATCACCCCGTAGACCGCGATCGATGACATCGCCAGCGCGAAGAGGATCCCGACCGGCGGATCCGCGAGCTGCAGGAACGTGTCGCGCCCGAACACCGTGACGACGCCCGCGTTCCCGCTGCTGAAGTCACCGCCGAAGGGGACGATCGAGAACAGCAGGAACGCCGGGACGAACGAGAGGAACGGCGCCAGGATGAACACCCGCCGCTCGGCTCTCTCCGGCAGCAGATCCTCTTTGAAGAAGAGCTTGATGCCGTCGGCGAGCGTCTGGAGGATCCCGAAGGGGCCCGCGATCGCAGGACCGATGCGGTTCTGCATGTCACCGATCAGCTTGCGCTCGAACCAGACCATCAGCATCGTGGCGACGAGCAGGAGCACGAAGACGAGCACCACCTTCAGGAGCACGATGGCGACAACGGTGCCATCGACGCCCTCCGTGAACAGCGGGTCGAATCCGAGGATCACGCGTCACCCCTCTCGATCCGCACGTCGGTGATCCGCTCGGATGCGTCGATCAGCTCGGTCACGGGCACGCCCGGCTGGTTCACGACGATCGCGGCGGTCCCCCTTGGGATGCCGTTGTCGATGCGGATCTCGACGTCGATCCTCCCTCTCGGAGACTTCACCTGGACGACCGACCCCTCGACGACCCCGAGGCGGTCGAAGTCGTAGCCGTTCACCCGCAGGACCGTGCCCGGGGCGAGCGAGGACAGCGACGCCGAGTGCGACACGATCACACCCGCGTCGTACAGCTTGCGGGTGACCACCAGCCGCAACGAGTAGCTGTCGACCGGGGGCGGATCGGCGATCGGCCCCGGACGGTGCTCGATCAACGGCGGAGGCGTGGGCGTGACGGCCTGTGGCATGTCGGCATCGCCGGACACCTCTGCCCCGGTCCCGAGCTCGGCCTGCGCCTCCGCCCCGACCTCGAGCTCGGCGTGCGCCTCGCCCCCGGCGGCCTCGGCGAGCTCGACGGCCCGGTCGGTCCGCGCCGGGGCGACCCGTCGAATCTCATCCTGCACGTCACGGACGGACTCGATGCCGAGGTCCGCCCCCATCCGGCGCGCGAGCTCGGCGGCAATCACCCAGTCCGGTTGCGCGGTCCCCGGCGGCGTGACCCGCTGGCCCAGCGGCAGCACCCGACCCTCGAGGTTCGTGGTGGTGCCATCCACCTCGGCGAAGCCCGCCGCGGGGAAGACCACATCCGCCAGCTGTGACGATCCGGTGAGGAACTGGTCGACGGCGATCACGCAGCCCGCGCCGGCGAGTGCCTGCTCCGCCAGCTTCCGGTCCGGGAAGTCGGCGAGCGGATCAGCACCCAGCAAGATCAGCGCGCCAATCCGACCAGCGGCTGCTTCCTCGAGCACGCCTCGTGCATCGAGTCCCCGAACCTCGGGAACACCCGGCCAGTGCGACGCGAACCACGATCGCCCCTCGTCGAGCCCGACCCGACCCGGGAGCACTCCGGGCGCCAGTCCCATCTCGAGGGCTCCGTGCACGTTCGCCCGGCGCAGTGCACTGAGGAACCGCACTCCCGGCAGGCCCGCGAGCAGCACCGACGCCGCATCCGCGATCGCGCTGCCCGACTCACCCAGCGTCTGGCGCCCCAGGACCACCGTGACCGGGCCCTGCGCGGCCTCGACGAGCGCCCTGGCCCGTGCCAGGCGATCCGGAGCAACACCCGCCACCTCCCGGTCGGCGCCGAGCGCACCGGTGAGCACCTTCGCCAGCTCCGCCTGCTCACCGGGGCGCCCGTGCAGTGACACGGCGGCGAGCGTCGTGAAGCTGTTGGCGTGCGGATGGCAGTCGATCACGGTGACCCGGTCCCTCAGGACCGCGTGGCGGAGCCGCAGGAACAGGACCGGCAGCTCCTCCTTCAGATCGGGAGCGAAGAGGATCACCGTCCCACCCGGAGTGCAGGTCTCGTCAATGGTGGCGAGGGGCAGGCCGAGGATCAGCTCGGCAGGGAGACCGTCGCCGAGCTGTGCATCGACGTTGTCGGTGCCGATGACGCCCTTGGCCAGCTTGGCCCACGCGTACGCGCTCTCGTTGCTGAGCCGGGAACCGCCGAGCACCGCGACACCGGCCGGGCCATGCGACTCGAGCGCAGCCCGGATCGCCTCGACAGCGCGCTTGTACGCCTCGTTCCACCGGCTGGGCACCAGCTCGTCCGCGCTCCTCACCAGCGGGGTTCCCAGGCGATCCTCGTGGTTCAGCGCCTGGAAGCCGTAACGCCCCTTGTCACACAACCAACCCCAGTTCACATCGTCGAGATCCAGCCCGACGTAACGGAGAACCTGGTTGCGCGATGACTGCACGGCCATGCGGCACCCAACGGCGCAGCTTTGACAGGTTGACTCGGTCTCCTCGAGATCCCAGGGGCGGGCGCGGAAGCGGTAGTCGACCGAGGTGAGCGCCCCGACCGGG
Source organism: Acidimicrobiales bacterium (assembly GCA_037478855.1). GTDB lineage: Bacteria > Actinomycetota > Acidimicrobiia > Acidimicrobiales > Acidimicrobilacustridaceae > Rhabdothermincola. Next base: position 58,397 of record JBBFLY010000003.1, on the reverse strand, counting down.
CAGATCTGCACCGTGTTGCCACTGAAGTACGACGCGAAGGGGTGGTCGGGAAAGGTGTTGACCTCGGTGTTGCTCCCCCGATGGATGAAGTGGATCAGCGGATCGCCTGCGACGGTGTCGGCGAAGCGGGTGCAGCGATCGCACAGGATGCACCGCTCACGATCGAGCAACACGAGATCGCTGATCGGGATCGGCTTCTCGTAGTGCCGCTTCTCCTCGACGAACCTGCTCTCGCCCGGGCCGTAGGCCACGGTCTGGTCCTGAAGCGGACACTCACCACCCTTGTCGCAGACGGGACAGTCCAAGGGGTGGTTGATGAGCAGGAACTCGAGCACGCCGTCCTGCGCTTTGCGGGTCACCTCGGATTCGGTGTCGACCACCATGCCTGGGGTGCAGGTCAGCATGCAGCTCGGCTGCAGAGCGAACCCACGGCCGGTGTCGACCTCGACGAGACACATCCGGCACATGCCCACCGGTTCCATCCGCGGGTGGTAGCAGAACCGGGGGATGTAGATGCCGTGGCGCTGAGCGGCTTCGATGAGCAGCTCACCTTCGCGCGCGAGCAGCTCCTTGCCGTTGATCGTCACCGGTACGCCGCCGGCGACCTGCTCGGCGCCGACACCGCTGCGTGGATCAGCCATGGTGGCCTCCAAGCGAGACCGCGGTCTCGACTGCGGCCGGCCGCGCGGCGGTGGAGGCTCCCCCGTCGCTCGCCTCCAGGGCTGCGTTCGGGTTCCGGGCGATGTGAGCCTCGAACTCGTGGCGGAACCGTCTGATCGCCGACGCGATTGGCGAGACCGCGGATGGGCCCAGAGGGCAGATGGTGGTCTGCTTCGGGGGCCAGGCGATGCCGGGGCTGATGTTGTCCGCCACATCGAGCAGGAGATCCAGATCGCTCATGCGCCCCTGGCCGTCGAGGATCCGCTTGAGGATCCGCTCCAACCAGGTCGTGCCCTCCCGACAGGGAGTGCACTTCCCACACGATTCGCTGGCGAAGAACCGCACGACCCGATGACAGGCACGCACCATGTCGGTGGTCTCGTCCATGACGACGATCGCACCCGATCCGAGCATCGAGCCGGCACGGTCGACCGTGACCTTCTCCAGAGGCAGGTCGAGGTGCTCCTCGAAGAACCATGGGGAGGACGCCCCACCGGGGATGAACGCCTTGAGCTTGCGGCCGCCACGGATGCCACCCGCGTAGACCGGCGCATAGATGAGGTCGCGGAAGGTGGTGACGCCGTACTCGACCTCGAACACCCCGGGATTCGCGACGTGGCCGGAGACCGCAAACAGACGCGTTCCCTTCGATGTCTCCGCTCCGAGCGCGGCGAACGCCTCCGCCCCGTTGGCCACGATCCACGGGATGTTCGACAGCGTCTCGATGTTGTTGACGATCGTCGGCTGCAGGTAGAGACCCTTGGCCGCTGGGAAGTACGGCGGCTTCAAGCGCGGCATGCCCCGATGGCCCTCGAGGCTCTCGATGAGCGCGGTCTCCTCACCGACGATGTATGCCCCCGCACCCCAGTGCAGGACGATGTCGAGCGAGAACTCCGACCCCAGGATGTTGCGGCCGACGTAACCGGCGTCGTAGGCCTCGTTCAGCGCAGCGGCGATCCGCTCCTGTGCGAGCGCCATCTCACCGCGCACGTAGAGGAACGCCTGGCTGCAGCCAACGGCGTAGGAGGCGATCAGCACCCCTTCGATGATCTGGTGGGGATCGCGCTCCATGAGCATGCGGTCCTTGTAGGTGCCAGGCTCACTCTCGTCTCCGTTCACCACCAGATAGCGGGGCCAGACCCCTGGCGGGCAGAAGCCCCACTTGACGCCTGCGGGGAACCCGGCACCACCGCGGCCGAGAAGGCTCGCAGCCTTGACCTCCTCGACCACCGCCGTGGGCGACATGCCGAGGGCCTTCCGCAGCGCCTGATAGCCACCGGTCGCCTCGTAGCGAGCCAGCGTGTGCGAGTCGTCGTACTGGAACCTGCTGGTGACGATCTTCGGCGCGTCGGTGATCGCCATCACACCGCCTCCCCACTCGGACGCTCCGCCATCCACGCTGGTTGCACCCCGGATGACGGGTCCGCCGGACCGGCAGCCCGCTCAGCCGGGATGTGCTGGCGGACCCGGGCGAGGGTGCCGTGGGGAGGGATGTCACCCGCCCGGCCGGCCCGCAGGTCCTCGCAGAGCTGGTCGAACGCCTCCGGGGTCACGCGATAGCGATACCGGTAGTTCACCTGGAGGCAGGGAGCCTCGGTGCACGCGGCGATGCAGGTCACCCCCTCGAGGGTGATGGCGCCGTCCGCGGTCGTCTGACCGGCGCGGATGCCGAGCTGCTCCTCGGCGTGGTGAAGCAGCTCATCGGCTCCGAGAAGCATGCACGCGATGTCGGTGCAGATGTTCACGACGTAGCGACCCACCGGCTCGAGCTTGAACATCTCGTAGAAGCTCGCGGTGCCGAGCACCTGCGCGGGTGAGCAGCCGACGAGCTCCGCGACGTGCTCCATGGCGTCTGTCGCGAGGTAGCCGTCCTGCTCCTGCGCCAGGTGCAGCAGCGGGATGAGCGCCGATCGAGGTCTCGGGTAGCGGGCGATGATCTCGCGCGCCAGCGCCTCGTTCTCCGGGGTCAGCCGCGCCATCAGCGATCGACCTCACCCATGATCGGATCCACCGACGAGATCACCGCCACCGCGTCAGCCACCAGACCACCGTGCATCAGATGGGGTAGGGCCTGGATGTTGTAGAAGCTCGGGGCCCGGATGTGCATCCGGTACGGGTGCGATGAGCCGTCGCTCACGATGTAGCAGCCCAGCTCGCCTCTCGGTGACTCCACCGCTGCGTACGCCTCGCCTTCAGGCACCTTGAACCCCTCGGTGAAGATCTTGAAGTGGTGGATGAGCGCCTCCATCGATTCGTCGATCCGTGCCCGTGGTGGCGGCGTCACCTTCTTGTCTTGGATGCGGTAGTCCCCCGAGGGCATCCGATCGAGCACCTGATGCACGATTCGGATCGACTCCCGGATCTCGTTGAGGCGGATCGCGTACCGATCGAAGGAGTCGCCGAACGTGCCGACGACGACATCGAACTCGACCTCGTCATAGGCCAGGTACGGCATGTCCCGGCGGAGATCCCACGCGAAGCCCGTCGACCGCAGGATCGGGCCAGTCACCCCGAGCGCAAGGCACTCCTCGGCGCTGATCACCCCAACACCTTGGAGACGCTCCCGCCAGATCGGCTGGCCGGTCATCAAGGTGTCGTACTCCTCGAGGCGCGGCGGGATCATCTCCAGGAGGCGCAGCACCCCGTCACGCCAGCCCGGTGGCAGATCAGCGGCCACCCCACCGGGCCGGATGTAGTTGTGGTTCATCCGCAGGCCCGTCACGGTCTGGAAGAAGCGCAGGACCTCCTCACGCTCGCGCCAGCCGTACAACATCATCGAGACCGCACCCAGGTCCATCCCGTTCGTGGCGAGGAACAGCAGGTGCGAGGAGATCCGGTTCAGCTCGGTCATCAGCATGCGGATCCACACGGCACGCGGGGGCACCTCGATGCCGAGCAGCTTCTCCACGCACAACGAGAAGGCGAGCTCGTTGAACAGCGGCGACGCGTAGTCCATGCGCGTCACGTTGGTGGGACCCTGGAGGTAGGTGAGCTCCTCACCCGTCCACTCCATCCCCGTGTGGAGATAGCCGATCACCGGCTTGCACCGCAGCACGGTCTCGCCCCGGAGCTCGAGCATGAGGCGAAGCACACCGTGGGTGCTGGGGTGCTGCGGCCCCATGTTGATGATCATGGTCTCGTCTTCGGGCGCGGTCTCGAGCTCAGCCTGTGCTGCAGCTTCCGCCTCGGAGAGCCGTAGCACCGCGCCCTGCTCGCGCAGGCGCTCCGCCGCGGCGACCACGCCGCGGCTCGTGAGCTCCTGGGCTCCCTCGGAGGTGAACGCCGCCGGGGACTCGGCGGTGGGTTGTTCGTCAGTCGAGCTCATGGCGGTCAACGGTGGGACGGTGCGCCCTTGAACTGGACGGGGATGCGACCGGACTCGTAGTCCTTGCGCAAGGGGTGACCAACCCAGTCCTCGGGCAACAGGATTCGGGTCAGGTCGGGATGCCCGTCGAACCTGATGCCGAACAGGTCGTACACCTCGCGCTCGGGCGCCTCAGTCCCGGGATATAGCTGCCACAGGCTGGGCAGCTCGGGGGTGTCCTCCGGCACCTGGCAACGCACCCGGATCCGTCGCCGACGAACCAGGTCGACCAGGTTCACGATCACCTCGAACCGCTCGAGCGCGATCCCGGGCGGAACGTCCTTCCGACCGGGATGGGTCAGGTAGTCAGCCGCGGTCAGATCCGCGCAGAGCACGTAGCCGTCGTCGTGCAGCGCCTTGACGAGGTCGAGATAGCCCGAGCGATCGACGTGCAGCACCTGGTCGCCACAGCTCGTCGTCAATGGCGCGCCATGGAGGGTCGGCGACGCGCCCACCGCCTCCCCGTGGGCGTCCGGGGTCTGCTCCACCTGTTCGTCAGGTGAGCTCTGCGAGGTCTCGTCGGACACGGTCAGGATCTCCCGAGCACCACATGGGTCACGGTCTGCCCGTCCCGCTGGTCAACGACCAAGCCAGCTCCCTCACCCGAGCGCCGGGTGATCTCACCGTCGAGGATCTTGCGGTGGAGGGTAAGGATGGCGTGCATGAGCGTCTCCGGCCCCGGCGGGCATCCGGGGGCGTAGACATCGACCGGCACGATCTGGTCGACGCCCTGCACCAACGCGTAGTTGTTGAACATGCCACCGGTCGACGCGCACACGCCCATCGAGATGACCCACTTGGGTTCCATCATCTGGTCGTAGACCTGCCTCAGGACCGGGGCCATCTTCTGCGAGACACGCCCGGCGACGATCATCAGGTCGGCCTGGCGGGGCGAGGCCCGAAAGACCTCCATCCCGTAGCGGGCCAGGTCGTAGTGCGGTCCGCCGGTCGCCATCATCTCGATCGCGCAACAGGCCAGCCCGAACGTCGCTGGGAAGACGCTGCGCGCCCGAGCCCACTTCACCAGCCCCTCGAGCGTGCCGGTGAGCACGTTGTGCTGGAGGCCGGCCAGCCCCTCCTCCAGGAAGCCCCCTCGTCGCATCAGGCCGCCTCGCCTGCAGCAAGGGGTTCCCTGCCCTCCATGCCGACCCGACGGATGGTGGTGGCAGCGGTGCGGGCGGGACTCACGATCGCAGAAGGACGCTCTCGGCGGACGGGGCCCCAGTCGAGCGCGCCGTTGGCGATCAGGTACACGAAGGACTCGAACACCGCCAGAGCGAAGATCACCACGGCCGCTATCCCGAAGCCACCCAGGTCACGGAACGCGAGGGCGAAGGGGAAGAAGAAGATGATCTCGATGTCGAAGACGATGAAGATCATCGCCACCAGGAAGAACGTCACCGGGAAGCGCTCCGGTGGCTCTCGGCTCGGGATGATGCCGCACTCGTAGGGAGCGACCTTCGGCGGGGTCGGCTTCGGCGGCACCAGCAGCCGCTGGGCGACGCGGCTGATCGCGCCGAAGAGGACCGCCAGCACGAGCAGGGCGAAGATGGGCAGGTACTGGGCCATCGCTCAAGCCCCCTTCGCCGCCTCGAGGTTCTGCTGCAGGGTCTTGTCCCGATAGTGCAGCACGAGGACGAAGAAGACGAACAGCGCGAGCGAGATCACGAAGTAGAGGAACGGGATCAGCCGCACGTTGCCGAGGTCGCGGACGAGGACCACCGAGACGATCGGTGCGTTCCGGTCGACCACGGGCAAGGGAGGTGGCTCACCGGGGCGTGGCTCCTGCGGGATGACGGCCTGCACCTGCACGACCGCGAAGTGGGTGGGGTGCTTGAGGGTGAGCGAGTTGCGGATCTTGAGCCAGATCCGGCAGAGCGGATCGTCGGGAAGGAACGAGCCGCCCTTCGCGTCGGGACACTCCTGCGCCAGGCTCGGCTTGCCTCCGTACTCGAAGGTGTCGAGCTTCTTGTAGGCGGTCGGCGAGCTGTAGAAGTTCGCAGCCTTGAGCGCCGCGTCGGCAGCGGCCTGAGCCTCGCCGGCGGAAGCGGAGGACACCAGGCGCCAGCCGCCGAGAGCCTCCTTGTCGAGGTACGCCGAGAGCAGCTCAGGGTGGGAGTTCTGCAGGTCGGACAGCGTCGCTCCGTTCGGGAAGTCCTCGGCGACCTCCGGGTGCTCCGCCAGGATCCGATCGGCGGCGGGAAGATCCTGAGGAAGCGGAAGCTTCGCCAGCTCCTTCGTGCGGGGTGGCTCCGGATCGCGTGGGTCGTTGACGTAGATCTCGACGGGCTTCCACGAGGGATTGGTTCCACGAGGACCGATGCCGGGCGGGACGAGCCACCAGATGAGGGTGAGGATCACCATGAAACCCGACAGAGCCGCGAGCGACAGGAGCAGCCCGAGACGGGCACCGACGTTCGTCGCCAGGATGAGGTAGACGGACCCCATGAGGACGGCGACGCCCACGGCGACGACGAGCACGCCCCGGATGTGAGGATCCCAGGCGATTCCGGCGAACATGGTGAGGAGGTTCACGCTCACAAGCTCCGCTCGTACTCGACGACCGCGGCGATCTGCTCCGGCGTGAGCATCACCTGGTCTGGGGACATCGGGTAGATCTTCGGACCGGGGATGTTGGGTGGCGTGACGTTGGGGTTGACGCCGAACCCCGGCATCTGGCCCGCGCCTGACATGCCGCTGATGCCGTAGGACTTGCCCGCGACACCCCCGACCGCGACGAACTCGATCTGCTGCTCGGCAGTCGGGAACTGGCGCAGCGAGCGGCCTCCGGTCAGGTTCCAGCCGAACGCGCCACCTCCGGGCACTCCTGGCTTGCCGTAGCTCCAGCCCTCGGTGTGACAGCGACCGCACGAGTACGCCCCTCCGGCGAACTTCGTGGTGAGACCCATGTTGAAGATCGCCTCCCCGAGCGTCGCGAACTCTCCGTTCGGGATCGTGCACCGGCCCTCTGCATCGGGGGCGCAGGTCTCGGCGATCTCCTTGTCGACCTCGGCGCGCGCCTCGGGACCGGAGAGCTGGATGCTCTGCAGGTAGTCGATGATGTTCTCGATCTGCTGAGAGGTCAGAGGACCACCGCCCTCAGCCCCCCACGCCGGCATCGGAGAGAAGCCCCGACCGTAGACGAGGATGTTGCGAACCTCGTCGCGGGAGTAGCGGAACAAGACGGTGTTGAGCGCCGGCGCCTGCCAGCTCACCTGGGCCACGAAGTCCCCGTTCGGCGCCGTGATCGTGTAGTTGGCGGCGCCACCCACGCCCTTCGGGCCATGGCAGGCCGCGCACTGGGCACCCTCGTTGTAGAGCTCTTCCCCGCGCTTGATGAACGTCTCCCGGTAGCCCTCGATCCGTCCTTCCATCCGCCCGGGCTCCGCAAGCCAGTAGAGCGGCAGGGTCAGACCGATCACCGCGAGCGTTCCCAACCCGAGCGCGAGCGTCCGGTCGAGCTTCTTGGTCTCGAGCGTGTCGTCGTCGTAGTAGGGCTTGCGATTGGGGGCGAGCTCGATCTCCGAGCCCACCTCCCGACGCCCCTTGCGCATGTTGACCACGACCGCGACGACGAAGCCGATCGAGAGGATGGCTGCGATCACATAGCCGATCGCGCGCTGTGTGTTCGCCAGGACGATCTGGCCGCTGACGACGTCCATCAATGACCTCCGCCTCCACCTGTCACGCAGTGAGGCCCCTCTGCTTCCTGGCCCGTGGTGTTCGTGCCGATCGGGGGACCCTGGATGACCGTGCCGGTGTCGACGGTGAGCACCCCGCCAGTCACCTCGGTCACGAAACGATCCATCCCCCGGGGAGCCGGACCGCCCTTCTTCTCGCCGACCTGGTTGTACTGCGACCCGTGACACGGGCATTCGAACCACTGTGAGGTCTTGCAATCCGGCACCCGGCAGCCGAGGTGCGGACACTTCTGGTAGAGGACTGCCAACCCCGCCTCCATGCTGTTGAGGACGGGCTGCGGGTACACGGCCTTGGCCTTCTCGATGGCGGCCTCCGGGTAGTGGGTGATCCACATGCGACCTTCGGCCACGTAGTAGAAGCCGTCGTTGGCGTCGATCGCCGCCTTGATGTCGTCGACGTTGCCAACCCGGATCTTCGAACCGAAACCCCCCTTGGGCTGCGGCCAGAGGAAGGCGAGCACGGCAGCACCGAAGCCGCTCAAGCTCAAGCCCATCAGAAGGACGATGCTGCGGTTGAAGAACTGTCGACGGGTGACGCCGAGGCTCTCCGGGTCAGGGGGGACGTACGGGGTGAGATCGGCAGCCCCCGACGTGACGAGCTCCCCGCCACCCCGGCGCTCGAGCGCCACCGACCGCTCGACCTCGCGACCGGTCGCGCGCGGCTCACTGCTGAGCACCGCGGGCTCCCCACGATCACGCTTGATCGTCTCTCGCGACAGCAGACCGGTGGCCTCTTCGGTGTCGCGACGGCGGGCCGCGGCCACCAAGATCACCAGGGTCAGGACCACGACCACGGGTACGGCGATGACGAGGGGGTTCATGACGAGCTCCTCGGGCTACGGCGGAGTGCGGCGCTGGTCATCACAGCTCGAAGTGGAGTCCCTCGGTCCAGGGGGCGACGAAGTTGAAGCCCGGCCCCCGGAAGAACGAGCCGATGACGACCAGGACGGCCCAGAACATGAGCTGCACCGTGAACAGCGAGATGGCGAACTTGCGGTCCTCGGGCTTGTTGCTGGGGTTGCGGTCGATGAACGGGGCGAGGATCAGCAGGAAGATGCCCATCCCCGGGATGGTCACCCCTGCGACCATCGGGTGGAACATCGTGAGCAGCTCCTGCAGGCCCAGGAAGTACCAAGGCGCCTTCGAGGGGTTGGGGGTCTGGTTCACGTTCGCCAGCTCGAGGAGCGGGGCATCGACGAAGATCGAGAAGATCAGGAGGAAGGCGGTGACCGCCAGCGCGGCCACGAACTCCACAGCAAGGAGGTGGGGCCAGACGTGCACCTTGTCCTGTGGGGTGGCCTTCACGTCCTGGATGGAGCCGGCCTTCACGACCGTGAGCAGCCGTTGCGTGTGCCCCCCCGGCCCGGTGGCTGCCGGGGGAGGTGCGGCGGTGGCCACCGCAGCCGCAGCCGCAGCCGCAGCCGCGCCGGCCTCGGCCGGAGCGGCCGCTCCCTCCTTGCGAGCCTTCGCGGCCCGGCTCCGCTCGAGCAGGTGCGCGGGGATCTTGCCGCCGCCCGCGGCGGTGGCCTGCTCGGAGCCCGCCTCAGCGGCGGGCGCGGCCTGTTCACCGCTGGCCTCGGCGGCCTTCTTGGCTGCCGCCTTCTGACGGGCAGCCTCCGCTCGCTTGCGCAGGTGTTCGGGGATCTCAGTCATGGCAACTCGCAGTCGGCCTAGAGCGGCCCGGAGATACCACCGTCCTTCCGGACCCTCCAGAAGTGGATGGCCAGGAAGATGACGGTGACGAACGGGACGAACAGCACGTGCAGCACATACCAGCGCAGAAGGGTGTCGGTGCCGATCTCACGGCCACCGAGCAGCACGAAGCGCACCTGGTCACCGAACACGGGTGTGTAGCCCATCATGTTGGTGCCCACGGTGACCGCCCACAGCGCGAGCTGGTCCCAAGGGAGCAGGTACCCCGTGAAGGAGAGCAGCAGGGTGAGCGTGAGGAGGATCACGCCGATGACCCAGTTGAACTCTCTCGGCGGCTTGTAGGCACCGTGGTAGAAGACCCGCGCCATGTGCAGGAACACCGACAGCACCATCAGGTGTGCACCCCACCGATGCATGTTCCTCACCAGCAGGCCGAAGGTCACCGACGTCTGAAGGGTGTAGATGTCGTTCCAGGCCTGTGCCGCAGTGGGGCGGTAGAAGAACATCAGGAAGATGCCGGTGATGGTGAGCAGGATGAACAGAAAGAAGCTCAACCCACCCAGGCAGAGCGTGTAGCTCACCTTCACCGCGTGCCGCTTCACCTTCACCGGGTGCAGGTGGTACAGCACGCTGTTCATGATCACGTACGAGCGGTTCCGAGGGCTGTCGGTGTAGCCCTTGCGGAACACCGAGCCCGGCCGGAAGATCGAGTTCCAGGCTTGGGAGCTCTGCACCTGATCGGTGAGCTCCGAGACCTTCTTGGCGAGCTTGCTCTCGCCCGGTCGACCCATCGTCTTGGCCACGGCTACTCCCTGTCTCCTTCGGACCAGTCGTGCGTGCGCTCGCTCGTCGAGGTCATCGCCACCTACCCCAGTCGCATCCCGTAGCCGTAACCATGGCTGTTCGTACGCTGGTGCGGATCGCCATCAGGCGGTGGATCACCGACCTTGCCGAGGATGATGACGCCGGTCGGACAGCGGTCGACGCAGAGCGCACAGCGGGTGCAGACGTCATCGTCGATGGTGAAGATGACGTGGTCGCGCGGATCGGTTCCCGGCTTCTCCGTCCCGATGGCCTCCGCGATGGCGTCGGGACGGACCATGTGGATGCACTTCCACGGGCAGATGTCGACACAGCCCTCGCACATGATGCACTCGGACTGGTCGATGTGGATGAACTGCTTCGGCTTCACCGCCCTCGAGAGCCAGGCCGCGTCGACCTCCTGGAGGACGTAGTCGTCGCGGAACTCGGGCATCGGTGGGTTGGCATCCGTCTTTGCCATGCCCCTCACCCCTTCCTGACCAGCGGCCGGCCGTAGTCGGAGACCGCGAGCTGCCGAGCAGCCGCTTCGGCCCGCTTGCCTCGGTCGTTCCACCATGCCCACAGGAAGATGTTCAGGCCCAGGAAGGCCACGTAGATGCCGACCACGATGAGATCGCGGATGACCTGGTAGGTGAGGGTGAACGGCAGCGATCCGCCGAGCGCTTGGGGCTTGAGGATGTCGCCAGGGCCGTACACGAGGTTGTCGGGACGCCAGTTGAGCTCGTTGTCGGCCCAGGTGAGCCACAGGTGGGGGACCATGCCGTAGACCCAGAACATGATGGCGAAGGTGTACACACCGGCCACCATCGCCTCGCCCCAGGTCATCGGTGTACCAGGCGGCCGCCGCTTCGCGACCGGGACGACCAGCGCGACGAGAGCAGCGGTCACCAGAAGCGATCCAACGAACGCAACCACCTGGCGGTGACCTCCCTCGTCAGCCGAAGTTCGTGAAACTTCTCACAATACTAGCGGCGCCTCTTCGCTCATCGGATCAGCCGGGGAGCGCACGGACGCTTGGCGACTGTGTTTAGCACGCCCCTACTGCGGCGAGCACATCGGCGAGCACCACGGCCGCCCGGGTCTGAGGGAGGTCCACCAACCGGTCGGCCAAGCGCTGCGCGCACCGACGTGGAGATCGCCGGCCGTCGCGCCGAGCACCTCCTCGCACTTGGCTCTCCCTGGCAACCATCGCGTAGGGTGACGCCGTTCCGTTCCCGGGTCGACGAGCGGGCGCGCGAACGGCACGAACTCGACTGTCGATGATCAGCCCGCAAGGAGCTGCGCTGTGACCGAAGTACCCGAGCACCTGCTCAAGCGCTCTCGAGATCGCCGTGCCGCGCTCGGGCTTGGCGGCGCAGGCGGTGACGTGGCCGCAACCCCGGCCGAGCCCGCAACCACGGGTGCCGAGGTCGAACAGGCTGCGCCGATCGCCGCGGCGAAGCCGGCAGCCGCCGCACCGGCCGAGGTGGAGCCGAAGGCACCCGAACCGCTGCCGCCTTACGTCGAGGCGGCGCTGACCCGCAAGCGCATCCCGTTCTGGGTGATGCCCATCCTCGGACTCCTGCCGGTGTGGGCCATCCTCTACGCGGGGTCGCTCTCCCCCGCGAAGGTCGGGCAGGTGAGCCAGCTCGACCTCGGAGCCGAGATCTACGCAGCCCGTTGCGCGAGCTGCCATGGCGGCGGCGGAGGAGGTGGGGTCGGCCGTCCACTCGCCGGTGGCGAGGTGCTGAAGACCTTCCCCGACATCGAGTCCATGATCGAGTTCGTGGCGATCGGCTCCGACGGTGTGGGCATCGGGAACGGCTACGGCGATCCCAACCGTGAAGGTGGCCAGCACATCGCCGGCTCCTACAACGGCAACAAGATGCCTGCCTTCCGCGAGGTGCTCACCGACGCGGAGCTCTTCGCGGTGGTGCGCCACGAGCGCGAGACCCTCTCGGGCGAGAAGCTCGAGGGCAAGGCCGCAGGCGAAGGTGGGACACGACTCACCAGCGACGGGAAGCCCTACCTGGACGCCGCGGGGAAGCTCATCACCCCGAGTGGAGAGCCGCTGCTCGACGAGAAGGGCAAGCTCACCATCGAGATCGCCGGAGCGAGCTCCGGCGCGGCAGGCGGCCAGCCGTCGGGGCAGTAGGGGCGACCGCAGCCCCCCGAACCTGTGTCGCCCGAGACGGTCACAGCCGCAGCACCGTAGGCTGACACGTATGACCACCGCGCATCGCCACGACGTGCTCGTCGTCGGCGGTGGCCCCGCCGGGGCCTCAGCTGCCTACTGGCTCGCGGAAGCCGGCCATGACGTGGTCATCGTGGAGAAGAAGCAGTTCCCGCGCGACAAGACCTGCGGCGACGGCCTCACCCCGCGAGCGGTTCGCCAGCTCCACGACATGGGGCTCGCTGAGCGACTCGCCGACTTCCACCGCTACGAGGGACTGCGCGCGGTCGCGCACGGCGTGACGCTCGAGCTCGCCTGGCCCGAGCACCCGGACTACCCGTCCTACGGCTACGTGGTGCGGCGGCGCGAGCTCGACCAGATGGTCGCTGAACACGCGGTCAAAGCCGGCGCCACCCTGCAGTACGGGACCGAGGCGGTCGCCCCGCTCCTGCGTGACGGCCTCGTGGAGGGCGCGGTGGTCCGTGACAAGGAGCGGGGCGAGACGACGGAGCTGCGTGCGCGCTACACGGTGATCGCCGACGGCGCGAACTCCCGGTTCGGTCGGGCGGTCGGCACGGGCCGGAGGCGGTCATGGCCCCAGGGCATGGCGATCCGCGGCTACTACGCGAGCCCCCGGCACGACGAGCCGTGGATCGAGAGCGCGCTCGACGTGCGCGACCGCAACGGGAACTCACTTCCCGGCTACGGGTGGATCTTCCCGGTGGGAGACGGCGAGATCAACGTCGGCATCGGCCTGCTGTCGACCTTCCGGGACTTCAAGTCGGTGAACACGACACACATCCTCAACGAGTTCGCCGCCACCGCACCCGCCTACTGGGGCATCTCGCCGGAGACCGCCACGTGCGCGCCAACCGGTGGCCGACTGCCCATGGGAGGCTCGATCGAGCCCAAGGTCGGCCCGACCTGGGTCGTCGTCGGCGATGCCGCAGGCTCCATCAACCCCTTCAACGGCGAAGGGATCGACTACGCGTACGAGACCGGGCGGCTCGCAGCGCACCTGATCGACGAGGCGCTCACGACCGGAGACGGCATGGCGCTCCAGCGCTACCCGGACGTCCTCGAGACCGAGTACGGCCTGTACTTCAAGGTCGCACGCCTGTTCGCGAAGGTCATCGGCCAACCTGCCCTCATGCGGGAGCTGACCCGCGTCGGCATGCAGTCAAGGACGCTCATGGAGTGGGTGCTGCGCATCATGGCCAACCTGCTGCGCGACGACGAGCTCGGGCCCGCCGAGCTGGCATACCGAGCAGTAGCCGCGATCGCACGGGTCGCACCCGAGAACGACTGAGCCCGCCAACGATCAGTCGACGAGGGCTCGCGGTCAGTCGACGAGGGGCTCGTGCCAGCCGCCGAACGGCGCGGCAAGTGCCTCCGCAGCGGCTGGCCCCCAGGTCCCGGGGTCGTAGAAGTGCAGTCTCGGCGGCCACTTGAGCACGTCATCGACGATCCGCCACTGCTGATCGACGCTGTCGGCACGGCCGAAGCGACGAGCATCCCCCTCCATCGCATCCTCGAGCAATCGCTCATACGGCTCCTCGGGGGTGCCGAAGAGACGCTCCTCGGTCACCTCCAGATCGACCGCGTGGGTGAGCAGCCGATCACCCGGGGTCTTCACGTGAACCTGCAGGAGGATCCCCCCGACCCGCCCGAGCCGGAACCGCAGGTGGTTGGGGTGCGGCACCGGGGCGGCGGCGTCCCCGAAGAGCATGCGAGGTGGCGCCTTGAACTCTACGACGGCCTCCGTCGCGGTCACCGGGAGGTGCTTGCCGGTGCGGATCAGCCACGGCACCCCCGACCAGCGCCAGGAATCGATCTCGAAGCGCAGCGCGGCGAACGTCTCGGTGTCCGAGCCGGGCGCCACACCGGGCTCGTCGAGATAGCCGCGGTACTGGCCGCGCACCACCGAGGACGGGTCGAACGCTCCGATCTGGCGGAACACCTTCGCCTTCTCGTCGCGCAGAGCGTCCGCGTCCGCTGCCACCGGAGGCTCCATCGCCAGCAGCGCCACGATCTCGAGCAGGTGGTTCTGCACCACATCACGGATCGCACCAGCGGTGTCGTAGAACTTCGCCCGACCGGCGGTTCCGAAATCCTCAGCCATGGTGATCTGGATGTTGGAGATGAAGTTGCGGTTCCAGATCGGCTCGAGCATGGAGTTGGCGAACCGGAAGACGAGCAGGTTCTCGATCCCGTCCTTGCCGAGGAAGTGGTCGATGCGGAACACCGCATCCTCCGGGAAGGCGCGGTGGAGGACTTCGTTCAACCTGGCTGCGCTCGCCCGGTCACGACCGAACGGCTTCTCGACGACGACCTTGGCGCCCCGGTTGACCCCCACCCGCAGCAGACCCTCGACCACGTGCTCGAACAGCGCAGGTGGGATGGCGAGGTAGAACAACGGGTGCTCCGCCCCGCCCAGGCGATCCCGCAGCACGTCGAACGTCGAGGGCTCACGGTAGTCACCGCTCACGTAGCACAGTCGAGCGGAGAGCTCCCTCCACACCTCCTCATCGACCTCGTGGCGGGCTGCGATCGACTCGTAGGCCACCCGCCGCAGGTCGTCGTCGGACCACGGCGAGGACGCCACCCCGACGATGGGGAACCCCACCACACCCCGACGGCTGAGCTCGTAGACCGCGGGGAAGATCTTCCTTCGAGCAAGGTCGCCCGTCGCTCCGAACAGCACGAGCGCGTCGGTATCGACGACGCCCATCGACGTCACTGCTCGCCGCGCGCGACCGCCACGGCTGCGTCGTGCGCGAGCTCGATGATGCGGTCCACGACCTCTGGTGTGTGCGCTGCTCCAGGGAAGAGCACCTCATACGCGCCCGGTGCGATCGCCACACCACGCGAGAGCAACTCGTGGAAGAAGGCCGCATACCGCCGTTCGTCGGTGCGCTTCGCCCCGTCGTAGTCCAACGGTGGGTCATCCCCGAAGAAGAGCCCGACCAGCGTCCCCACCCGCGGGACGATCGCGGGCAAGCCCGCATCGGCGAGCGCCTTCGACAGCCCGGTGGCCAGCTGTTCGGCCGCCGCGCCGACCTGCTCGTACACGTGGGGCTGGAGCATCCCCAGCGCGGCCAGGCCCGCCGCCGTGGCCAGGGGGTTCCCGCTGAGCGTGCCCGCCTGGTAGACGGGTCCCACCGGCGCGAGCGCATCCATCACGTCGGCACGTCCGCCCACTGCGCCGATTGGCAGCCCGCCACCGATCACCTTGCCAAAGCAGCTGAGATCGGGTCGCACCCCGAGCAGCTCCTGCGCACCCCCGCGGCCGAGTCGGAACCCGGTGATCACCTCGTCGAAGATCAACAGTGCTCCGACGCGGTCGCACTCGGCCCGCAGGCCCTCGAGGAACCCGTCAACCGGGGGGATCAAGCCCATGTTGGCGGCGACCGGCTCGACGATGACCGCGGCAACCGTCTCATCGAGCTCGGGCACGACGTTGTAGGGGACGACAACGGTGTCGGCAACCTGCGAGGTGGTCACCCCAGCCGAGCCCGGCAGGCCCAACGTCGCGACGCCGCTGCCTCCCGCCACGAGGAGCGCGTCGGAGTGACCGTGGTAGTTGCCCGCAAACTTCACGATCTTCTCGCGCCCCGTGAAGCCGCGCGCGAGGCGCAGCGCGGTCATCGTCGCCTCGGTGCCGCTGCTCACCAGGCGCACCTTGTCGACCGACGGCACAGCCTCCACGATCACCTCGGCCAGCAGGACCTCCCGCTCGGTCGGCGCACCGTAGGACGTGCCGTCCGCAGCCGCCGAGACGACCGCGTCGACAACCGTCGGATGCGCGTGACCCAGGATGATCGCGCCGTACGACTGCACGAGGTCGATGTACCGGTTGCCCTCGACGTCCCAGACGTGCACGCCTTCGGCCTTCTGCACGAAGTAGGGGGTGCCCCCCACCGAGCCGAAGGCCCTCACGGGCGAGCTCACCCCGCCCGGGATCACTCGGCAGGCGCGATCGAACAGCTCAGCGTTCGAGACCATCTCAGCGAGTCAGCTCCTCGGCCAGCTCACGGGCGAAGTAGGTGAGCACGATGTCGGCGCCGGCCCGTCGCACCGCCAGGACCTGTTCGAGCGCGACAGCCAGCCCGTCGATCCAACCGTTCGCGGCCGCTGCCTTGATCATCGAATACTCGCCCGACACGTGGTAGGCCGCGATCGGCAGATCGACCTCGGCACGGGCGCGGGCGATGATGTCGAGGTAGGGAACCGCTGGCTTCACCATCACCAGATCAGCGCCTTCCGACACATCGAGCCGGATCTCCTCCAGGGCTTCGCGGGCGTTGGCGGGATCCTGCTGGTAGCCCCGGCGGTCGCCACCGCCGGCGATCGTCACGTCGACCGCCTCGCGGAAGGGACCGTAGAGCGCCGACGCGAACTTCGCGGCGTAGGCAAGGATCGCCACCGCATCGTGTCCGGCCTCGTCGAGCGCGTCACGGATGGCAGCGACCTGACCATCCATCATCCCGGAAGGCGCCACCACGTCAGCGCCCGCATCGGCTTGAGCGAGGGCAACCTCCGCATACAGCTCAAGGGTGGCGTCGTTGTCGACCCGCCCGTCGTCGTCGAGCACGCCGCAGTGACCATGGTCGGTGTACTCATCGAGGCAGAGATCCGCGATGAGCACCAGCTCGTCGCCGATCTCCTCGCGGAGATCGGCGAGTGCGACCTGCACGATCCCGTCAGGGTCCCACGCACCCGAACCGCGGGGATCTCTGCGCTCGGGCACACCGAAGAGGATCACGCCAGGGATGCCGAGGCTCGCCAGCTCCCGCACCTCCTTGCGCAACGAGTCGCGGGTGTGTTGGACCACTCCCGGGAGCGAGCCGATCGGCTGGGGCTCGTCGATGCCCTCCCGCACGAACAGGGGTGCGATCAGGTCATCGACCGTGAGGGTGGTCTCCGCAACGAGCCGGCGGAGCCCGGGGGTGCGGCGCAGGCGGCGAAGGCGTCGCTGGGGAAAGCTCACCCGGCCAGCCTACGTCCCCACCGGCGGGTGCCGTCAGGCCGTGGTGCGCCGTGTCTCGCCGGCGTGGCGGACCAGCTCTGCGACGAGTCCGTCGAGGCTGTGCTCGGGCGCGACCGCGTCGACGTGCAGGCCGTGTGCCCGCGCGGTCTGCGCCGTGACGGGACCGATGCAGACGACCGTGGGAGGTGCGGCCTCCACCCCCAGGGCTTCGACGAAGCGCTCGACCGTGGACGAAGACGTGAAGGTGATGGTGTCGGCGGTGGCGACCGCCGCCCGCTGTCGCTCGTCCACCGGGACGCCGACCGTCCGGTACGCCTCGACGACGTCGACCCTCCAGCCGAGCGCTGCCAACCCCTCCGGAAGCGCTTCCCGGGCCACCGCCGCCCTGGCGAGCAGCACCCGTCCCCGATCGCCCGTCGTCGGTCCCGGGAAGACCTCGAGCAGGCCCTCGGCGACGAAGCGGGGCGGGACCAGGTCCGCAGCGATGTTGCCCGACCGGAGCGCCTCCGCGGTGCCCGGACCGAGGGCCGCGACCCGCACCGGGGCCAGCTGGCGGGCATCCCGGAGGGCGGCGAGCACCCGGGACGCCCCGTTCGGCGAGGTCACCACCAGCCAGTCGTACTCAGCGATCCGCGCCAGCGCCTCGCGCAGCGCCCGGCCACCGTCTCGTGGGTCGACCACGTCGATGACCGGCACCTCGATCGGCTCCGCTCCGAGCTCACGCAGCCTGGCGACGAGGGCGGACGACTGGTGGCGAGCGCGGGTGACCACGATGCGCCGCCCGAACAGAGGGCGCCGCTCGAACCAGCCGAGGTCGAGGGCTGCCACCGCGCCCACCACGATCGTCGCAGGTGGTTCCAGCCGGTGCGCACTGATGGTCCCGAGGGTCGCCCGCACGGTGCGCTGATCGGGACGGGTGCCCCAACGGATGGCGGCGGTGGGCGTGTCCGGCGAGAGCCCACCCGCCAGCAGGCGGCCGACGATCGCTTCGAGCCGCGCGACCCCCATGAGGATGATGATCGTCCCCCCCACCCGGGCCACCGCCTCCCAATCCAGCTCGCTCGGCTTGGTCGGATCCTCGTGGCCGGTGACCACGGTGAACGACGTCGACGAGTAGCGCATGGTGACCGGGATCCCGGCATAGGCCGGCACGGCGATCGCCGAGGAGACCCCCGGCACCACCTCGAAGGGCACACCGGCGGCGAGCAGCGCCTGCGCCTCCTCCCCGCCGCGCGCGAAGACGAACGGGTCGCCGCCCTTCAGGCGCACCACCCGGGCGCCGGTCCGCCCCCGCTCGATGAGCAGCTCGCAGATCTCCTCCTGCGATCGGGTCACCCGACCCGGCGCCTTGCCCACGTCGATCAGCTCGGCGGTGGGCGGAGCCAGCTCGAGCAGCGACGACGCAGAGAGCCGGTCGTAGACCACCACGTCGGCTCGCCTCAGGAGATCGGCACCTCGAACGGTGAGGAGACCTGGATCGCCGGGCCCTGCTCCGACGAGGTACACGGTCACCTGCTCAGCCTACGTGGGTGGCCGCAGAGCGTGGGAGGTCCTGGGGATGGGGACGCCTCGGGGAGCGGAGCCGCGGTCGACTGACATGATGAGGGGCATGGAGGCGACCGCCAGCGTCCCCTCGGACGGCCGAACCGCTCGGGCGGTCAGAACCAGGGCGACGATCGTCGACGCGCTCCTGAGCCTCCTCGACGAGGGTGATCTCCAACCGACCGCCACCCGCATCGCGCAGCGGGCACGCATCTCCCAGCGGCTGATCTACCACCACTTCGGAGACCTCGAAGCCCTCTACCGGGCGGCCGCGCAGCGCCAGCTGGAGCGCATCCGCGCGCTGATCGCCCCCATCCCACCCGACCTGCCGTTCGAGGAGCGCCTGGAGCGGTTCATCCTCGAGCGGAGCCGCGTCCTCGAGCAGATGACCCCGGTGCGACGGGCCTCCTTGCTCCAGGAGCCGTTCTCGCCGGAGCTGCGACGAGCCCGCGCGCGGTTCAACCAGCTCGGCGAGGAACGGATCGTCACGGTGTTCCAGCGGGAGCTGAACCGGCTCGACGCCCCGGAGCGGGCGACCGCCATCGCGGCGCTGGCTGCGGCCGGCGGCTGGAACTGCTGGGACGCCCTCCGCAGCACCGGGCGGACGGTGGAGCAGGCTCGGGCCGCCATGAAGCTCCTGTTCAGCAGGGTCCTGGACGGCTGATCGGGCGAACCGGAGCCGGGCAGGGCCATCGGTGCAGGCGATGGCTGCTCCCGGATTGGCGCTCACATCGGTTCCTGGCTCCCGCCCGAGCTGGAAGGGACGGACTGGAGCGAAGCCCCGCCGCCGAACCTGTCAGCTGCAGTGCCGGAATCCGCCCATCCGGCTGACCGGTTCGGTGGGGAGGTCACCCGCCGGTGGCGTTCCCTGTGCCCCGCACCAGGGCGTACGCCTCGAGCGCCCTCGCCCGGCTCTCCGCCAGGTCGACGATGGGCGTCGGGTAGTCATCGCCCAGCCTCACCCCCGAACGAAGCAGCTCCTCCGGATCAAGCTCCCACGGTGCATGGACCCGCGCCCCCTCGAGGCCGGCCAGCTCGGGCACCCATCGGCGCACATACGTGCCCTCGGGATCATGGCGCCGGGCCTGCGTGACGGGGTTGAAGACCCGGTTGAAGGGAGCGGCGTCCAGGCCGGTACCCGCCACCCACTGCCAGTTCCCCACGTTCTGTGCGACATCACCGTCGACGAGCAGGTGACGGAAGTGACGCTCGCCGATCCGCCAGTCGACGAGCAGGTTCTTCACCAGGAAGGACGCGCACAGCAGACGCACCCGGTTGGGCATCCAGCCCGTCTCCCGCAGCTCCCGCATCCCCGCATCGATGATCGGGATGCCAGTGAAGCCACCCTTCCAGGCGGCGATCTCGACCGGGTCGTTGCGCCAGGGCATGCCCTCATAGACGCGCTTCACCTCCCGGTCTCGCAGCGAGGGCATCTCCGCCAGCAGATGCGCGAACCAGTCCCGCCAGGCCAACTGGCGGACGAAGGCCTCGCGACCGGGTGTGGTGTCACCGACCACCTCGAGCACGGTGCGCGGTGAGAGCGTGCCGTACCTGAGGTCCACCGAAAGGCGGGAGGTCGCCGGACGATCGAGCCGGTCGCGGTCATCCCCGTAGTGGTCGACGATGCTGGCGAACGCCTCGAGGCGGGCGCGGGCCTCACGCTCACCCTCCGGCACCGGCGCAGGGCCGTCCAGTGCCGGCAGCGGCTCGCCGGGATGGTCGAGCACCACGGCATCACCGGGCTCCGGCCACGGATCGAGCGGCATCCGGCGCCAGGTCTTGAAGAAGGAACCGAAGACCTTCGACAGCGTGCCCTTGGTGGTCACGACCGATCCCGGTGGGTGGACCAGCGTGCCGTAGAAGCTCTGGACGGGAACGTCGAGCGCCTTCGCCACCCGGCTGTCCCGCCGGGCGGCGAAGGCGCTCACATCGGCATTGAGATAGAGCGAGCCGGCCCGATACCGGGCCACGATCTGCGGGACGACCACGGCCGGATCCCCGACACGGACCAGCAGTCGACCACCCACCCGGTCGAACAGGTCGTAGTCGAGCGCCTGCACGGTGGCGAGCAGCTGCCTCCGACGGTAGGGACCAACCCCGTCGAGCAGCCGCGGATCGACCACGAAGAGCGGGACGACCGCCCTGCGCTCCGAGGTGGCCGCAGCCCAAGCAGGATTGTCATCGAGGCGCAGATCACGACGAAACCAGACGACCGCGATCTCCTCGGATCCGGGCATGGCTGGAGCGTACGCGCCGCGACCGCGTGCTTCCTGCCAGCGGCGATCAGGCAAGCGGACGGCCGAACGGCAGCTGGTGACACCAGGTGCGCAAGAACGACTCCGCCCGGTAGCACGCCGCCAGCAGCGCCCCGTCCTCATGAACGCGAACCTCAGCGAGCACCTCGGAGATCCGACGGGTCACGAGATCCCGGATCACCTCGACCTCACTCGAGGTGGCATCAACGCCGACCACGGAAGGCGCGCCGAACAGCGAACCGGCCGTGGTGACGAAGTCGGGGAGGACCTCGATGCCACGCCGACGCAGGATCGCGAGCGCCTTCGCAGTGACCGGCACCGGGCCGGTCGGGACGACCACGCCCGCCCGCACGCCGCCCGCGACGTGATGGTCGAGCAGACCCGCCTTCGACCCGAGGAAGAGCCCGTCGACCTCGACCCCAGGCAGATCAGCCGCAGGGGAGATCGGCCGGCCGAGATGCTCGACCAGCTCCGGGCCGTACTGCGCCCAGCAGCCGGCCACCTGCGCCGGGTCCAGGCCCTCCGACGACACGACCGTGCCCTTCGCCGTGCCCACCGCGACCACCTTCGCGCCGCGCTCCACGAGCTCGTCGATGAGCAGCGGCCCCACGGCATCGAAGCACTCCACGGCCGCGCGCCGCCCGTCGAGCCCACCGAGGGCGGTCGAGCCGGCCTCCGCGAGGCCCAACGCCGTGAGCGCATCGCGATGCTCGAAGTAGCCAGCGCCCCGGGGGTCGTCGGAGCGAAGCAGTTCGAGATCAGCGAGGCTCACCCCCCTACCCGGATCAGGTAGGAAGCGGTGGGCCGCCACCCAGGGCCGGACCTCCTCGACGAACCGCTCGACGGCCGCATCCACGTCCGCAGCCTGGGCGTTGATGCCGGCCGAGGCTCCACCGATCCGCAGCTCAAACGAAGCCAACTGGTAGGTCCGGGTGCGAGCCAGCCAGATCGCACCGTCGACGAGGATCTTCGGGGCCGACCGGACGACTCCCCATGCCGTCTCCGCCTCCTCGAGATCGAACACGACGAACGCGTCGACCGTTGCCAGCTTCTCGACCCTCACGGCGGGCATTCTGGCACCCCGGGCGAGCGACGCAGGACCCGCTCCAGCCGAGCACGGTTGTAGCGCTGGACCAGCAGGCAGGGCACGTTGGCGACGATCGCGTAGAGCACCATCGCCAGCGCGAGCCACCACGGGTTCCACAGGAAGAAGACCGGGCCCAGCGCGAGCAGCGCCCAGTGGGTGAGCTCTGCACGCCTGGTCTCAGCCACGAAGCGCCGCAACACAGCCGGGTCGGAGCTGGGAAGCGACCGCTTGGAGAACCCGCCGGCGAAGAAGTCCCCCGCCTCAGGCAACCGGTCCTTCCAACGCTTGATGTGCAGCTGACGCTCGTACCAGCGGCCATCACACTCGAAGCGACGGAGCCTCGTGAGCAGGTGGTCACGCCCGAGCCAAGCGAGCGGCGTCCGATGCGCGAGCAGACCCACGAGGAGGCTCGCTCCGAGCCAGACCAGCGAGTCGATCAGCACCAGCCAGCCGACCGAGAGCTGCGCCGGTCGCATCAGCTCGCTCACCTCACCCATCCACCGGCGACGGCGAAGCGGAGCGGACGGGGATCGTGCGCCCACGCCAACGGACGTGACCGCGCACGACTGTCAGCCACAGCGACCTCAGGAACACACCGGCGAAGAACACCGTCATGAAGGGATGGAGCACCGCCACCCAGCGACGGAACGATCCCAGCTGCCTGAGCATCACCCGCTGCTGGACCGCGAAGGCCCCCCACGCGACAGACGCGACCAGGGCCTGTGAGGGCGAACCGGCCAGGGCTGCCTGCAATCCGAGCTGAAGCGAGGACAACGACGCTGCGACCCAAGATGCCACCACCAGCTGTCGCCCCCACGGCAGCGACCCGGCGCCGGCAGCCATGTTCTTCGACCATCCCTCCACCAGCTGAGCGAGCCCCGAGGGGTACATGCGATACGAGATCGCGTCGCCGCCTCCCACCACCTCAACAGGAAGGCCGCGCGCCGAGAAGCGCTCAGCCAGCGCAACGTCGTCGATCACCCGATCCCGAACCGATCGGTGTCCACCGACCTCGAAGTAGTCCTCGATCGAACAGGCCAGGCAGGGGCCGAACGCGCCATGCACCCGCGGTCGGCCCACGGCCGCTGCGCCGACGCCCATCACGGAGACCAGCGAGAACGGGGCCGAGAGCTGCTCGTAACGCCGCTGCACCCGGTGGTAGGGGACGACCGAGAACAGCCCTCCCTGCGAAGCGGCCCGCGTGACGACGAGCCCGAGCGCGCTGCTTCCGAAGCAGACGTCGGCATCGACGAAGACCAGCAGCCGCCCCCGCGCGAGGCGCGCCCCCTGCCAACAGGCCCAGGACTTACCGGTCCACCCCTCTGGAACCGGCTCGCCGTCGACGACCGTCACGCCGGGGAACGACTGGGCGACAGCACGGGTGCGGTCGGTGGAGCCGTCGTCGACCACGATCACCTCCGCGGGCCGGGGGGCTTGTCCGGTCAACGACTCGAGCAGGACCGGAAGCGACTGCTCCTCGTCACGTGCCGGTACGACCACGGTGCAGTCGAGGACCGCTGAGGCATCTGCCTGTTCAGCGAGCTGAGGAACCCGGTGCAACCGGGGCAGCCGCCAGAACAGCAGCCACCCGCCGAACCACCCGACGACGAGGAGGCCGACGGTCACCACCATGGCTCAAGGATGCAGGTTCCTGGGGCCAACTCCTCACGGGAGCAGCAGCTTCCTCGATCGCGCCGGCTCAACCCCGGTGTGCGTCGATGACCTCGGCTCAGCCCTGGTGAACGCACCAGGCAAGAATGCTCGACATGAACCCGACCGACACGAACCCGAGCGAAGTGATCGACGTCATCGTCGAGATCCCCAAGGGAAGCCGGAACAAGTACGAGATGGACCACGAGACGGGGCGCATCCGCCTCGATCGTCGGTTGTTCTCCGCGACCGTCTACCCCACTGACTACGGGTTCGTCCCCGACACGCTCGCCGAAGATCAGGACCCCCTCGACGCGCTCGTCCTGCTCGAGGATCCAACGTTCCCCGGCTGCATCGTGACCGCCCGCCCGGTTGGGGTCCTGTGGATGGAGGACGAGAAGGGCCGCGACGCCAAGATCATCTGCGTCGACCCCCGGGATCCCCGGTTCAGCGAGACCTACGACATCGTCGATCTCCACGAGAACCTCCTCGCGGAGATCCGCCACTTCTTCACGATCTACAAGGACCTGGAGCCGGAGAAGTACTCGATCGTCGCGGGCTGGGAGGGGCGGGAGGCAGCATGGGCCGAGATCGAGGCCTCACGGGCGCGCTACCGCGGCTGACCGACCCGTGACCACCGACGCGGACGTGGTGGTGATCGGGGCGGGCATCGTCGGTCTGGCGACGGCCCGGGCGCTGATCGCTACCCGCCCGTCACTGACGATCACCGTCGTCGACAAGGAGCCCCGCCCCGCTGCGCACCAGAGCGGCCACAACTCCGGCGTGCTGCACTCCGGCATCTACTACCGACCGGGCTCGCACAAGGCCCGGCTGTGCGCAGCCGGCCGAGCGGAGCTCGAGGCCTACTGCGCTGAGGTCGGCATCCCGATCGAGCACTGCGGCAAGGTCATCGTGGCCACCCAGCGGAGCGAGCTCGAACCGCTGCACGCCTTGCGCGAGCGAGGCGAGCGCAACGGCCTGCGAGTGGTGCCCCTCGACCGGAGGGGTCTCGCCGAGCACGAGCCGCATGCGGAAGCGCTCGCTGCGCTCTTCGTGCCAGCGACGGGCGTGATCGACTTCCGCGCGGTCTGTCAGGCACTCGCCGCGGAGCTGACAAGCTGCGGCGTACGACTGCAGCTTGGATGCGCCGTCGACGCCGGCGAGGAGCAGACGTCAGCGGTGATCCTGCGCACCAGCGACGGTGAGCTGCGCTGCCGGAGGGTCGTGAACTGCGGCGGTCTGCACAGTGACGAGATCGCACGCCGGGCCGGGATCGAGCCGACCGTGCGGATCGTGCCCTTCCGCGGCGAGTACGTCGAGGTGGTCCCCGAACGGGCCCATCTCGTCCGCCACCTGATCTACCCGGTCCCCGATCCCCGCTTCCCGTTCCTCGGCGTGCACCTCACGCGAGGCATCGACGGCCGGGTGCATGGGGGGCCGAACGCGGTGCTGGCGCTGGCCCGTGAGGGCTACCGGTGGTCCGATCTGTCAGCTCGACACCTCGTGGACCTCGGCCGGAACGTGGCGGTCTGGCGTCTCGCCGCCCGGTACTGGCGCACCGGCGTCGGGGAGATCGCCCGCTCCCTGAGCCGGCGGCTGCTCCTTCGCGACCTGCGACGGCTCGTCCCTGACCTGCGAGCCGAGGATCTGACGCCAGCCGGGTCGGGGGTGCGAGCACAGGCGGTCAACCGCGACGGCACGCTCATCGACGACTTCGCCATCGCCCGAACGCCAAGAGCGGTGCACGTCCTCAACGCGCCGAGCCCAGGCGCCACGGCATCCCTCGCGATCGGCGCATGGCTCGCCCGGCTCACGCTCGACGACGCAACCGGCCCCGAGCCGGCCGCGTCGGAACAGGACGTGGGCGAGCGGGCGAACGAGCGCACCGACCTCCGACCTCCCACCGGCTAAAACGCCCCTCATGGCCTCATCCGGTGATCGGAGAGCGATCGTCGCCGCTCTGCTGGCCAACCTCGGCATCGCACTGGCGAAGTTCCTCGGATTCCTCGCCACGCGGGCGTCGTCGATGCTCGCGGAGAGCATCCACTCCCTGGCCGACAGCGGGAACCAGGCGCTCCTGCTGCTCGGCGGGGCTCGAGCCCGACGACCGGCCGATGAGGAGCACCACTTCGGCTACGGGCGTGAGCGCTACTTCTGGTCGTTCATCGTGGCACAGGTGCTCTTCCTGCTCGGTGGGATGTTCTCGCTCTACGAAGGCATCGAGAAGCTCCGCCATCCCCACGAGCTGGAGTCTCCCGGCTGGGCCATCGGGATCCTCGCCGTGGCGGTCGTGCTCGAGAGCCTCTCGTTCCGCACGGCGATCCGGGAATCGAGGCCACTGAAGCACGACGCCAGCTGGGCCGAGTTCATCAGGCGGTCGAAGTCGCCCGAGCTCCCGGTGGTGCTCCTCGAAGACCTCGGCGCGCTGGTGGGCCTGGTGCTGGCGCTGGTGGCCGTGTCGCTGGCGGCGATCACAGGCAGTTCGATGTGGGACGGCATCGGCACGGTCTGCATCGGTGCTCTGCTGCTCATGATCGCCGTGGTGCTGGCGATCGAGATGAAGAGCCTCCTCATCGGCGAGGCAGCGAGCGACCGCGATGAAGCCGCCATGCGTGCGGCGATCGAGCGACACCCGTCTGTGCGGAGCCTGATCAGTCTGCGCACGCAGCACCTCAGCCCTGACGAGCTGCTGGTGGCGGCCAAGGTCGAGTTCGACGGCACGCTCACGATGCGAGAGCTGGCCGACGCCATCGACGAGGTCGAGGCTGACATCCGGCGGGCGGTGCCCGCCGCTCGACGACTCTTCGTCGAGCCAGACATCCGGCGTGCGGTCGCGTCGATCGGGGGGGACCCGACATGACCCGCCCCGACGACGCTATCCGAGAGCAGCTGGAGGCGCTTGGACAGTTCATCCGCTCCCAACGCCAGCAGGCCCAGCTGTCGCTGCGCGACCTCGCGGCCAGGGCCAACGTCTCGAACCCCTACCTGAGCCAGCTCGAGCGCGGGCTGCACGAGCCGTCGATGCGGGTGCTCAAGGCCATCGCCGGCGCGCTCAACCTCCCCCTCGACGCGCTGCTGGCCCGTGCCGGTCTGCTCGGTGACGCTCCCGAAGAGGCGGCGGCGCAGACGGAGCGGGCGATCCTGGCGGATGTGAACCTCACCGAAGAGCAGCGCCAGTCGCTGCTGGCCGTCTACCGCAGCTATCTCGAAGCGAACAGCCGCAGCAGCTAGTGCCGCCGCGTCTCTTGCGGAGTCAACTGATCACCCAGGCCGCCGAACCGGGAAACCGAACCTGTCAGCCCAGATGTCGTCCCGCGCCCATCCGGCTGACAGGTTCCACCGGGCTCCACCGGGAAACCGAACCTGTCAGCCCAGATGTCGTCCCGCGCCCATCCGGCTGACAGGTTCGCAGGTGGCAGGGGAGATCGACCATCGATGTGCGCGTTCCTGGGGAAGCCGGCCGCTGGCCCGGTCAGCGGGTCAGCCCTGTGACCAGGTTCACGCTTGCAATCGCGAGCATGAGGTTGACGAATCAATCACTGCTTGATGTACTTAGCACAACGGTCGGCTCAGCAAGCACCCCCACCCCGCTAGCTCCGCTGACCAGACCGCAGCCCGCACAGCGGGCCCGAGCCGGAGGCATCCACATGTCCAGCACCGTCATCGATCGCCTGACCGAGATCCAAGACAAGGTCGTCGAGAGCGTGAGCTCGTTCCAGGAGCCAGTCGTCGAGACCGTCCGCAAGGCGGTCGACACCGTCGAGGAGCGCATCCCCGAGCTCCCGACCGAGAAGCTCACCGAGAAGCTCCCGACCGCCCGAGAACTGGTCGACAACCAGTTCGAGTTCGCGAGCCGCATGCTGCAGGTCTCACGGGACTTCGTGGTCGCCATCCTCGAAGCCCTCGAGCCGGTCACCGAAAAGGTCGTGAAGCCCAGCGAACCGACGGCGACCCGCAAGCCCGCCACCACCAAGAAGGCGTCCTCGGAGAAGGCCGCCGCCTGAGATCCCCCTGGGCCCCGGCGCTCCCCCCGCCGGAGGCCCCGTCCAGGCCTCCTGGTGCCCCCCCGCCGGAGGTCTCCCGAGAGGGCCCTCAAAGGGCCCTCTCGGTCGTTTTCGGCCCTCTCCGACCGGAGCCGCCAACGGCAGCCGCAAGTCGACGCACCACCCGGTCGCAGGCCGGGTGTTCCGGAGTCAGCGACTTCCCGACCAGATCTGTCGGGATTCCAGGCTCGGCGCCGTATCCTCTCTTCATCTTCAGCCCAGATCCTCAGGACTCAACAGATGAAGGGGAACCACCTATGGCAATCCGACTCGGTGACACCGCCCCGAACTTCCAGGCCGACACCACCGAAGGCCCCATCGACTTCCATGCCTGGAAGGGCGACAGTTGGGCGGTGCTGTTCTCCCATCCCAAGGACTTCACACCGGTGTGCACCACCGAGCTGGGATATGTGGCCTCCATCAAGGACGAGTTCGACAAGCGCAACGTGAAGGTCATCGGCCTGAGCGTCGACCCCCTCGATGCGCACCTGGAGTGGAGCAAGGACATCGAGCAGACGCAGGGGCACGCACCGAACTTCCCG
This sequence comes from Acidimicrobiales bacterium, assembly GCA_037478855.1. GTDB lineage: Bacteria > Actinomycetota > Acidimicrobiia > Acidimicrobiales > Acidimicrobilacustridaceae > Rhabdothermincola. The sequence goes on along the minus strand of JBBFLY010000003.1, from coordinate 29,936 downwards.
ATGATCGCCGACCCTGACGGCGAGGTCGCCCGCCTCTACGACATGATCCACCCGAACGCGAACGACACCTTGACCGTCAGGTCCGTGTTCGTCATCGACCCAGCCAACAAGGTCCGGTTGACCCTCACCTACCCGGCGAGCACGGGTCGAAACTTCGAAGAGCTCCTCCGAGTCATCGATTCGCTCCAGCTCACCGACAACTACAAGGTCGCCACGCCAGCGAACTGGCGGGACGGTGACGACGTGATCGTGCTCGCATCCCTCTCCGATGACGAAGCCAAGGAGCTCTTCCCCCGAGGGTTCACGACGCTCAAGCCCTACCTGCGGGTCACGCCACAGCCGAACCGTTGAGCGCACCCGCCGCGCTCACACAACGGGGTCACGCAGCGGCGCAGGATCCGCCTGCAACGCCAACCGGCCGATCGTTCGCCACCCCTCAGCCGAGATCCCGAGGTCCTCGAGGCGCTGCTCAGCGAGCTGCCTCGCCAGCTCGCTCGTAGGAAGCCTGAGCGCCTCGAGGACCATCGCCTCGACGAGACGAGCCACCGCCGGGGCGACTCGATCATCGGTGCCATCGAGATCGGCGATGAGCGCCCCGAGTCGCTCAGCCGTCCCTTCGTCGCCATCGCGAGCGCGAACCAGCTCCACACCCAGCCGTGACATGGCCCGGTCGAGGTAGGTGGCCTCCGGTCGGGCTTCGATCCTCGCATGCCACTGCTCAGCCTCCCGGCGACGGCCGGCAGCCGCCAACGCCAGCACCAACGCGCTCTGCGCGTACGGTGATGTGACCTCGTCGTCCCCATCACCGGCAACCGGCACGAGCCGCGCGAGAGCCCCCTCCACGTCCCCGAGCTGCAGCGACGTCATCCCGTCGGCCACCACCCGCTCCGTCACGCCGATTCCCGGCTCGAAACCCGTCGAGGTCGCCAGCGCAGCCAGCGCGCCGCCGGCGAGCTCGGGATCGCCGATCTGCACCGCTGAGTTGGCCAGACCCGTGGCCACCGCGGCACGGGCCCCCATCGCCTAGAAGGCCTGTGCGGCGCGATCCATCGCCGACCTGAGGACCGCCAGGCCCTCGGCGACGCGACCTGCGGTCACCAGGCAGCGCCCGTACATGACGTCGGCCTGTGCCGCTGCCTGGACATCCGCGATCGCCTCGAACAGCTCGCGGGCACGGGCAGCCGGCTCGATGGCGCGCTCCGCCCGCCCGGACCACAGCGCCACCGAGGCCATCAGCAGCAGCATCATCCCCTCGCCCCAGCGGTCGCCCCGCTCGTGCACCTGTGCCAGGACCCGGGTGCCCAGCTCCTCAGCCTCGCGGTGTCGACCCTGGTGGAAGCGCACGAACGCGAGCAGGCCGAGCGCCCAGGCGAGTCCTCCCTCGTCACCCAAGGAGGTGAACAGCTCAGCCGATGCGCCGAGTCTCTCCTCCGCCTCTCCCGCCCGACCCTCGATGTAGGAGATCCAGGCGAGGTTCTGCAGCGCCCACGCCTCACCCCGGCGATCACCGAGCGACCGGTACGCGGCCAGGGCACCCGAGATGCACCGCTCAGCCTCGACGTTCGCGCCCTGGAACAGGTAGGTCATGCCCCGCTGGCGAAGCGCCTCCGCCATCTCCCGGGTGTCGCCCAGCTCGGCGAAACGGGCTTCGGCTTCACCGAGCGTCGTCACCGCCTGCTCCAGCTGGCCCGCCTTCTGCTCGATGTCACCCCGCACCAGCATCGCCCTGGCCTCCGCGTGCCGGTCGCCAAGCGCTCCGGCAAGCGCCATGGCGCGCTCGACGTCGAATCGGGCGCCCTCCAGCTGTCGGAGACCCGCCTCCGCCTTGGCACGTCCCAACAGCAACCGAACATGCCTCGCCTGCTGGTCGGGGTCGTCACCGACCTCCCCGACCAGTGAGATCGCACGGCTGTACAGGCGCTGCGCCACCGTGAACACCTGAGAGACCTGCGCTCGCCGACCGGCCTCCTCCAACCAGTCGAGGGCACGGCTCGTGATGTCCGGCGGGATCTGGTCGACCGTGCCCAGCTCCTGCACGAGCTCCGCCGCGGCCGCATAGTGGTAGGCGATCACGTCGACCGTGCGCTCACTGGCTTCCCCGCGATCGGGCGAGGTCCGCTCGAGGTACGCGGCGATGCCATGGTGGCGCTTGGCTCGCTCGGCCTTGGTGAGGGTGCTGTAGGCAACCTCACGGATCAGATCCGAGCGGAACGACCAGCGGGAGCCCTCCACGACGAGGATCTCCCGGTCGACGAGCGCATCGAGGACCCGTCCGAGCTGCGCGCCGCGGATCGCCTCCGCCATCCGCTCGAGCGCCTCGACGGGCCCGCTGCGCCCCCACACGGCCGCATCCTCGAGCGTGGCCCGCTCGGCCGGCGCCAGGCTGTCGATGCGGGCCGCGACCAGTCCCCGCAGGGTGTCCGGCAGCTCGACGATCACCTCGTCCGCGTCGGTCGCCACCCCCACCGACCCCTCGGTCGCCGTGACCAGTGCGACCAGCTCCTCGAGGAAGAAGGGGTTCCCACCGCTGCGGTCGAGGAGTCGCTCACGGAGATCGGCCGTCAGCTCGCGGCCGACGAGGGCGTCGAGCAACGCAGCGGTCGCGTCGCGATCCAGCGGGTCGAGGTTGAGCACCACGTTGTTGTGCCGACCGGCGGGGATCCGCCAGCGCTGATGCAACTCGTGACGAGCGGTGCCGACCACGATCAGCGGGGACCGACAGAGCCGATCAACGAGCACGTCGAGCAGCTCGAGCACCACATCGTCGGCCCAGTGGAGATCGGAGAGGACGAGGACGACGGGATGCTGCCGTGCCGCGGCTCCGATGAAGTCGACGACCGCACGAACGGCCTCCTCCCGGGCCCGCTGCACGTCGATCTCACGCAACGGGACCTCGTAGCCCATCAGGAGCAGGAGGCCGTTGACGACCCGCACCACGTCGGGATCGGAGGCCGACACCCCCGTCACGCTCGACACCGCAGCCCGACAGCGCTCCGAGGCCACCGCGAGCGGATCGTCGGCTGCGACCCCACACGCCTGGCGCAGCGCCTCGGCGACCGGCCACCACACGTTCGCCTCGCCGTAGGGCACGCAGCGCCCTTCGTAGACGACTGCGCCCCAGGACCGCCGGGCCCGATCGGCGACCTCCTGGGCGAGTCGGCTCTTGCCAACCCCCGCCTCCCCCACCAGCACCACCAGCTGCGCGCGCCGGTGTGTGGACGCCGCATCGACCACGTGGGTCAGCAGACCGACTTCCGGGTCACGCCCGACGAGGGGGGTCTGCACACGCTTCGGCCGGTATCCCGGAGGCAGGAGCGTGGCGACCGCTTCCCACGCGTCGACCGGTTCCTCACGTCCCTTCGGGGTCACCGCGCCGAGCGACCGGTAGGCGATCACGTGTCGTGTGGCGGCATAGGTGGCCGGACCGACCACCACCGATCCTGGACGGGCGAAGGCCTGCAGCCGCTCGGCGATGTTCACCGCGTCGCCCATCGCCGTGTACTCACCGCCCACGCGCAGCGAGCCGACCAGCACCTCCCCGGTGTTGACCCCGATGCGCAGCTGCACGCCGGCGCCGGTGGCATCCCGGTACGACGACACGGTCTCCTGCATGCGCAACGCAGCCCGCACCGCACGCTCGGCGTCATCCTCATGTGCGATCGGCGCACCGAAGAGCGCCAGGATGGCGTCACCGATGATCTTGTCGACCCGGCCACCGAACTGGTCGATGTCCTGCACCAGTCGCTCGAAGCAGGAGTCGACCAGGTTCTTGACCTGCTCGGGGTCACGTTGCTCCGAAAAGCTGGTGAAGCCCACCAGATCCGCGAACAGCACGGTGGCCACCCGACGCTCGTCGCTACGCCGGTGGAGCGCATGACCGCACGACGAGCAGAAGCGCGCGTCGTCCGCCACGCTTGCGCCGCACGCGGGGCAGGTCATCCCCGCAGCATACGGTGCCGCGATCGGTGAGGTGCCGGGGCTCCGGGCACCGGGTGGTCGCCGGCGTGCGTCGGCACGGCCAGCATCCCGGGACGTCGGCACGGCCAGCAGACCGGCGAGCCGCGAACAACCCCTAGGCTGCGCCTGATGACCGCCGTCGAGACGACCACCTCCCGTCCCGAGCCCACCGACATCGCCGCCGGGACGACCGACGCGGTGCGGATCTACGGCCGCGGCGACACCGCGGTGCGCGCGCTCGACGGGATCAGCGTGGGGTTCGAACAGGGTCGGTTCACCGCGATCATGGGCCCCTCGGGGTCGGGGAAGTCGACTTTGATGCACTGCGTCGCAGGCCTCGACCGACTGACCTCCGGCCGGGCGTTCATCGGTGACGTGGACCTCTCACAGCTCGACGACAAGCAGCTCACGATCCTCAGACGCGACACGGTCGGCTTCGTCTTCCAGGCGTTCAACCTGGTCCCGACCCTGACCGCGGAGGAGAACATCACCCTCCCGCTCGACCTCGCCGGCCGCGAGCCCGATCGCGACCACTTGGACCGGGTGATCGAAACCGTGGGCCTGGGAGACCGGCTCCGCCACCGCCCGGGTGAGCTCTCCGGCGGTCAGCAGCAGCGGGTCGCCGTCGCCCGCGCGCTGGCGAGCAAGCCGCAGATCGTCTTCGCCGACGAACCCACCGGCAACCTCGACTCCCGCTCCGGCGCTGAGATCCTGGACTTCATGCGACGTGCGGTCGACGAGCTCGGGCAGACCATCGTGATGGTCACGCACGATCCGGCCGCGGCGGCGCACGCGGACCGGGTGGTCTTTCTCGCCGACGGCCGGGCGGTCGACAGCATGGACGAACCGACAGCGGAGCGGGTCCTCGACCGGATGAAGCACCTCGGAGGCTGACCCGTGGCCCTCGATCCCGCGGATCTCCCCGAAGGCGTGCAGCTGTTCCTCGAGGAGCGTCGCCTCGGGACCCTGACCACCCTGCGCCCAGACGGCAGCCCGCACGTGGTCGCCATCGCGTTCACCTGGGACCCCGACGCCAGGCTGGTTCGGGTGATCACCTTCGCCTCGAGCCGCAAGGCTCTCAACCTGCGCGCGAACCCCGGATCGCGCGCCGCGGTGTGCCAGGTCGACGGAGGCCGCTGGGTCACCCTCGAAGGGCGCGCCACCGTGACCGACGAACCGGAACGGGTGGCCGAGGGGGTGCGCCGGTACACCGAGCGCTACCAGCCGCCGAAGGCGCGCGACGATCGCGTGGTCATCGAGATCGAGGTCGACCGCGTGCTCGGTCGCGCCTGACCAGGCGCGAGGTCCGGGATGGGAGACGGCATGGACGAGCTTTCAGAGCCTGGCACCGGCGGCACCGCGCAGACCGACCCCGACGCGGTGGTGACCACCGTCGTGGTTGCGATCACCGATGCACGGTTGCGCCAAGGGATCGTGGACCGGATCGCCGACGCCGGGGACCTCGAGCTGGTCGGTGTGAGTGAGACGGGGCGCGACACGCTCGAGCTCATCGCTTCGGCCGTCCCCGGCGTCGCCGTCATCGACCTGCAGCTGCAGGAGCCCGACGGCCTCGAGGTGTGCACGCACGTCGCCGAGTCGTTCCCGGCCGTCCGGGTGCTGCTCACCGCCAGCGCGGACGACCGGCGCAGCTCCGAGGGGGTCCTCGCCGGTGCGCGCGGGTACGTGCCTGCAGCCGAGCTCGCCGCGCGGGTCGTCGATGTGGTGCGCCGGATCGCCCGGGGGGAGGCCGTGGCACCGCAGGACTGGGCCGCGCACCTGCTCGCCGAGATCGACCACCTCGAGGCGGGAAGCCGGGGGCCGGTCCCCAACCCGGTACTGACGCCGGGCGAGATCGAGGTGTTGACGCAGTTCGCAGGTGGGCTGCGCGCCGAGGAGGTCGCCGCGCAGCTCGGGGTGCCGGTCCGGCTCGTGAACCTGCGGGTTGCGGCTGCGATCGGCAAGCTGAGCCGCTACCACCGGGACCGCCGCGGGATCGACGCGACGTGACGAGCCCGTGTGACGACGGCCGCCCCGTCGAAGGTCAACCCTCGTAGGGGCGCATCTCCGCCGGATCCCAGAAGGCACGCATCGAGGTGATCCGGCAGTCGTCGTCGAGCACGAAGACATCGATGATGTCCACGACCACCTTCGAGCCACCCACCTCGCTGATCGCCTGCATGGGGAAGGCCACCTCCCGACCCGCCACCCGGGGCGGACCGGTCAGCACGAGCGTGATCGATGGGGAGAGCGTGTGGACCAGGTCCCAGAAGGCTCGGATCTCGTCGTGTCCGGTGTGCACCTCGGTCCCGACGGGGTCTTCGATCGTGGCATCGGGTGCGAACAGGGCGACGTAGCCCTCCTTGTCGTTCGTGCTCATCGCCTCCAGATAGCGGTTGACGACCGCACGGATCTCGTCGGGGCTCGGCATCGAGGCTCCTCCATCGGCTCCATCGGCGGCGCTGCTGCGGCCGAGCGTAGCCACCCGACGCACCCACCGGCTCGGGAGCTGATCGGGTGCAGGGACGTAGAATCGACGTCGATGGCGACCTATCGCACCCCCGAGTGGCACCCGGCCTTCGAGGAGTACTGCGAGGCGATCTACGAGCTGCGCGAAGACGACGTGGCCGTCATCCAGGCCCGCATCGCCGAGCGCCTCGAGGTGTCTCGGCCGGCGGTCTCGGAGATGATCCGGCGCATGGAGGGTGCCGGTCTGGTAGAGGTCGACCGCGGCGCCATCCGCCTCACCGAGGAGGGGCTCGAGCTCGCCGAGACCGTCGTACGCCGGCACCGGCTGGCCGAGCGCTTCCTCACCGACGTCCTCGGGCTGTCGTGGGCGGAGGCCCACGTCGAAGCCGGGAAGTGGGAGCATGTGATCTCCGAGCGGGTCGAGCAGGCCATGGTCCGCCTCCTCGGCGACCCGACCACCTGCCCCCACGGCAACCCCATCCCCGGCACCGCGTACACGCCACCGGAGACGGTGGCGCTGAACGAGCTGGAGGTGGGCGCGACCTTCACGGTCACCCGCATCCCGGAGGAGCTCGAGTTCACACCGGGCCTGCTCGAGTTCCTCGAGGAGTCGTCGCTGCAACCGGGTATGCGAGGCAGGGTCACCGCGTCCTCTCCGGACGGCACCACCACCGTCGAGATCGACGGCAAGCACGTGGGCATCGGCTCGTTCGCCAGCAACCGGATCCTCGTCACCACGTCCTGATCGACCGTCCCGGCGCGCCCCGCGCTCCGCGACAGCGCCTCCCCGGGTGGCGCGCAGGCCGAAGGCGGCGTCGGTCCGGGCGGAGGTCGTCTGTCGAGTCAGTCGAGCTTGTCGGCGCGCCGCACGACGAGCAGCCAGGTCAGCACTGCAGACAGGGCGATCAGAATCAGCCCGGTGAGGCCGACCTGTGCAAAGTGGTTCGACTCGTTCGCGTTCCACAGACGGGTGGCGAGCGTCGAGAAGCCCGGGGGCGCGAGCAACAGCGTCGCTGGGAGCTCCTTCATGGCCGAGAGCAGGACCAGCCCCGCTCCGGCAGCGAGCCCGGGGAGCATGAGGGGGACCTCCACGGTCAGGAAGCGGCGGATCCGGCCGGCTCCGAGGACCCGAGCCGCGTCGTCCAGCCGACGGGGGACGGCCGCCACCGCCACCTGGTCGGCGCGCACCGCCTGCGCGCCGAAGTGGACGACGTAGGCGAACACCAGCAGAGGGATCGTCTGGTACAGGCGGACGAGTGCGTCGGAGGACAGCGTCCAGAACACAAGCGCCAACGCCACCACCAGCCCCGGCAGGGCGAACCCCGCGACGACGAGCGCGTTGGACAGACCCGCGATCCAGCTGCGGTGCCGGACCGTGAGGTACGCGACGGGCATCACCAGCGCCACCGCGACCAGCGCTGCAGCCAGGCTCACGCTCATCGTGTTCACGGCGGGAGCGACGAGCGCGCCGAGATCGGTGGTGAGCTCGACCGTGCCGCTGCCTGGGTTGGCCAGACCTCGCCCCGCCCAGTAAGCGAGGACCACCACCGGCGCGAACAGGGCGAGGCCCACCACGACGACCACCGCCGCCAGCGCGAGTCCCCGCCATCGCCCGAGCGGGACCTGCAGCGGGCGCTTCTGGCGCACGGACTCGGTGTGGGCGCGCCGACGGCTTGCGGTCCGCTCCAACGCCACCACGGTCAGCGCCACGGCCGCGAGCACCAGGCTGAGCGGCACCGAGGTCGCGGGGTCGAGGCGGGTGGAGAAGATCTCGCGGGTGAGGGTGCCGTAACGCATCAGCTCCACCGCGCCGAAGTCACTGATGGCGTAGAGGAAGACGAGAAGCCCTCCCGCCCAGATCGCGCTGGCCGCCTGTGGCAGCACCACGGTCCGGAAAACGGCCACGGGTCGCCGACCGAGCAACCGGGCGCTCTCCTCGAGCGATGGTGGCAGGGACGCCAGGCGCGCCGCCACGGGGAGGTACACGTACGGGTAGGTGAAGAGGCTCAACACGAGCCATGCGCCGGTCAGCCCCGACAGCTCAGGCATCCGTACGAGACCGAGCGGCGAGAGCAGCTGCTCGAGCAGACCCCCCGGTGCGAGGGCAGCGAGGAAAGCGGTTGCGCCGACGAACGACGGGATCACCAGCGGGAGGGGGGCGAGCAGTCGCCAGAGACGTCGAGCGGGCACATCGCTGCGGGTCAGGAGCCAGGCCAGACCGGTTCCGATCACCGCAGCGGTGACCGAGACCGCCACCGCGAGGGTGAGGCTTCGGGACAGGGGCTCCCACGTCCTCGGGGAACGGAGCGTGGACCACACGTCGGCGTCGAGGGCGGCGCTGCGGATCACCAGATAGCCGGTCGGAGCGGCGAAGAGCACGCCGATCGCCAGGCTCACGAGCGCGATCAGCGGGCTGCCGAGCCGGCCAGAGCGAGGTCTGGGCGGTTCGACCCGGTGGTCGAGGCCACCCCTGGTCGCTTCCGGGAGATCCCTGACGTTCAGGCCGGTTCGCACATCGAGGCCGACGTCAGCGCTCGACGCCACTGTCCTTGATCATCTGGATCGTGCTGCGGAAGGCAGCACCGAGCACTTCGAAGTTGACGGTGTTGGCCTCGATCGAGCTCAGCGGGGGCAGGTTCGGCCCTGGAGGCACACCCGCGGCGAGCGGGTACTCCTTGGTCTGGTCGGCAAAGTACCGCTGGCTCTCCTCAGCGAGGAGGAATCGGACCAGCTCCTCGGCCTCCTGCGGGTGTGAGCTGGTGCGGAGCACACCCGTCGCGGTGACGAGCAGCAGCGAGCCGAGATCGCCGTCGGGGAAGAAGTAGTTGACGCTGGCGACGTTCGGATCCTCCGCTTGGGCCCGGACGTTGTAGTAGTGGTTCACCAGACCCATCGGCACCTCGCCACGGCCGACTGCGGCGACGATCGCGGTGTTGTTCGCGTACACCGGTGACTGGTTGGCCGCCATGCCCCTCAGCCACTCCGCCGTGCGCTCGTCGCCGAGCTCGACCCGCATCGCGCTCACGAAGTCCTGGAAAGAGCCGTTCTGTGGTGCGATCGCGACCTTCCCCCGGTAGGCGGGATCGGTGAGGTCGAGAACCGATCGGGGGAGGGTGGCTGGGTCGACCAGGTTCTTGTTGTAGACGAGCGTGCGCACGCGGCCCGATATCCCCACCCAGCTACCGTTCGGCGAGCGATGCGCCGGTGCCACCCGGTCGAGGATGTCCTCCGGGAGGGGGCGGAAGCGACCAGCCTGCTCCAGGAAGCCGGTGGCCCCGGGGCTCTGGGAGATGAACACGTCGGCCGGCGAGCGGTCACCCTCCTGGTCGATGAGCAGGGCGAGATCGGCGGAGTCGCCCGACTTGAGCTCGTACCCGATCCCGGTCTGCTCACGGAACCGGTCGAGCACCGGGCGGATCAGCTCCTCGGTGCGACCGGAGTAGACGGTGAGGGTGATGCCCCCACCACCGCCGCCACCCTCGTCGGTGCAGGCGGCCCCGACGAGGGGGATCGCGATCGCGAGAAGGGCCACCACAGCGGACCGAAGCCTGGAGACCGTACGCATGACCGCCAGGCTAGCGACCGCTCCCCAGCTCTGTAAAGCTGCCTTAACTCACAAGGTCAAGGTCGCTCGCCCGTCGGAAGTCGGATAGGCGATCGTCGCCGGACCCCCGTAGCGGAGGGAGACCTCCTCACCCCGGGCGAACCGGGGTGCCGAGCCCTGACGGCAACGCACGGTGAGGTCGCCGTCGAGCCGGAGCACGTAGACGGTGTCGTGCCCGTAGAACTCGATGAGCTCGACCCTGGCCCGGGCCCCCGGTCCGCCGTCCCCGGGCAGCGGATCGACCCGCAGCTCCTCCGGCCGGATCAGCACATCGACCGGCCCTGAGACCGGCGAGCGCAGCGGCACCGGACCGACAGCGGTCTGAGCACTGGTGCCGCTGGCACGGCCCGGGATCAGGTTCGCCTCGCCCACGAACCCAGCCACCCAGCGAGTCGCTGGCGACCGGTACAGCTCGGCGGGCGGCGCCTGCTGGACGATCTCGCCCTCGCACATCACCGCCACCTCGTCACCCAACACGAACGCCTCCTCCTGGTCGTGCGTGACGAAGAGGGTGGTGATGCCCAGCTCGACCAGCAGGTGGTGCACCTCCGCGCGGACCTGGACCCGCAGGGCGGTGTCGAGGTTCGAGAACGGCTCGTCGAGCAGCAGCACCTGTGGCTCGGGTGCGATGGCACGGGCCAGCGCGACCCGCTGCTGCTGCCCCCCCGAGAGGGTGCCGGGTTGCCGGTCACCCAGCCCACCGAGCCCGACCATCTCCAGCGCGGTCGCGACCCGTCGGTCGCGCTCGGCGCGATCTGCCCGGGGCAGCCCGTAGGCCACGTTGCGCGCCACCGAGAGGTGGGGGAACAGCGCCCAGTCCTGGAAGACCATCCCGATCCGACGCTTCTCAGGGGGCACGTGGACGCCCGGGCCGGTGAGCACGCGCTCGCCGACCCGAACCGTTCCCGCGTCCGCGGTCTCCAGCCCTGCGATGATCCGCAGCAGCGTCGTCTTCCCACAGCCGCTCGGCCCGAGAAGGGCGACCATGCGCCCCGGCTCGACGTCGAGGGAGACCCCTCGCAGCACCGGCGTCGAGCCGTACGCCTTGTGCACCCCTTCGACCACGACGGGCTGTGCGCCGGCGGATCGCTCGATGGTCGACGGCGAGGTCACGGCGGGTCGCCTCACTCCTGCAGCGAGCCCGGCAGCTCGCGATGGTGCACGAGGGCGAGCCGCTTCGTGGCCCGGGTCAGCGCGACGTACAGGGCACGGGGGCCCTGCGCCTCCTCTTCGACGATCGCCGCCGGCTCCACCACCACGCTGGCATCAAGCTCGAGCCCCTTGACCAGGCTCACGGGGACCACAGTGACCTGCTGATCGAGACCGTGGCGGGTGGCACGGCCGTGCTCGATCTCCGCCGCGCTCAGCGCTTCGCTCACCCGCTCCACCAGCGACGAGGGACAGATCACCGCGACCTGGCCCGGCTCGACCGCTTCCAGCTCGGTGCGGGTCGCGTCCACGACCTCGTCGAGGAGCGCCTCCGGTGACGAGGCGCGAACGAGGCGCGGTGGGGAACCGTCCTCACGGATGGATCGGGGAGGCTGCAGGTCAGGCGCGGCTTCCCGCAGCACCCGGGCCGCCAACGCCATGTTCGGAGCAGGCAACCGGTAACCGAGGGTCAGCTCCGCACGGCGGGCCGGACGCTTCGCCGGCAGGTGCTCGAGGATCTCATCCCAGCTGGCGTGAGCCCACTGACCGGTGGCCTGCGCGATGTCACCCACGACCGTCATCGAGCCGTTCAGCGAGCGGCGCGAGATCATGCGCAGCTGCATCGGGGAGAGATCCTGGGCTTCGTCGACGACGATGTGACCGTAGGTGCGGATCTCGTCGTCGGTCGGCACGTCGCCGGTCCGCCTCCGGCGCGGTCGCGGGCCGAGCAGCTCGCGAGCCTCGTCGAGCAGGGGTGCGTCGTCGTGGGTGAACACGACCCGTTCGACGCTCTCGCTCCTCGGCCGATGGAGCGCGTCGATCTCCTCGTCGCTGAGCAGACCCCGCCCCGCGCTGCGCAGCAACGCCTTGGAGCCGAACAGATCGTGCAGCAGCTGCGCGGGCGTCAGCACCGGCCACATGCGCTCCAGCGCCTCGCGGACGAGTGGATCGTGGCTCAGGCGCTCCCGGACCTGTGCGGCCGAGAGCTCACCCCGCCCGCTCGCCGCGAGCGCGGCGAAGAGCTCACCCTCCACGAAGCGTCGAGCGGGGTTGTGCCGTCGGTAGCGACGCCGGGCCTCCTCGACGATCCGACGGCTCGTCGCCCGGTCGAGCACGAGACGCTGCAACCCGTACGGCACCACGAGGTCGTCACGCAGGGGTCGCTCCCGGTCGCGCACCGCCCGGGCGAGCAGCTCGGCCGCCCGGAGATCGCCCTTCACCCGAGCCGCCACACCGGTGTCGTACCCGTTGATGCGGACATCGGGCACCAGATCGGCCAGCACGGCAAGCTCGACACCCGCCTCACCGAGCGAAGGGAGCACCTGCTCGATGTAGCCGAGGAACAGGCGGTTCGGGCCGATCACGAGCACGCCCTGGCCCTCGAGCGGAAAGCGGTAGGTGTAGAGAAGGTAAGCCGCCCGGTGCAGGGCGACCACGGTCTTGCCCGTACCGGGACCACCCTGCACCACCAGCACTCCCGGCATCTCCGCGCGGATCACCTCGTCCTGCTCGCCCTGGATGGTGGCGACGATGTCCGAGAGCCGACCGGTGCGAGCGGTCTCGAGCGCTGAGATGAGAGCGCCGTGACCGCTGATCCGCACCCCGCCGTCCGCCTCCGACTCCCCGAGCCCCAGCGCGTCGAGCGCGTCACCGAACAGCTCGTCCTCGATGCCGAGCAGCTGGCGGCCCCGGGTCGCGAAGTGACGTCGCCGACGCAAGCCCATCGGTTGGCGCCCGGTCGCTCGGTAGAACGGCTCCGCGACGGGCGCCCGCCAGTCGACGATCACGGGCTCCTGGTTGGCATCGGCCACCGCGATGCGCCCGATGTGGTACGAGCCCCCGCCCTCATCGCCGTCATCGGCGAAGTCGATGCGACCGAAGCAGAGCGAGGCCTCGCCGAGGTCGAGCTGAGCCAGCCGGTGCAGCATGGTGTCCCAGATCACGTCGCGCTCGAAGCGCGCCTGCTCGGTGCCGCCGCGACCCACCTCGACCATGGTGGTCATGCGGGACGCCGCCCGCCGGGTCGCCTCGAGGCATTCGTACGCGTGGTCGATGTACGCCTGCTCCGCCTCGAGCTCGGGATGTGCGGTCATCGGACTCCTCGAACCGGGACCACCTGGGATCGGGGAATCTCCCATGGTACCGGTGGCGTCGGTGTCCGGCTCGGGATCAGCTCAGACCGCTCACGTCCGGCCGGGCTGCCCTTTGCGGCCGTCATGACCGTGGGGGTCCTCCGTCGCGATCAGGTCGACGCCGAGCCGCTGGAGCCCGACCCCGAACGCGTCGAGGAGGTGGTCGGTCGAGAGGACCTCCGCGGGCCGACCAGCGGCTACCACCCTCCCTGCGAGCAGCACCACCTGGTCGGCGCGTGCCGCTTCGGCGATGTCGTGGGTGGCGACGACCACCGCCGCACCACGGGCCACCTCCTCGTCGATCGCACGCTCGTAGGCCGTGTGCCCGGCCGCGTCGACCCCAGCCGTGGGCTCATCGAGGACCAGCAGGTCAGCGCGTCGGGCGAGCACCTGGGCCAGGTAGGTGCGCTGTTGCTGGCCCCCCGAGAGGTCGCGCAGCGGACGGTCCGCCAGTGTGGTGATGCCCGTGCGGTGGAGCGCAGCTTCGACCAGCTCCTCGTCGGAGCGTCCCATCCGACCGAGCAGGCCGTGGTTCGCGAACCGTCCCATGCGCACGACGTCGCGCACTCGCAGGGGGAGCACGAACGCGTTCGGGTGGAACTGGCTCAGGTATGCGATCCGGGCCGGCTGGCGTCCCGGCCGCTCACCGAGGGTCCGGAGCTCGCCCCCGACGGGCTCGAGGAGTCCCACGATCGTCTTGAGCAGCGTCGACTTGCCCGACCCGTTGGTGCCGACCAACGCCAGCACCTCGCCGGGCTCCACCCGCAGATCCAGCCCCTCGACCACGGGGAGGCCCCCGTAGCCGACGGCGAGCCGGGTCGCTTCGAGCGCGGGCGGGCTCGCTTCGGTCATCGCGCCGCCCCCTCAGGGTGCTGCCGCTCCTGCTGGCCCCCACGCCTGGAGCGTGATCGCCCGACGGCCTTCGCGGTGAGCACGACGAAGAAGATGCCGACCGCGCAGAGCACGACCGCAGCGCCGCCCGCGACATCCCAGTGGTAGCTGGCCAGCAGCCCCGCGTAGACGGAGGCCACCCCGATCACGACCGCCCACACCACCATCGAGCCGATGCGCCGGGCGAGCAGCGCCGCGGTCGCCGCGGGCGCGAGCAGCATCCCGAACACCAGCAGGGTTCCAACGGTCCGGAACGACACCACCACGGTGACCGCGATGAGCGCGAGCATCACGTGGTGGTACCGGTTGGCCCGGAAGCCCGCCACGTCGGCCTGCTCGGGATCGAAGCTGAGGAGCAGGAACGCCCGGGTGCAGACCAGCGTCACCGCCGCGACGGCGAGGGTGGCGACCCCCTGCACCCAGAGGTCCCCCACCGTCACGCCGAAGATCTCCCCGAACAGGATGTTGACGATGTCGCCGGTGAAGGTCCGGCTGCGGGAGACGATCACCACGCCGAGGGCGAGCATCCCGACGAAGAGCAGGCCGATGGCGGTGTCTGCGGAGAGGCGTGAGTGTCGGGTCACCGCGCTGACGCCGACGATCATCGCCAACGCGCCGATGAGGGCCCCGACCAGCCCGGGCCAGCCGAGGAGCATCGCGGCGGCCACGCCGGGCAGCACCCCGTGGGCCAGCGCGTCACCGATGAACGCCAGCCCACGCAGCACGACGAACGTGCCCACCACGGCGCAGGCGATCGCGACGAGAACGCCAGCGAGCAGGGCACGTTGCATGAACTCGTTCGCCGCGAACGGATCGACGAACCACCTCACCGCAACTCCGAGGTGTCCTCGAGGCCGGACGCGACGGCGCGCGCCAGCTCGACCATGAAGGTCTGGTACGAGCCGTCGGCGGGAACAGTGTGCGTGGAGAGCTCGACCAGCCTGGCGCCCGTCTCGGTGGCGACGGCGCTGGCCACGTCGGGGGGCGTGCCGATCTCGGTGAACACCGCTCTCACCCCCAACCGGCGGATCTTCTCGTTCAGCTCCGCGAGGCCCGAGGCACTCGGCGCGGCTTGGGAGGTCCCTGACGGGATCACCGCTCCGACGAGGACGAAGCCGTACCGGCTGGCGAAGTACCCCATCGATTCGTGGCCGGTGACGAGCAGCCGCTGATCGGGGGGGACGACCTCGAGGATCGACCGGATCTGCCCGTCGAGGTCGTCGAGCTGCCGGCCGAGCTCGGATGCCTTCGCGTTCACGTCGAGACCGAGGTCGGCCTGCAGGGTGGTGGCGAGCGCGAGCACCACCTGCTTCATCGAGAGCGGATCGACCCAGAAGTGCGGGTCCGGCGCGCCGGCGCCGTACTCCTCAGCGGAACCGTGATCATCCACGGAGCTGTGGTCATCGGCCTCGCTCGCGGATAGCTCCCCCTTGCCGAAGTATCGAAGGTCGATGTGGTCCGTGGCGCGAAACACCTTCACCCCACGGTCCTGCGCGGCGGCCACCGCGTCGTTGAGGCTCTCCTCGAGACCCAGGCCGTTCAGCACCACGAGGTCGGCGGAGCTGATCGCCGCAGCGTCGCGTGCGGAGGGCCGGTAGTCGTGCGGGTCGATGCCCGAACCCATCAGCACTGACACGTCGGCCCGGTCGCCGACGAGCTCGGTGACCACCGACCCGAGGATGGCGTGGCTCACGACGATCTTCGGCTCCGCCCGATGGGTGGTCGCCCCGCCTGAGGGGCCGTCGCCAGAGCCGCAACCGAAGAGGAGCGCACCCAGCCCGACCGCGGTGAGCACGAGCGCGATCGTCGCACGGAACCTCGCGATGCGGGCACCTCCACCTCCAGATCTACGACCAGACACCAGAACCTCCGGGACCTCCGATCACGAGACGATCCGACCCTATTGAGAATCATTCTTACTTGCAACAGGGCGGTGAGCTGCCGATCGGTGTGTCGAAACGCCCGCACGACCGCTCGGTCGAGCGGTCGGTTCCTCGTCGCCCGTCCGGGGAGTCAGGGGCCCGGGTCCTCGCCGATCTCGCGCAGCGCGTCCCGGATCGCAACCCGTAGCCGGCGGGCCACGGGCGGGCTGAGATGGCCGACCAGACCCTGGCCAGCACGCCCGACGTCCTCGACGGTCAACACGACCCGCGGCTGGGCGTCGTCGTAGTCATCGCTGATGGCGACCGCCCAGGAGATCGGCGTGAGCTCGTCGTCCTCGTAGGTCGACGGGTAGTCCCCGGGGTCGAAGGGGTAGTCATCGATCGATCGGCGCATCCGACCAGTCAAGCGCAGCCCGGGCAGTCGGTTCGGAGACCAGCAGGCCCCGGCGTTACCGTGACGCGCGTGCCACCCGCAGACCTGCAGGACTCCCCGTTCCTCGCAGCCTGCCGCGGTGAACCCCACGACACGGTCCCGGTGTGGTTCATGCGACAGGCCGGCCGCTCACTCCCCGAGTACCGGGCGGTGCGCGGCCGCGGCAGCATCCTCGACGCCATCCGCGACCCGGAGCTCGCCGCCGAGATCACCCTGCAGCCGGTGCGCCGCTACGGGGTCGATGCCGCCATCCTCTACTCCGACATCGTCGTACCGGTCGCGGCGGTTGGCTTCGGGGTCGACGTCACCCCCGGGATCGGTCCCGTCGTGGCAGAGCCGTTCCGCGGCGAGCGGGACCTCGCCCGGCTCCGCCCTCTCGAGCCCGAGGTCGACACGCCGTACGTGATCGAGACCGTCCGGCTGGTCACCAACGAGCTCGCCGTCCCTCTGATCGGCTTCGCCGGTGCGCCCTTCACCGTGGCCAGCTATCTCATCGAGGGACGACCGTCGCGCAGCTACGCCCGGACCAAGTCGCTGATGCACAGCGAGCCGGGTCTGTGGAGCTCGCTGCTCGACCGCCTGGCTGACCTGGCGATCGCCTCCCTCCGTTCGCAGGTCGAGGCGGGGGCATCTGCGGTGCAGCTCTTCGACAGCTGGGCGGGCGCGCTGTCACCACCCGACTACGAGCGGTTCGTGCTGCCTCACAGCCGGCGGGTGTTCGAGGCGATCGCCGATCTCGGCGTGCCGCGCATCCACTTCGGAGTGGGCACCGGTGAGCTGCTCGACCTGCTCGCCGCAGCGGGCGCGGACGTGGTCGGGGTCGACTGGCGGGTGCCCCTCGATCGGGCCCGCCGGCGGGTGCCCGGGAGCACGGCCCTGCAGGGCAACCTCGACCCTGCGATCTGCCTGGCCCCCTGGGACGTGGTAGCCGACCAGGCTCGGGACGTGCTGCGACGCAACGGAGGCCACCCGGGGCACGTCTTCAACCTCGGCCACGGGGTGCTCCCCGAGACGCACCCTGACACCCTCAGTCGGCTCGTCGAGCTGATCCACGAGGAGGGCGCGGTCGTCGGGATCGGTGCCGGAATGACACCCGAGTCGGAAGGCAGCCGCTGATGAGCGAGGTCGGCGAGCTGGGCGTGCTGGTCATGGCCTACGGCACCCCACGTCATCCTGAGGAGATCCCCGCCTACTACACCCACATCCGTCGCGGGCGGCCGCCCAGCCCCGAGGAGCTGGCCGACCTCACCGCCCGCTACGAGGCGATCGGTGGCGTGTCACCACTCGCGGAGCGCACCGAGGCGCAGCGGGCGGCGATCGAGGCCGCGCTGAGCGCCCTGCTTGGGCGTCCCGTGCCCGTGGTGCTCGGCCAGAAGCACGCCGCTCCGTTCATCGAAGACGGTGCAGCTGAGCTCGCGGGCGTCGGCATCGAGCGGATCGTCGGACTCGTCCTCGCGCCGCACTACTCGCGCACCAGCGTCGGCGCCTACCACGAGCGAGCCGGGCAGGCGGCGCAGCGTGCGGGCGTCGAGTACCTCCCGGTCGACTCGTGGCACCTGCTCCCGGCGCTGATCGAGTTCCTCGCCGCCGCGCTGGCCGAGGCGCGGCGCACGCTTCCCGAGCGCCACAAGGTGCTCTTCAGCGCGCACTCGCTTCCGGAGCGGGTGCTGGCGGGCGACCCATACCCCGTCCAGCTCCACGAGACCGCGAGTGCCGTGGCGGCGCGGGTCGATCTGCTGCCGTGGGCCGACTGGGCGCTGTGCTGGCAGAGCGCCGGGCGCACGCCCGAGCCCTGGCGGGGACCCGACCTGCGCGACGTGATCCGTGAGCTCGCCGCCACCGGTCGCAGCGAAGGGGTGCTGGTCTGCCCCCAGGGGTTCACGGCTGACCACCTCGAAGTGCTCTACGACCTCGACATCGAAGCCCGACTGGTGGCTGAGGACGCCGGGTTGGCGTTCGCCCGCACCCGATCGATCAACGCCGACCCGGCCGTCATGGAGGCCCTCGCCGAGCTGGTGCTGCGGCGCGCCGAGCAGCCCGGACCTGGCCGGCCAGGCGCGAGGTAGCTGGCACCATGCCGTCGGTCGTCGTCGTCGGGGCGGGCATCAGCGGACTCACCGCCGCGTACGACCTGGCACGCGCCGGCCTGGAGGTCACCGTCGTGGAGGCCGACACGCGAACCGGCGGCAAGATCCTGACGACGCCGTTCGCTGGCCGGCCGGTGGACTGCGCGGCGGACGCCTTCCTCGCCCGGGTGCCGGACGCGGTCGAGCTTTGCCGGGAGCTGGCGCTCGACGAGCAGCTCGTGAGTCCCGCCACGGGCCGGGCGTTCGTCTACAGCGACGGCAAGCTCCACCCGTTCCCCGAGCGCACCGTGCTCGGTGTGCCCACAGACCTCGGCGCACTCGCCGCGTCGGGCCTCGTCTCCGAGGCGGGGATCCGGCGCGCGGCCGAGGATCTCACCATGCCGGGCGAGCCGCTGCGAGCCGACGAATCGGTTGGCTCGCTCGTACGCCGGCGACTCGGCGACGAGGTGTTCGAACGGCTGGTGGCGCCCCTGCTGAGCGGGGTGAACGCCGGCGACGCCGACACCCTCAGTGTCGAGGCCGGCGCTGCGCAGCTCGCGGAAGCGGTTCGCGACCAGCCCAGCCTCATCGCCGGCCTGCGCGCACAGCTCGAGCGGAACCGCTCCGATCCCACGGCACCCGTCTTCTACGGGTTGCGCACCGGCACCCAGACCCTGACGGACGCGCTGGTCGCGGAGCTCCGCCGACGCGGGGCGCGCCTGGTGCTCGGCGCCCCAGTGGTGGCGGTGAAGCGCCGGCCGACCCGGGCAGTGTCGGGCTTCGAGCTCACGATGGCCGACGGCTCCTCGCTCGACACGGATGCCGCCGTGCTCGCCACTCCGGACTTCGTGACCGCGGAGCTGCTCGCCCCGCTCGTGCCCGGCGTCGCCGGACAGCTGAGGGAGGTGGAGTACGCGTCGGTGGTCATGGTGACCCTCGCGATACCCAAGGCCGACATCGGTCGCCCCCTCGACGGGAGCGGCTTCCTGGTCGCCCGCCCAGAGGGTCTGCTGCTCACCGCGTGCTCCTGGGCCTCGCGCAAGTGGGCCCACCTCGACGACCCGGAGGTGGCGGTGCTGCGGGCGTCGGCAGGCCGGTTCGATGACCGCCGGGCGCTCGAGCTCGATGACGACGAGCTCGTCCGGGGCCTCCTCGACGACCTGGCTACCACCATGGCGCCCGAGCGCGACCTGAAGCCGCTCGCGGTGCGAGTGTCCCGCTGGCCCGACTCGCTGCCGCAGTTCCGCCCCGGCCATCTCGATCGGGTCGCCACCTGGCGGGCGCAGCTCGATGCGCAGTGCCCGGGTCTGACCGCGCTCGGAGCGGGATGGGAAGGACTGGGCCTTCCTGCGTGCATCCGGCAGGCCCGGGGGGCGGCCAGGCAGATCCTTCGCTTCGTCGACCCGTCGGCCTGAAACCCCCTGGCCGCGGTCACGCTCGCCTCCGGCCATTCGGCGAACCTGTCAGCGAGGCCGTCGGAAGACACCCACTCCGCTGACAGGTTCGGGGGTGGGACAAGGAGGCACCGTTGGGGTTGGCAACGGGACCTCCGGCGGGACCTCCGGCGCGCGCACGGCAGGTTCGGGTGCTGCATCGTTGCAAGACCGCAGGACATCTGCAAAGATTCCGTAACAATGCGACCTGATCGACCAGCACCTGGCCGCTCGGCCGCCACCCGACGCAGCCCCCTCGCACTCGCCGGCCTCGCGCTGGCGCTGATCCTCGGTGCGGTCCTGACCCCCGGCCCCGCCCGGGCCGATCAGCTCACGGACAAGCGGGCGGAGGCGCAGCGGGTCGCCGCCAAGCTCGATGCGCTCGAAGCGCGAGTGATGCAGCTCGACGACGAAGCCGAGCGGGCCAAGGGCGAGCTCGCCGCCGCCGAAGCGGCCGTCGCGGACGCCCAGCGCCGTGCCGACGAGGCCAACGCCGAGCTTGAGCAACGCCGAGCCGAGCTGCGGTCGTTCGCCGTGGAGGCGTACATCTCCGGCAACGGCTCGCCGGCGATGGACACGCTGCTCGCCGCAACGACCGATGAGGCCCCGAAGGTGCGGGGCTACCTCGAGGTCACCACGGGCAATCGGCACGACCTGCTCGACCGCCTGCAGGCGACGAAGAAGAAGGCCGAGGACGAAGGCCGCCAGCTCAGCGAAGCCCAGCAGGCCCTCGCCGAACGCAACCGGCGTCTCCAGGCGTCCCTCGACGAGGCGCAGGCCGCCGTTGACGAGCAGCAGGCCATCAAGGCGAAGCTCGACGGCGAGATCGCCCAGCTCGTGCGCGAGGAGCAGGAGCGCAAGGCTGCCGAGCAACGCAGGCGAGCCGAGGAACAAGCCCGCCTGCAGGCCCAACAGCACGCCCAGCAGCGGGCGGTCGCTCCGACCCAACCGTCGCAGCCGTCCAGCCCGCGTCCCACCGCTCCTGGGCCGCCTGTCTCCGAGGCTCCGGCGCCGCCGGTCGGCTCCGGGGCCGGTGCAGCAGTCGCCGCGGGCATGAGCAAGATCGGCTCCCCGTACGTGTGGGCCGCGGCGGGACCGGACGCGTTCGACTGCTCCGGTTTCACGATGTGGGCCTGGGCACAGGGCGGCAAGCACCTTCCGCACTACTCGGGTGCCCAGTACGCCATGAGCAGGCGGATCTCCCAAGCCGAGGCTCAGCCGGGCGATCTGGTCTTCTTCTGGGGTCCGGGGGAGAGCGGTGATCCCGGCCACGTCGGTCTCTACATCGGTGGCGGCCAGATGGTGCACGCCCCCGGACGGGGCAAGTTCGTACGGGTTGACAGCGTGGGCTACTGGTCGGGGGCGAGAGTCGCCTTCGGCCGGGTCTGATCCCGCGTTGTCCGCCGGACCCGCCGAGTTCCCGCCGGTCGACATCCCGTCCCTGCTCGTGCTCCTGCACGGCTACGACGACGACCCCGCACGCTTGGAACGTGCGATCCGCCCGCTCCCGGGCGCGGCGGGGCTTCCACGGCTGGTGCCGGTCGGCCCGGTGAGAACCCCGGCGGGTCACGCGTGGTTCGGCGACGGCGCGCCAGGCGGGCGGGCCAGCTCGCCACCGCTCGGGCAGACCCTCGACGGCCTCGTGGACCACATCCACAGCGGGTGTGCAGCGGCCGACGCCGATCCGGCGGCTGTGGTCGTCGTGGGCTACTCGCAGGGCGCGGCCACCGCCCTGGCCCTCGCGCTGCGTCGGGGCGCGACGTGGCGGCCCGCCGCGGTGGCGGCCATCGCGCCATGGCTGCCCCAGGAGCCTGACGTGGAGCTCACGTTCGCCGAGCTCGCCGGCGTGACCAGCGTGCTGCTCGTGCACGGCGATGACGACGACGTCGTACCGATCCTGCAGGGCCGCTCAGTGCGCCGGGTGCTCGAACGCCACGGTGTCGACGTGACCTGGGTGGAGCACCCCGGTGGGCACCGGCTGGAAGAACCGGCGGTGCTCGCTGCGCTCGATCGCTGGCTCACCGGCTTTCGAGCTGGTGGTTGACCC
Organism: Acidimicrobiales bacterium; assembly: GCA_037478855.1. Lineage (GTDB taxonomy): Bacteria > Actinomycetota > Acidimicrobiia > Acidimicrobiales > Acidimicrobilacustridaceae > Rhabdothermincola. Next base: position 7,875 of record JBBFLY010000003.1, on the reverse strand, counting down.
TGCCTACGAGCCGCCTGTCCCGCCTGCCTGCGAGCCGGTGGTGTTGAGCCGACGTCTGCCGACCTCGACCGTCGGGCGCGCCGTCCCAGCCGGCGACCGCACCGCGGTCATCCCGACATCATGTCGGGTCTGATCACGTCCTCGTTCTTCAACCGCGACGACGCGGTGAGCTTCCGGGTGCCCTCGGGCTCGGGCCGTGGGCGAGCCGGGCGCCTCGGCGGATACACCTCTCGGTCGAGCTCGAGCCCCTCGGCATAGAACTGGGACGCCCACTTCCGAAACTTGAGATACGGGCCGTCGTTGTCGGCGAGCGCGGGCTTGGTGACGTGGCCCTTGTACTTCCAGATGGGGATGTCCTCGATCACCTGCCGGGTCACCTCCTCCACGAAGGCGTCACCCACGGTCGAGGTCGCCGCCTCGTCGTCGAGCTTGCGCACGGTGAAGCTGAACCGCAGCTCACACTCGTCGCTCGTGATCGGCACGTTGCAGCCCATCAGCACCGTGTCGACGATCCCACTGAAGCGGATGACCCCGAACCCGGGCCCGTAGGTGTCGACGTCGATCCTGCCGTCGACGACGCCTCGCGGCGTCGGGAAGTGCTGGATGGAGCGCATCCGGGCGAGAGGACCGTCGGTCTCGTACAGGGTCACCTCGGGCACCTGATCGGTGTTGTGCACGTAACGGAAGTGGGCCGCGTCGACCTGGTTCTCCGCGATCTCCTGCCACGCCGCGGGGATCTCGACGGTCCGGCGGACCATGGGCGAGTAGTGCTCGGGGTCGTTGAACTCGGGGATCTCAGGGATCTCCCAGCTCGGCTCCTCGCCGAACGGGTGGTACCAGGCCATGAGCAGGCCGTTGCGCTCGATGACCGGGTAGGTGACGAGTCGGGCCTTGCGGTTGACCTTGCCGCTGTAGGGGATGTCGCTGTTGCGGCCCTCGCCGTCGAACTTCCATCCGTGGAACGGACATTGCAGCTCGCAGCCCTCGACGTGGCCGCCGTGGCCGAGGTGAGCTCCCAGGTGCGGGCAGATGGCGTCCTGGAGGTGGGCGGTTCCCTGGGTGTCACGCCAGAGGACCAGATCCCGGCCGAAGTAGTAGAGGGGCCAGACGTCGCCGGGGGCGAGCTCGTCGCTCCAGGCCAGCTGATACCAGCCGAACGGGACGGGGAAGGGGAATCGGCTCATGGGAGAGATGTAGAACGTGTTCTAGTTCAAGGGATAGGGACCTTGGTCCCTATCCCCCTCGGATGGCCTCCAGGTACAAGACCAACGACCGCAAAACGAGAACACGTTCTCGTTTTCCCACCGGTAAGGAGGCAGTGATGGAGTTCGGATTCTTCGCCCAGGGGGCGGTACCCGCCCCGCTCGCCGAGGGCAACCCCGACCTCGAACACGAGCGTCTCACGGACAGCGTCGAGATCGCCGTGCGCTGCGAGGCCTGGGGCTTCAAGTACGCGTGGGCGTCCGAGCACCACTTCCTCACCGAGTACTCGCACATGGCCGCACCCGAGGTGTTCGCCGCCTTCGTCGCGGCCAGGACCACGACGCTGCACGTTGGCTCCGCCATCACCAACACCACCCCCGTGGTGAACCACCCGGTGCGTGTGGCGGAGCAGGTGGCGACCCTCGATCACCTCACCGAAGGACGCTACGAGTTCGGCACCGGGCGCGGATCCTCGACGACTGAGATGGGTGGTTTCGGGGTGACCGACTGGGACTCGACCCGCGAGATGTGGGCGGAGACGCTGCGCGAGTTCCCGAAGATGTGGGCCTCCACCTCCTATCAGCACGAGGGGAAGTACTTCTCGGTGCCGGAGCGCAACGTGGTGCCGAAGCTGTACCGCAAGACCCCACCGCCGATGTGGGTCGCGGCCGGCAACCCCGAGACCTTCGAGATCGCCGCAGCAAACGGTCTCGGGGTGCTCTGCTTCGCGTTCGGCCCTCCGGCGAAGTCGAAGATCCCGACGGCGACCGCCGCCTACAAGGCGGCCATTCGGGATTGCGACCCGGTGACCGGCTACGCCAACGACAACGTGCTGTGCGTCACCAACATGGTCTGCTGCGAGAACCGCGACGACGCCTTCAAGCTGGCTGCCAGCATCGGCATGTCCTACTACCACTCGCAGGTCCTGCGCTGGCTCGACACCTTCCCCCGACCAAAGGGCGTGCCCCAGTGGCCGGATCTCATCCCCGAGCCGACCCCCGATGAGGTCGAGGCGCTCGCAGCCACCGGCGCGATCATCGCCGGCGACCCCGATGACTGTGCGCGTGGCGTCGCGATCTACCGGGACCTCGGCATCGACCAGCTGGTCTTCAGCCCGCTCACCACCCAGATGTCACTTGACGACGCCCTGGCCTCCTTCGAGCTGTTCGGCAGGGAGGTGATCCCTCGCTTCGACACGGACCCCGTGCACCGCACCACCCGGTTCCGGGACGCCGCCGAAGCCTGATCGCCACGTGCTGTGGCCGCCATACCTCTCGCGGCCACAGCACGTGAGCGAAGGCGAGACGCTGCGCGGCGAGGCGAGGACCCCGGTAGGTGTTTCGCACGCGCGTCGGCGACAATGTGCTGATCGTGACCAGCACCCTCCCCCCCGTGCCGCTCGACGCCGACCGCCCGCAGTCGGCCTCCCAGCCACCTGTGGTCCCGCGCTGGGTGATCGCGTCCTTTCTGCTCGGCGGTGCGCTCTTCCTGGCCATCGCGGCATTCGCCCTCGCATCTCGCACAGGCCACGAGGGCCCCTCGGACGCGGGTGGGGAATGGGCGGGGCGGGTGCTCGAGCCCGCCCAACCCCGACCGTCTTTCATCCTCACCGACACCTCCGGTGCGCCCTACGACTTCGAGGCCCAGACGAGAGGACACCTCACGCTGGTCTTCTTCGGCTACACCAACTGCCCGGACGTCTGCCCGGTGCAGCTGGCCACCATCGCCCAAGCGCTCCAGAAGGTCGACGTCCCCGTCGAGGTGGTGTTCGTAACCACCGACCCGGCACGCGACACCCCTGAGCGTCTCGACTCGTGGGTGCACAGCTTCAGCCGGGACTTCATCGGCCTCACCGGGGATCAGACCGCGGTCGAAGCCGCCCAGCAGGCGATGGGTGCCACCGTCGCGGTCGCTCAGGAGCCGAACTCCCGTGGCGACTACCTCGTCGGACACACCTCAGGGGTGTTCGTGATCACCCCCGACGATCGCGTGCGCCTGGTCTACCCCTTCGGCACCCGCCAAGAGGACTGGGTGCGCGACCTCCCCCGACTGGCGAAGGCGCAGTGGCCCGATCCGAGCACGGAGCGCCCGTCGTGAGCTGGTGGTGCAGCGCCACCCGCGAGCCGTGGACGTGGGCCTTCCGGGCCTATCCCGGCATCTGGATCACGATGCTGTCACTGATCGGCGCCTACGTGTGGGCGTGGCACCGCCACCGGCGCCGAGGCCTCCCCGTCAGCCCGGACGATCGACGCAAGCGGCTGTGGTTCGGACTCGGCATGGCGCTGCTCTGGTTGGCCACGGACTGGCCTCTCGGCGTGCTCGGCGCCGGCTACCTCGCCACCGCGCACATGGTGCAGTACATGCTCTACACCCTCGTCGCAGCGCCCCTGCTGCTGCTCGGCATCCCGGAGTGGATGGTGCGACCCGCCGTAGAGCGGTTCCAGCTCGAGGGGGTGCTGCGGAGGCTAGCCCGCCCGGTCGTGGCGGGAGTCGGCTACAACCTCGTGCTCCTCGCCACGCACGCTCCGTTCACCGTCGACACCTTCCGCACCAGTCAGCTCGGCTCCATGGCCCTCGACGTGGTGTGGCTCCTGTCGGGGCTGCTGCTGTGGACCCCGCTCGTGAGCCCGCTGCAAGAGCTGCGCCACCCCTCACCGGCAGTGCGCTGCGTCTACCTGTTCCTCGCCGCGGGGGCGATCGCCATGGTGCCGGGAGGCATGCTCACCTTCGCCGACTTCCCGCTCTACCGCACCTACGAGCTCGCACCTCGGGTGTACGGGCTGTCAGCCAGCGACGATCAGCAGATGGCCGGCATCCTCATGAAGATCGGCAACATCCCGATCGTGTGGACGGTGATCTTCGTGATCTTCGCTCGCTGGGCCACCCGCGAGTGGCGGCCCGCATCGTCAGCGTCGAAGGTGCCAACGCCGGCCAGCGAGCGATGACCCTTGTCCGATCGACTCCGATCGACGAGACCCGCTCCGAGGGCGACCCGCGGCCGGCTCACGCGGGTTCCCGTGCACCGTGGGATCCGATCCGGACCATCCTGATGTGACCGGGAGCCGTCGCGCCCGCTCCCGCCCGGTGGCGTGGCTGGTCCTGCTAGCCGCGACCCTGCTGGTGACCTCCACCGGGTGCAGCAGCGACGAGCGCTCCACCCCCCTGGTGGTGGCCACCACCGACATCGTCGGCTGGTTGGTCCGCGCCGTCGCCGGTCCGAGCGCCGAGGTGTCGGTGGTGATCCCGACCGGCACCGACCCGCCGGGGTTCACCGGTGACGAGCGCACCGACGCGCTGCTCGGCGATGCCGATCTGATCGTGTCGGTGGGCGGCGGTTGGGAGATGGGCCTCCAACCCGCGCTCGACGCGGCTCGACGCCGCGGCACACCGGTGGTGGACCTGCTGGACGAGCTCGCGCCGGAGCCGTACGGAGAGGGACCTGCCTACACCTTCGGCCCTGCACCCAGCGGCCCTGGTGCCCCGGCACCCGGCGCGCCCGACCCCGCGTTCTGGAAGGATCCCGACCGGGCGGTCCAGGCGGCTCGGTCGATCGCCGCGGCGCTCGACCGGCTCTCCCCGGGCGCCGCGGTGCTCACCGCGGTGAACGTCGGACGTGTCGAGCGCGACCTGGCGGCTGCCGATGAGACCGTGCAGGCGGTCCTGGGTGATCTGCCGGACACGGCGCGGCTCGTGGTCACCGACGACCCGCATCTCGGCTACTTCGCGCAGCGCTACGGGCTGTCGATCGTCGCGCCGGGAGGTGACCGTCCGGCTCCGACCGACGTCGTGCTCTACACGGCCGGGCTCGGGCCGGAAGGCTCGGGGGCGGAGACCCTGCCAGGTCTGCTCGTAGTCGATGCTCGCAACCTGGCCACCGCTCTCAGCCGGACGCCCTGACCTCCGGGTTTCGCCGGACCCTCCCCCGGCCACGCGCCGGACTCCCCGCCGGTTCACCGGAGCCGGTGGGCTCGACGGCTCAGACACGGCTGGGGCCCTCAGGGCCGCCGGGGATGGGAGAATGCTGCGCATGCCGTCACCGCTGCCGCTGGGATCCCGCCAGCTGTCGGTCGCGGTTCCGGCCGCCGCCCTCGCCGTGCTGGCCCTCGTGGCGGCGGTGGCCGCCCGAGCCGACGACGGCGCAACGGTCGACGAGCTGCGCGGTCTCGCGGCCGGCGCGGCCGTCGCGCTGGCCGATCGCCCGGCGCCGACCATCGAGCTCACTCCCCGGCTGCCGCTGCCGATCCCCGAGGCGCTGCCCGACAACCCCTACGCCCCCACCCCGAAGATCGTGGTGGGAACCATCGAGATCCCCAAGCTCGGCGTCGTCGAGGAGATCCAGCGGGGGGTGACGCTCACCGCCATCAACCGTGGGCCGGGCTGGTGGCCGGGCACTGCCCGTCCCGGTGGCCTCGGCAACGTGGTCATCGCCGGCCACCGCACGACCTACTCGAAGCCGTTCGCCCGGCTCAACGAGCTCGAGCCCGGTGACCGGGTCATCTTCACGACGGTGGACGGACGGTTCGTCTACGAGGTCCGTGGGGTGATCACGGTGCCGGCCGAGTGGGTCGACATCGCGGCGCAGTCCTACGCGCACACCGCGACGCTCTTCGCCTGCCATCCCCCCGGCTCGGCCCGGGAGCGCATCGTCGCCAAGCTCCGTCTCCTCGACGACGACGGACGTCCGGTCGACCGGGACGACGAGCTGCCACCGCTCGACGCGGAGGCGCGGAGCACGACGCACACGTTGCTGGTGCGACCGGCCACCGACGCGCAGGGGGCGACGGGCACCGACCCGTTCGCCGGCTCCAACGACTGAATGCCCCAGACCTGCCGCCCGGCCATCGCCTCTCGCTCCTCTCGTCACCGAGAAGGCCACGAACGGCGGTGGAGGCAGACCCGGGCCGTGGCTCCGGACCCGCCACCTCGCGGCATGGGAGGACCTCAGAGGCTCCCACGCTCGAAGAACTGGGGCCAGTTGCTGCGCAGCTCACCGCCGTCGGCGACGATGGCCGCGCCGTTGATGAAGCGCGCCGCCGGCGAGCAGAGGAACAGGATGATGGCGGCCATCTCCTCGGCGGTCCCCATCCGTCTCATGGGGCCGATCTCGTCGACCGTGCGTGCCCAGGCCTCCTCGTCGTAGCCGAGCTGGCCCACCTCGTTGCGCTGCATGCCCTCGGTCGCGATCGTTCCCGGTGCGAGCGCGTTGATCGTCACCCCGTGGTACCCGAGGTACGGCGCGAGGGTGCGGGTCATGTTCACCACACCGGCCCGGGCGGCGCCGGAGTGCACGAACATCGGTGCGCCACGCTCGAACGAGAAGATGTGCACCACGTTCACGATCGACCCGTACCCCGCCTCGGCCATGGGCCCCATGAAACGGCTGATCATGTTCCAGGTGCCGTTGAGGTTCAGGTCGACGACGGCGCGCCAGCCGTTGTCGGAGATCTGCGAGGGAAGCGCGGGAAACTGACCGCCCGCGTTGTTGATGAGGAAGTCGAGCCTGCCGAAGCACTCGTAGACCGTGTCGCGCAGTCGTTCGACGTCGTCGACCTCACGGATGTTGGTGGGCACCGCGAGGCACCGTCGACCAAGCTGCTCGGCCTCAGCGGCGCAGCTCGCGAGGTGATCCGGGTTGCGGCTCGCGATCACGAGGTCCGCGCCGTAGCGAGCGAACCCGAGCGTGGTCTGACGCCCGAGTCCCGTGCCGCCGCCGGTCACCAGCGCCACCCTTCCGGCGAAGAGGTCAGGAGCGAAGGAGTCGAGCGGTCCTGGTCCGGTCATCGATCGCCGACGCTACCGCTCGACGGCCCCTCGCTCGACAACGCCTCGCTCGGCGATGCCACGGCCGACACGCTCCGGGCGCGAACGTCCGTTCCGTCGACGGATCGCGGCGGCGTGCAGTGGCGCTCGGGTGGCGCCAGAGTGGACGTCATGACCTCGGTGGCGAGATCCGGCCGCTGGTGGCCACGGGCCGGTGTCGTGGCGCGCTGCGCCCTCGCCGGGCTGACCATCGCGGCATCGCTTCCACCCTGGGGTTGGTGGCCAGCGGCGTTCGTGGGCGTCGCACTGTGGGACCGGCTCCTCGCAGACCAGCCGGCCAGAGCCCGCTTCTTCCGGTCGTGGCTGGTCGCGGCGGCGTGGTTGCTCCCGGCCACGCTGTGGATGTGGGATCTGACCAGACCCGGCTACCTCGTCGCCCAGGCCGTGTACGCGACCTACTTCGCTCTCGCTGCGCTGGCGGTCCCTCCAGCTCGACCCGCGCGCTGGATCGCCCTGCCGGGGGCCATCACCCTCGCGGAGATCGCCCGCTGGAGCTTCCCGTTCGGCGGGGTTCCGCTGGCCACGCTGGCGATGGGTCAGGCCGCGGCCCCGCTCGGCCAGACCGCACGCCTCGGCACCGCGCTGGCCGTCTCGGCGCTCGTGGCCGTCGGCGGCATCGCGCTGTCGGCCGCGTGGGAGCGGCGGTGGCAGGCCGCGGCCGCTTTGCTCGCCGGGCTGGTGGTGGCGGTGGGACTCGCGCTCGTCGCGCCCCGCGGTCACACCGACGGGGAGCTGACCTTCGCCGTCGTCCAGGGGGGAGGGCTGCAGCGCACCCGGGCCGCGAACACCGACGAGCGCGAGGTGTTCGAGCGGCACCTCGCAGCGACGCAGCTGGTGACCACGCCGGTCGAT
>JBBFLY010000002.1:13283-89740 GCA_037478855.1 Acidimicrobiales bacterium | reverse complement strand
GCGAACGGGTCGTGAGGTCGACCTCGGTGAGCCGCAGCACCTTCTTCGCGGATCGGGTGCTCAGGCCCACCCGGGCGAGCACGTCGACCGTGCCGTCCGCTGATCGAAAGGCCTCGGTCACGTCGATGCCTCTGGCGAGGCTGATGACCCGGGCTGGGCCGTTGACGGGGCGGAGGAGGCCGTAACGGGTGCCGGAGTCCGCCTGAAGTTCGAGGTGGACGCCCGGTCGGCCGTCTCCGAGCGCGCCGAGCATCTCGGCGATCAGGCCGCGGCGCTCGGCGGGCCCCACGCCGGCGATGACGGTGAAGGATGGGTGGAGGTCCAGAGAGAAGGTCGCGTCCCCGGCCTCGATGGTCAGCCGTTCGATGTGCACGTCCCCTGGATCGACGGACCCAGGGTCAAACTTGAGTCAAAAGACTCAGCCGGATGGTCTGTTCGGCCCATCGGCGACCGGCCGCCCGCCGCCCGCGAGGTCGCGGACCGCTCCGGGTTGGGCCTCCGGCCGCTGGCGTGGCAAGATGTCGCGCTGTTGCCGGTGTGCCCGCGCCTCGTCTCGGGTCCCAGCGGCAACCTGCCCCCTTAGCTCAGTCGGCAGAGCGTTTCCATGGTAAGGAAAAGGTCGTCAGTTCGATTCTGACAGGGGGCTCGCTGGCTGGTCGCTCGGCTCCCCGTACGGGGGAGCCGTTCGGCGCCGACTCACGGCGGCGTAGCTCAGCAGGTGAGAGCACTCGGCTCATAATCGAGGGGTCGTCGGTTCGAGTCCGACCGCCGCCACCGACCCTACCCGACAACAACGCCCAGGAGAGAAGTGTCATGGCACGAGAGAAGTTTGAGCGGACGAAGCCGCATGCGAACGTGGGTACGATGGGTCATATTGATCATGGGAAGACGACGTTGACGGCGGCGATTACGAAGGTGTTGTCGGAGGCGTTGCCGGGTAGGACGTCGTTTACGGAGTTTGCGGATATTGATAAGGCTCCGGAGGAGCGTGAGCGGGGGATCACGATCAATATCGCGCATGTGGAGTATGAGACGGAGAAGCGTCATTACGCGCATGTGGATATGCCGGGTCATGCGGATTACATCAAGAACATGATCACGGGTGCTGCGCAGGTTGATGGCGCGATTTTGGTGGTGTCGGCGGCGGATGGTCCTATGCCGCAGACGCGGGAGCATGTGTTGTTGGCGCGTCAGGTGGGTGTGCCGGCGATTGTGGTGGCGTTGAACAAGGTCGACATGGTCGATGATGAGGAGTTGTTGGATCTGGTGGAGCTTGAGGTTCGGGAGTTGCTCTCGGAGTATGAGTTCCCGGGTGATGAGGTGCCGGTGGTGCGGGTGTCGGCGTTGAAGGCTCTGGAGGGGGATCCGGAGGCGGCGAAGCAGGTGTTGGAGTTGATGGCGGCGGTTGATGAGTACATTCCGCAGCCGGAGCGTGATACGGATAAGCCGTTCTTGATGCCGATTGAGGATGTGTTCACGATCACGGGTCGTGGGACGGTGGTGACGGGTCGTGTGGAGCAGGGGGTGATCCGCACGGGTGATGAGGTGGAGATCGTGGGGATTCGTCCGACGCAGCGGACGACGTGTACGGGTGTGGAGATGTTCCGGAAGATCCTGGATGAGGGTCGTGCGGGGGACAACATCGGGGTGTTGTTGCGGGGGACGAAGAAGGATGAGGTGGAGCGCGGTCAGGTGTTGGCGAAGCCGGGTTCCATCACGCCGCATACGGAGTTCGAGGCGCAGGTGTATGTGTTGACGAAGGAGGAGGGTGGTCGGCATAAGCCGTTCTTCTCGAATTATCGTCCGCAGTTCTATTTCCGTACGACGGATGTGACGGGGACGATTCATCTTCCGGAGGGTACGGAGATGTGTATGCCGGGGGATAATACGACGATGCGGGTGGAGTTGATTCATCCGATCGCGATGGAGGAGGGCTTGCGTTTCGCGATCCGTGAGGGTGGTCGTACGGTGGGCGCGGGCCGGGTCACGAAGATCATCAAGTAGCCAACCGGGAAGCGAGCCATGGCGAAGAACGAGAAGCGGGTTCAGGTCACCCTGGAGTGCCAGACCTGCAAGCGACGCAACTACATCACCACCAAGAACAAGATCAACGACCGCGAGCGCATCGAGCTCAAGAAGTACTGCAAGTGGGATCGGGCCCACACCCTCCACAAGGAGACCCGCTGAGCGGATCGCGGCGCGGGACCACCCTGCGTCACCGAACCGTCACGTAACGCTCAGGCCGACGTCAGGTCGAAGAGACGATGCCAGTCGATGTGGCTGACCTTGTGGCTGCCGCCAGGGATGGCGACCGCCGTGCCTTCGACGAGCTGGTGAGAGCGACCTACCTCGACACCTACACGCTGGCGTATCGCCTCACCGGCAACGAGGAGGATGCTCGTGACGTGGTGCAAGACGCGTATCTCCGTGCCTTCAAGGGCTTGAAGCGGTTTCGTGGTGACGCGCAGTTCTCGACGTGGATGTACCGCATCACCGCCAACTGCGCGACCACGTTCCTGGGCCGGCGGCAACGCAACCGCCACGAGGAGCTGAGCGAGGATCTCACCGCGCGGGACGAGCGTCCTGCGGTCAGCCCCGAGGCGCAGGCTGAGGCATCGGCGCTTCGTGATCGTCTGCAGGTGGCCTTGCGGGCGCTTCCGCCGAAGCTGCGTGCGGTCGTGATCCTCCGCGATGTGTACGACCTGCCTCATGAGGCGATCGCCGCGGAGCTCGGCATCTCCGAGTCGGCTGCGAAGGTACGGCTGCACCGGGCGCGCAAGAAGCTCAGGGACGACCTGTTCGCACGTCCGAGCGAGGAGGAGCGGGCCCGTGCGGTGTGAGCAGCTCGCGGGATCGTTGGCCGACGTCGCCGACGGTGCTGTGCTCCTCGACGGCCCGTCCCGCGCGCACGTCGAGTGCTGCCTGCGCTGTCAGGCCGAGCTGGCCCAGTACCGCAAGCTGTTGCGTGCGTTGCGTGCGCTGCGCAACGAGGTGCTGGTCCCCGCTCCGGGACTGCTGTCCGAGATCCTCGTCCACATCGAGCAAGCCGGTGAGCGGCGGGCCATCCGGAGCATGTTGACCGGCCGTCGGGTCGCCTACCTCGGAGGCATCGCCGCCGCGACTGCGGCGGGTGCAGCGGGTGCGATCGTTCTGGCGAGCCGGTCCCGTCGGCGCATGCCCCTCGCGGGCTGAGCGCCGCTCAGAGCGTCGAACCCCGTCCTCGAGGTTGGCTAGGCTGCACGTTCGCTTTGCTCGCTGTCTCGGCGGGAGTGCAGGCTGCTATCCTCCGCCCGGGACTGCGACCCCTAGGGCAGTAGCTCAACTGGTAGAGCACCGGTCTCCAAAACCGGCGGTTGGGGGTTCGAGTCCCTCCTGCCCTGCTTCCGACCCCCCACCAAGGGTTGCCACATGGCCTTGAATCGAGAACAGAAGCGCATGCTGCAGCGCCGGGGTGAGCTCGGCCCCGACGGCGAGCCCGTCCGTACGCGGCGTGGGCCGCAGGCGCCCAAGCCAGTTGAGCAACGCACCTCCCCGCGCCAGTTCGTGCACGAGGTGCGAGCTGAGATGCGCAAGGTGGTGTGGCCGACCCGCTCCGAGACGATCAACTACTCCATCATCGTCCTCGTCACGCTGGTGTTCTTCACGACCCTGATCTTCGCTGTCGACTGGGTTGTCAGCGAAGGCGTCCTCCGACTGTTCCAGGCGAAATGAGTTCCTACTCCACCGAAGACGCGCTCGTCGGCGACGCCGAGGCGACCGACCGCGACACAACGCTCGACCAACCCGGAGCCACCGAGGGTGGCGCCGTCCCTCCGCAGGCGGGGGACGAGCATCCCGACGACGCGGACGTGCTCGACGAGGATGACCTGCTCGAGTCGGAGCCACAGGTGGAGAGCCCCTACGACCGGCCTGGCCAGTGGTTCGTCGTGCACACGCAGTCGGGCTACGAGAAGAAGGTGAAGCAGAACCTCGAGGCCCGCATCGTGTCGATGAACATGGAGGACCGGATCCACGAGGTCGTCATCCCCATGGAGGATGTCGTCGAGTTCCGCAACGGCAAGAAGCAGGTGGTCCAGAAGAAGATGTTCCCGGGCTACCTGCTCGTGCGCTGCGATCTCGACGACGACTCGTGGTACGTGATCCGCAACACGCCGGGGGTGACCGGCTTCGTCGGACAGGGTGCCAAGCCCTCGCCGTTGCCCCGTCGCGATGTCGAGGCCTTCCTTCAGGTCAAGGCCGAGGGCGCCGAGGAGGCTCCCAAGCGTGGCAAGCCGCGCCTCGAGTACGAGGTGGGCGAGACGGTGCGCATCAAGGAAGGCCCCTTCGCCGACTTCTCGGGTGTGATCATCGAGATCAACGAGGACCAGCTCAAGGTGAAGGTGCTGGTGAACATCTTCGGCCGGGAGACCCCGGTCGAGCTCGAGTTCTCCCAGGTGGCGAAGCTCTAGGTCCGATAGCCCCGGAGCGCCTCGGGAGCCTGCATCCGTCGATCCAGCGGTGAGTGCGGAGGCTCGGGTGGCGCCGGCACCCCGGCTCGCGCCGAACCGCGTCGAGTTGTCCGGGCTCGCTGGGGCCGGCAGAATCGTCCCTCGCGTCTGAGCCCTCGAGCCTCGGTCCCGCTCCGTTGAACTAGGAAGGCAAGCCATGGCCAAGAAGAAGGTTGCGGCCGTCGTCAAGATCCAGATCCCCGCCGGTGGTGCGACGCCCGCGCCGCCGGTGGGAACCGCGCTCGGCCCCCACGGCGTGGCGATCATGGACTTCTGCAAGGAGTACAACGCCAAGACCGAGGCCCAGCGCGGCACGATCGTGCCCGTCGAGATCACCATCTACGAGGACCGGTCTTTCACGTTCGTCCTCAAGACGCCGCCGACCTCCACGCTGCTGCGCCAGGCAGCCGGGCTCGAGAAGGGCTCTTCGAACCCGGGGAAGGGCACGGTGGGCACGATCACCGACGCCCAGCTCACGGAGATCGCACAAACCAAGATGCCCGACCTCAACGCGAACGACCTCGAGGCCGCCAAGCTGCAGGTGGCAGGCACCGCCCGATCGATGGGGATCGAGATCGTCTGACGACCCCTGCGGTCGCCTGACCGAGACCGCACCGGTCGATCAGGGATGCGCGGGAGGACCTCGCCCGCCATCCGACATCTACGAGGGAGCTGAATCCACAGGAGGCGATGATGCGACACGGCAAGAAATACACCGACGCACGGAAGCGCTACGACCCCCAGCATCTGCACGCCACGCACGAGGCGATCGATCTGGTCAAGAGCCTGGCCTTCGCCGACTTCGACGAGACCGTGGAGCTGGCCGTGCGGCTCGGGGTCGATCCTCGCAAGGCCGATCAGATGATCAGGGGCACGGTCGGGCTGCCCTCGGGCACCGGTCGTGACGTCCGGGTCGCGGTGTTCGCCGCCGGGGAGCTGGCCCAGGAGGCCCGTGAGGCCGGCGCCGACCTCGTCGGGGCGGATGATCTGATCGCTCAGGTCGAAGGCGGCATGCTGGAGTTCGACGTTGCGATCGCCACCCCTGATCTCATGCCTCAGGTCGGCAAGCTGGGTCGGGTGCTCGGGCCCCGGGGCCTGATGCCCAACCCCAAGACGGGCACGGTGACCACCGACGTGGGCAAAGCTGTCGGGGACTTCAAGGGTGGCAAGGTCGAGTACCGCACCGACCGTTACGGCAACGTCCACGTCCCAGTCGGGAAGGTGAGCTTCTCGACGGGCGCGCTCGCGGCGAACGTGCGGGCGGTGCTCGAGGAGCTCGAGCGGGCCAAGCCGGCCGCCGCCAAGGGGCGGTACTTCAAGCGGATCACGGTCTCGTCGACCATGGGGCCGGGGGTGAAGATCGACCCGGCCCGGATGTACGAGACCGAGCCGGTCGGGGCCTGACCGACTTCGACCGACGTCCCGCCAGCGGATAGCCTGTCGGTCACAACTGAACGAGATGTCGCTCGCCGAAGACATCCGGTGCGCTCCGGCGCTGAAAGGGTCGACCGACCCGCCTGACGAGGCGAACTCCTCCGAGATCCTCAGGGGCGTTCGCGTTCGCGCGAGCGTCCCTGTGTCGTCTCTCGGCCTCTCACCCCTCGAGTGGCGGAGCGAGGGTCGGCGCAGTGCCCTGCAGACCGTGCCAAGGGGGCACCAAGACGAATGAAGGGAGGTGCGATGGAGAACCCGAGACCGGAGAAGGTCGCCGTGGTCGAGGAGGTGCGCAGACGTTTCGCCGAGAGCGACGCGGCGCTGCTCACCGAGTACCGGGGCATCAACGTTGCGGGCATGAGCGAGCTGCGGCGAGCGCTGCGCGCCGCCGGGGGTGACTACAAGATCTACAAGAACACCCTCGTCCGGTTCGCCACCCGGGAGCTGGGCCTCGAGCTCGATGAGCTGCTCACCGGCCCGACCGCGATCGCTTTCGTCCCCCGGGACGGAGACGGCGACCCGGTGACGGTGGCCAAGGCGCTACGAGACTTTGCCAAGGGCAACCCGGCCCTCGTGTTGAAGGGCGGAGTGCTCGGCGACCGGATCCTCAGCGAGGCCGACGCCAGGGCACTGGCCGAGGTGGCACCCCGGGAGGAGCTGCTGGCCAGGCTGGCCGGGCTGATGGCGGCACCGATGCAGCAGTTCGCCAGCCTGCTCCAGGCGGTCCCGCAGAACTTCGCCTACGCCCTGCGGGCGCTGGTGGAGGCCGGAGGTGCCCCGGGGACACCCGCAGCCGAGTCCGAGACCGGTCCCGAAGGGGCCATCGACACGACCGAAGCGGCCGCCGCCAACGGTGACGCGACGACACCCGACCAGGCCTCCACCGAGGTGGAGGCCGATGACACGACCGTCCCGGCCGACCAGGCCGAGGCCAATCCTGACGCGGTGGCCGAGCAGGCGACCGCCCAAGCCGAGACTGCCACGGAGGAGAGCTGATCATGGCTACCAAGGAAGAGATCCTCGACGCCATCGCGAACATGACCGTCTTGGAGCTGAGCGAGCTGCTGAAGGACTTCGAGGAGCGCTTCGGGGTCACGGCAGCTGCGCCGGTCGCGGTTGCCGCTATGCCGGCTGCTGCGGCCGGTGGTGCTGCGGAGGCAGGCGGAGGTGAGGAGAAGGACGAGTTCGACGTCGTCCTCACGTCGGCCGGCGACAAGAAGATCCAGGTGATCAAGGAGGTGCGGGCCCTCACGAACCTCGGTCTGAAGGAGGCCAAGGACCTCGTCGACAACGCCCCCAAGGTCCTGCTCGAGCGGGTCTCGAAGGAAGAGGCTGAGAAGGCCAAGGAAACCATCGAGGCCGCTGGCGGTAGCGTCGAGCTGAAGTAGCAGCGTCGGGCGCAGGTAGCCGACCTGTGACCGGACGGTGGGAGCCTGGGCTTCGTCCCAGGCTCCCCACGCGTTCCGGCGGCGCTTCGGCGTGCTGCACCAGGCGGGGATCGGACGATCGCAGCCCGGGTGCGCAAGCTCGCCGTGGCAGCGCGCAGCTCCGGCAAACCTTGACCTCGGCAGCTTCTGGTCCTACCCTGCCGACAACTTGATGCGGGGTCGACGCCGCTGGTCTCGGTGGCTGTCGACCCTGAGTGGTCTGGCCCGAGAGGCGGGTTCCTTTCGGGTTGCTTCCTAGCGCGGTCGCGCCTAGGCTTGCGTCGCCGTGCTCCGCCCGCTCTGCTCTCGCTGGATCTCTTTCGGCGACCCCGCGCGCCCGAGCACGGCTTCCGCGTTCTCACCGACATGCTCCTGAGGAGTGACCTTGCCTGCTCGCTCTGCCGTCCGGGATCGGTACTCGTTCGCGAACCTCGACGAGGTCCTCGAGCTCCCAGATCTGATCGCCATCCAGCGGGAATCCTTCGACTGGTTCCTGCACCAGGGCCTGGCGGAGACCTTCCGGGACATCAGCCCGATCAAGGACTTCACCGAGACCCTTCAGCTTGAGCTCGAGTTCGACCCTGACGACGAGGATCTCCGCCCTCCGCCCAAGTTCTCGGTGGAAGAGTGCAAGGAGAAGGACATGACCTTCTCCGCTCCGATCTTCGTGCGGGCTCGCTTCATGAACGCCACAACCGGCGAGATCAAGGAGCAGACGGTCTTCATGGGGGACTTCCCGATGATGACCGACAAGGGCACGTTCGTGATCAACGGCACCGAGCGGGTGGTGGTCTCCCAGCTGGTCCGCTCGCCGGGTGTGATCTTCCAGCCGGGTGAGCGGTTCCGACTGCGGAACCTGCAGAAGCACCAGCTCGTGACGGGCACCATCCACCCCTACCGGGGCGAGTGGCTCGAGATCGATCTCGAGCAGAAGCCGGGCAAGGATGTCACGGCCGGGGCCCGAGTGGCCCGCAAGCGGCGGCTCAGCATGTTCACGCTCCTGCGGGCACTCGGCTACGACGAGGAGCACTACCCCGGGTTCCTCGAGCGCTTGGTCCGCCACTTCGACTTCCTCGAGGGTCAGTGGGAGAAGGACCGCGAGCTCGCCCCGACCCAGGACGATTCGTTGGTCGAGATCTACAAGCGGGCTCGCCCGGGGGAGCCGCCCACCGTCGAATCGGCCCGGGCGTACTTCCGCAACGCCTTCTTCGAGCCACGCCGCTACGACCTCTCCCGCGTCGGGCGCTACAAGCTGAACCGCAAGCTCGGCCCCGAGATCGAGAAGGTCGAGCAGCTGTTCGGCATCGAGCTCGAGCGACCGGATCCCGACCAGTCGGTGCTCAGCCCCTCGGAGGTGCTGGCGGCCTGCACCTACATGCTCCACCTCATGGTCCAGGAGCCGGGGTACCGCCTCGACGACCAGGACCACTTCGCCAACCGGCGGATCCGCTCGGTGGGCGAGCTCATCCAGAACCAGGTGCGCATCGGCCTGTCCCGGATGGAGCGGGTGGTGCGGGAGCGGATGACCACCCAGGACGTGGAGGCCATCACCCCCCAGACCCTCATCAACATCCGTCCGGTGGTGGCGGCCATCAAGGAGTTCTTCGGCACCAGCCAGCTGTCCCAGTTCATGGATCAGGTGAACCCGTTGTCGGGGCTCACCCACCGACGTCGTCTCTCTGCCCTCGGCCCCGGCGGCCTCTCGCGCGAGCGTGCGGGCTTCGAGGTGCGCGACGTGCACTTCAGCCACTACGGCCGCATGTGCCCGATCGAGACCCCTGAGGGCCCGAACATCGGTCTCATCGGTGCGCTGGCGACCTACGCCAGGGTCAATGAGTTCGGCTTCATCGAGTCGCCGTACCGGGTTGTTCGAGACGGCAAGGTCACCGGCGAGATCGTCTACCTGACCGCGGACGAGGAGGAGGAGTACGTCGTCGCCCAGGCGAACGTGCCCCTGAACCCTGACGGCAGCTTCAAGGAGGATCGGGTCCTCGTCCGGCGCTCCCCGCAGGCTGCGACGCTCGGTGAGCTGAAGCTCCAGCTCGAGCGTGACGTGTTCTTCGGCGCGACCACCGAGATCTCCTCGGTGTCGCCCAACGAGGTCCAGCTGATGGACGTCTCGCCGAAGCAGATCGTCTCGGTGGCCACGGCGCTCATCCCGTTCCTCGAGCACGACGACGCGAACCGGGCGCTGATGGGGGCCAACATGCAGCGCCAGGCCGTGCCGCTCGTGCGCGCGGAGGCCCCCTACATCGGAACGGGCATCGAGGCCCGTGCGGCTCGCGATGCAGCCGACATGATCCTCGCCGAGGACGACGGCACGGTCGTCGAGGTCGACGGTGACTCGATCACCGTCGAGTACAAGACGAGGGGCCGCAAGATCTACCGGCTGCTGAAGTTCGAGCGCTCGAACCAGGACACCTGCATCAACCAGAAGCCTCGGGTGCGCGCTGGCGACCACGTCAAGGCTGGCGATGTGCTGGCCGACGGGCCCTCCACCGAGAACGGCGAGCTGGCGCTGGGCAAGAACCTCGTCGTCGCCTTCATGCCGTGGGAGGGGTACAACTTCGAGGACGCCATCATCCTGTCCGAGCGGCTCGTGCGTGACGACGTGCTCACGTCGATCCACATCCACGAGCATGAGATCGACGCCCGGGACACCAAGCTCGGGCCCGAGGAGATCACCCGGGACATCCCGAACCTCTCGGAGGAGATCCTCGCCGATCTCGATGAGCGGGGCATCATCCGCATCGGGGCCGAGGTCGGACCCGGCGATGTGCTGGTCGGTAAGGTCACCCCGAAGGGTGAGACCGAGCTCACCCCCGAGGAGCGCCTGCTGCGGGCCATCTTCGGGGAGAAGGCCCGTGAGGTCCGTGACACCTCGCTCAAGGTGCCCCACGGTGAGTCCGGCAAGGTCATCGAGGTCCGGGTGTTCAACCGCGACGAGAGCCACGAGCTCCCACCAGGGGTCAACCAGCTGGTGCGGGTGTACGTCGCCCAGAAGCGCAAGATCAGCGTCGGCGACAAGCTGGCCGGCCGACACGGCAACAAGGGCGTGATCTCCAAGATCCTTCCCATCGAGGACATGCCGTTCCTCGAGGACGGGACGCCCGTCGACATCATCCTGAACCCGCTCGGCGTGCCCTCCCGGATGAACGTGGGCCAGGTGCTCGAGGCGCATCTCGGCTACGCGGCCCGCTGGGGGTGGGAGATCGACGGCAAGGTCGAGGGTGACGAGCCCGTTCGTGGCACGGAGTCCAAGACCCGACCGACCACTCCCGCAGCTCGGCTCATCGCCACGCCGGTCTTCGACGGCGCACACTGGGACGAGGAAGACAAGGCCGGTCGGCACCCGACGATCAAGAAGATCTTCGAGAACCTCCGTCCCGAAGCGGCCGACCCGCGCTACGGCCGCAACGGTCGACTGATCCGGCCGGACGGCAAGGCCATCCTGTACAACGGGCGCACCGGCGAGCCCTACGACAACCCGGTCACTGTCGGGGTGCTCTACATCCTGAAGCTCGCGCACCTCGTGGACGACAAGATCCACGCCCGCTCCACGGGCCCGTACTCGATGATCACCCAGCAGCCGCTGGGCGGGAAGGCGCAGTTCGGCGGACAGCGCTTCGGTGAGATGGAGGTGTGGGCGCTCGAGGCGTACGGCGCGGCCTACTGCCTGCAGGAGCTGCTCACGATCAAGTCCGATGACGTGCTCGGCCGGGTCAAGGTCTACGAGGCGATCGTCAAGGGCGAGAACATCCCCGAGCCGGGCATCCCCGAGAGCTTCAAGGTGCTCATCAAGGAGATGCAGGCGCTCTGCCTCAACGTCGAGGTGCTCTCGACCACCGGTGAGGAGATCGAGATGCGCGAGCTCGACGAGGACATCTTCCGCACCACCGAGGAGCTCGGTATCGACCTGTCGCGCCCGGAGCGGGGCAGCGACGAAGATGACGCCCGCCGCCAGGCGGAGAGGAGCTGACGTGCCAACACTCGACGTCAACAACTTCGACCAGCTCCGCATCGGCCTCGCCACGGCCGAGTCGATCCGCATGTGGTCGAACGGCGAGGTCAAGAAGCCGGAGACCATCAACTATCGCACGCTCAAGCCCGAGAAGGACGGCCTCTTCTGCGAGAAGATCTTCGGTCCGACCAAGGACTGGGAGTGCTACTGCGGCAAGTACAAGCGCGTCCGCTTCAAGGGCATCATCTGCGAGCGCTGCGGTGTGGAGGTGACCCGCTCGAAGGTGCGCCGAGAGCGTATGGGCCACATCGAGCTCGCGGCGCCTGTCGTGCACATCTGGTACCTGCGCGGCACCCGGTCCTGGCTCGCGTACCTGCTGATGGGGACCGAGCCACGTGAGGAGCTGAAGGCCAAGCAGCTCGAGAAGGTCATCTACTTCGCCGCCAACCTGGTGACCTGGGTCGACGAGGAGCGGCGCCACCAGGACCTTCCCAACCTGGAAGCCGAGATGCGCGCCGAGGTCGAGGCGATCGAGAAGGACCGTGAGAAGGAGCTCGCGGCGCGGTTCGAGGCGCTCGAGAGCGAGCTGGCCGAGCTCGAATCACAGGGAGCCAAGGAATCCGAGCTCAACGCGCGACGTCGCGCAGCAGAGAAGGATCTCGCGGCGATCCGTGAGCGTTATGAGATCGAGCGTGACCTGGTCACCCGGGCTTTCGAGGAGTTCAAGGACCTCTTCGCCCGGAAGATCATCGAGGACGAGATGCTGTGGCGCGAGCTCACCGAGCGCTACGGCGAGTACTTCGAGGGCGGCATGGGCGCCGATGCCATCGCACGCCTGATCGACCGGATCGACCTCGATGAGGAGGAGCAGAAGCTCCGTGCCGCGATCGACCCGCAGGACGGGCAGCGCCCGCTCTCCGCGCAGCGCAAGCAGAAAGCGATCAAGCGTCTCAAGATCGTCTCGGCGTTCAACCGTCGCGACGAGCACGGCCGGAGGATCAACGACCCGCGGGCGATGATCCTCGATGTGGTGCCGGTCATCCCTCCGGAGCTCCGCCCGATGGTGCAGCTCGACGGTGGTCGGTTCGCCACCTCGGATCTCAACGATCTGTACCGGCGGGTGATCAACCGCAACAACCGCCTGAAGCGGCTGCTCGATCTCGGTGCGCCCGAGATCATCGTGAACAACGAGAAGCGCATGCTGCAAGAGGCTGTCGACGCCTTGTTCGACAACGGTCGTCGGGGCCGGCCAGTCACCGGCCCTGGCAACCGACCCCTCAAGTCACTGTCGGACATGCTGAAGGGCAAGCAGGGCCGGTTCCGCCAGAACCTGCTCGGCAAGCGCGTCGACTACTCGGGACGCTCGGTGATCGTGGTGGGGCCGACGCTCAAGCTGCACCAGTGCGGCCTGCCGAAGCTCATGGCCCTCGAGCTGTTCAAGCCGTTCGTGATGAAGAAGCTCGTCGACAACGGGCTGGCTCAGAACATCAAGTCCGCGAAGCGGATGGTCGAGCGTCGTCGTCCCCAGGTCTGGGACGTGCTCGAAGAGGTGATCAAGGAGCACCCGGTGCTGCTCAACCGGGCCCCCACGCTTCACCGCCTCGGCATCCAGGCCTTCGAGCCCGTGCTGGTGGAGGGCAAGGCCATTCAGATTCACCCGCTGGTCTGTCATGCCTTCAACGCCGACTTCGACGGCGACCAGATGGCGGTTCACCTGCCGCTGTCGGCTGAGGCGCAGGCCGAGAGCCGGGTCCTGATGCTGTCCGCCAACAACATCCTGAGTCCGGCCGATGGTCGCCCGCTGGTCACGCCGACCCAGGACATGATCATCGGCGCCTACTACCTCACGGAGATGGTCGAAGGCGCGAAGGGGGCGGGTGCGGTGTTCCGTCACCTCCACCAGATCGAGCGCGCCTATGAGGCCGGCGATCTCGACCTGCACGCTCCCATCACCTACCGGGTGCCCGAGCTCGTGGTGAGCCGGAACGGCTCAACCGAGTACGAGAGCACCACTGCGGGTCGGGTGTTCTTCAACACCGCCCTGCCCGACGGGTTCCGGTTCCTGAACAAGCCGGTCGACAAGAAGGTCATGGGCCAGATCGTCGACGAGCTCTCGAAGCGGTACGGCAAGGCCACGGTCGCGACGTCGCTCGACCGCATCAAGGATCTCTGCTTCCGCTACGCCACCCGATCCGGGCTCACGATCTCGATCGAGGACGTGAAGACCCCACCGGAGAAGCAGGCGATCCTCGATCTCCACGAGAAGGAGGCCGAGAAGGTCGAGGTGCAGTTCCGTCGGGGCATCATCACCGACGGCGAGCGACGCCAGAAGGAGGTCGAGATCTGGACCACGGCCACCGATGAGGTCCGTCGCAAGATGGAGGAGGTCCTCAAGGCCGAGAAGTTCAACCCGATCGACATGATGGTCGGCTCGGGGGCCCGAGGGAACATGATGCAGGTCCGCCAGATCGCGGGTATGCGTGGCCTCGTGGCGAACCCCCGCGGCGACATGATCCCTCGCCCGATCAAGTCGAACTTCCGTGAAGGGCTCTCGATGCTCGAGTACTTCATCGCCACGCCCGGTGCACGGAAGGGTCTCGTCGACACCGCGTTGCGTACCGCCGACTCCGGGTACCTCACGCGCCGGCTGGTCGACGTGGCCCAGGAGCTGATCATCAACGACCATGACCCCTTCGCCGACGGTGGTCCCGTCCGCGGGATCTGGATCGAAGATGTCGTCCCGGACCGCCCGGGTCGTCGTACCTACCTCGAGCAGCGCCTCTACAGCCGGGTCCTGGCAGACGAGGTGACCGCCACGGCCTCCCTCGACGCGCTCACGCAGCGGGACGGTGAGTACGGTCTCGACGTTCTGCAGTGGGATGTCGGCGAGGCTCGCTGGGTTGAGCGCTGGGTTGCCGCGAAGGTCGAGGGTGACCGGGGCACGATCACCCTTCCCGTCTCGGCGGTGGTGCGTGAGCCGGAGATGGCGATCCTCCGAGACGACCCGGAGATCACCCGCGTCCGTGTGCTATCCCCATTGACCGACGACTCCTCGATCGGCATCAGTGCCGCCAGCTACGGGCTTTCGCTGGCAACGGGCGACATGATCGAGGTCGGTGAGGCGGTGGGCGTCATCGCCGCCCAATCGATCGGCGAGCCGGGTACCCAGCTCACGATGCGGACCTTCCACACCGGTGGCGTCGCTGGGAGTCAGGACATCGCCGGCGGTCTGCCCCGTGTCGTCGAGCTGTTCGAAGCCCGGTCGCCGAAGGGCAAGGCCACGCTCGCCCGCACGTCGGGTGTGGTGAGGATCGGCGAGGACGAGGGCAAGGGTCGGACCATCACCATCGTCGGAGATGACGGGACCGAGGACGTCTACACGGTGTCCAGCCTGGCTCGTCTCGAGGTGACCGACGGACAGGAGATCCACGCGGGCGACGCCATCATCGAAGGCCCGCGTGATCCGAAGGAGCTGCTCGAGATCAAGGGCATTCGGGAGACGCAGCAGTATCTGGTCAACGAGGTGCAGAAGGTGTACCGGGACCAGGGCGTGCCGATCCACGACAAGCACATCGAGCTGATCGTCCGTCAGATGACCCGCCGGATCGCGGTGCAAGAGCCGGGCGATTCGGACTTCCTCCCCGGTGAGCGGGTTGACGGGAAGGTCTACACCGACACCAACCGGGCTCTGGTCCAGGAGGGGAAGCAGCCGGCCGAGGGACGTCCGGAGATCATGGGCATCACGAAGGCCTCGCTGGCCACCGACTCGTGGCTCTCAGCCGCTTCGTTCCAGGAGACCACCCGGGTGCTCACGGAGGCGGCCATCGAGTCGCGCAGTGACCACCTGATCGGCCTCAAGGAGAACATCATCATCGGCAAGCTCATCCCGGCCGGAACCGGGATGCAGAAGTACCGGTCGATCCGGCCGTTCGCGCCGGACTACCAGCCGATGGCCTTCTACTCCATGGCCGATGAGGAGGCAGACATCGCCGAGTGGCTGGCGGGTCGCACCGTCGGCGATGACGGAGCCGATCGCATGGCCGGCGATGACGATCTGGCCAGCTCCGGTGAAGGAGAGCCCGACGCGCAGATCATCGACATCCAGAGCGGAGAGGGTCAGATTGGCTGATCGATCACGCTCCGGACCTGTCGGTCATGGGACCAGCGGCGGCCGGCGCCGGCGGGCTTGGCCGCTGGGTTCGGTCCGGCAGGTCCGGAGCCTCCCGCAGTTTGCTGTCTGGGGTACAGGCCCTTAGCATTGTCCCTCGGCTCTGCGGCCGGTGTCGGCGCGGAGCACGTTCGCCAGTCACCCAGAAAGGTCCATTCGTGCCGACCATCCAGCAGCTGGTTCGCAAGGGGCGCCAGTCGAAGCCTTCGAAGGGCAAGACACCCGCGCTGAAGGGTGCCCCGCAGCGGCGAGGCGTGTGCACGCGCGTCTACACCACGACGCCCAAGAAGCCGAACTCGGCCCTGCGCAAGGTCGCTCGTGTCCGACTCACGAGCGGCATGGAGATCACCGCCTACATCCCCGGTGAGGGCCACAACCTGCAGGAGCACTCGATCGTGCTGGTCCGTGGGGGTCGCGTGAAGGACCTTCCCGGTGTGCGCTACAAGATCATTCGCGGCACGCTCGACACCTCGGGTGTGCGCGACCGCAAGCAGGCCCGCAGCCGTTACGGCGCCAAGAAGGAGAGCTGAGGTGCCACGCAAGGGTCCCGCCCCCCGTCGGGAGCTCATGCCCGACCCGATCTACCGGTCCGTCCTCGTGACGCAGGTGGTCAACAAGGTTCTCCAGCGCGGGAAGCGTTCGCTCGCGGAGCGGATCGTCTACGACGCGCTGGATCAGATCCAGGCCAAGAGCGGCAACGACCCGCTCGCCACGCTCAAGCGGGCGGTCGAGAACGTGAAGCCCCAGCTCGAGGTGCGCAGCCGGCGGGTGGGTGGCGCCACCTACCAGGTCCCAGTCGAGGTCAGGCCGCGGCGGGCGACCACCCTGGCGATCCGCTGGATCGTCGGCTACGCCCGGCAGCGGCGTGAGCGCACCATGGCGGAACGCCTGGCGAACGAGCTCATGGACGCGGCCAACGGTGTGGGCGCGTCCGTCAAGCGCAAGGAAGACCTTCACAAGATGGCCGAGTCGAACAAGGCGTTCGCGCACTACCGCTGGTAGACCCCTCCGGTACGGGGGACGGCGCTTCCCCCGCCGAAGCCCTGGTCCCCGGCCACCGTGCTGGGGACCGCCCGCGTCGGGCGCCCTCCACCCTCCGCACAGTCTCAGACGCAACACCCGTACGCCGTACTCACACGAGCAGGAACAACGATGGCATCCCGCCCCGCCCCCCTTGAGCGAACCCGGAACATCGGCATCATGGCCCACATCGATGCCGGCAAGACCACCACGACCGAGCGCATCCTCTACTACACCGGCAAGAACTACAAGATCGGTGAGGTCCACGAAGGCTCGGCCACCATGGACTGGATGGTCCAGGAGCAAGAGCGCGGCATCACGATCACATCCGCGGCGACCACCTGCTTCTGGGCGGGTCACCGGATCAACATCATCGACACCCCAGGACACGTCGATTTCACGGTGGAGGTCGAGCGGTCGCTGCGGGTCCTCGATGGGGCGGTCGCGGTCTTCGACGGCGTCGCCGGGGTGGAGCCGCAGACCGAGACGGTCTGGCGCCAGGCCAACAAGTACAACGTCCCGCGGATCTGCTTCATCAACAAGATGGACCGGCTCGGCGCGGACTTCTACGCCGCAGTCGACAGCATCCGCAACCGACTTGAGTGCACGACCGCGGTGCTCCAGCTTCCGATCGGCGCCGAGGGTCACTACAAGGGTGTCGTCGATCTGGTGACGATGGACGCACTGGTGTGGCTCGACGAGGAGCTCGGCGCCAAGTGGGAGGTGCAGGAGATCCCCGCTGACCTCGTCGAGCAGTCCCAGCAGTACCGCGAGGAGCTGATCGAGACCATCGCCACGGTCGATGAGACGATCCTCGAGAAGTTCGGCGGCGACGAGGAGATCTCCGTCGATGAGCTGCGCGCCGCGATCAGGCGGGCGACGATCGCCGGCGATGTGGTGCCGGTGCTGAACGGTTCGGCCTTCAAGAACAAGGGCGTGCAGCCGCTGCTCGACGCGGTGGTCTTCTACCTTCCGTCGCCGCTCGACATCCCGGCCATCCAGGGGAGCAACCTGAAGGGTGATGAGATCCTGGAGCGCAAGGTGAGCGACGACGAGCCGTTCACCGCTCTGGCGTTCAAGATCATGACCGATCCCCACGTCGGCAAGCTCACGTACTTCCGGGTCTACAGCGGAACGCTTGAGAAGGGGTCGCAGGTCCTCAACACTCGTACGGGGAGCAAGGAGCGCATCGGGCGCCTTCTCGAGATGCACGCCAACGACCGGCAGGACCTCGATCAGGTCTTCACCGGCGACATCGTGGCCGGCATCGGGCTGAAGAACACCAAGACCGGCGACACGTTGTGTGATCCGGCGCACCCGATCGTCCTCGAGGAGCTCGAGTTCCCAGAGCCCGTGATCCACGTCGCGGTCGAACCGAAGACCAAGGCTGATCAGGACAAGATGTCAAAGGCTCTCGCCGCGCTCGCCGAAGAGGACCCGACCTTCCAGGTCCGCACCGATGAGGAGACCGGCCAGACGGTCATCTCCGGTATGGGTGAGCTCCACCTCGAAGTCCTCGTCGATCGGATGCTGCGTGAGTTCAAGGTCGATGCCACCGTGGGCAAGCCCCAGGTGGCCTACCGGGAGACGATCAGCAGGCCGGTTGAGCGCTGCACCTACACCCACAAGAAGCAGACGGGCGGCTCAGGTCAGTACGCCGAGGTGACGATCGCGCTGGAGTCGACCGGTCCCGGCGGCGGATACGAGTTCGTCGACAAGATCACCGGTGGGCGCATCCCGAAGGAGTTCATCCCATCGGTCG
The DNA here is from genome assembly GCA_037478855.1 of Acidimicrobiales bacterium. Lineage (GTDB taxonomy): Bacteria > Actinomycetota > Acidimicrobiia > Acidimicrobiales > Acidimicrobilacustridaceae > Rhabdothermincola. The sequence continues at coordinate 71,481 of JBBFLY010000002.1, read as the reverse complement.
ACGCCGGCATCCAGGAGGCGATGACCTCCGGCGTCCTCGCCGGTTACCCGACCGTGGACGTGCGAGCGATCCTCCTCGACGGCAAGTACCACGAGGTCGACTCATCCGAGATGGCCTTCAAGATCGCCGGCATGATGGCCTTCAAGGAGGCGGCGCGGCAGGCCAAGCCGATCCTCCTCGAGCCGATCATGTCGGTCGAGGTGGTCACGCCCGAGGAGTACATGGGCGACGTCATGGGCGATCTGTCGGCTCGGCGTGGCAAGGTCACGGGCATGGAGCAGCGCGGCAACAGCCAGGTGGTGCGTGCGCTGGTGCCCCTGTCCGAGATGTTCGGCTACGCTACCGACCTGCGTTCGCGTACCCAGGGACGCGCCACGTACACGATGCAGTTCGACTCGTATCAGCCGATGCCGTCGAACGTCCAAGAAGAGATCGTCACTAGGGTCCGTGGCGAGTAGGTCTTCGTCTTCCACGTAGGTTCACAAGAAGTCTCAGGAGAGAAGTGTCATGGCACGAGAGAAGTTTGAGCGGACGAAGCCGCATGCGAACGTGGGTACGATGGGTCATATTGATCATGGGAAGACGACGTTGACGGCGGCGATTACGAAGGTGTTGTCGGAGGCGTTGCCGGGTAGGACGTCGTTTACGGAGTTTGCGGATATTGATAAGGCTCCGGAGGAGCGTGAGCGGGGGATCACGATCAATATCGCGCATGTGGAGTATGAGACGGAGAAGCGTCATTACGCGCATGTGGATATGCCGGGTCATGCGGATTACATCAAGAACATGATCACGGGTGCTGCGCAGGTTGATGGCGCGATTTTGGTGGTGTCGGCGGCGGATGGTCCTATGCCGCAGACGCGGGAGCATGTGTTGTTGGCGCGTCAGGTGGGTGTGCCGGCGATTGTGGTGGCGTTGAACAAGGTCGACATGGTCGATGATGAGGAGTTGTTGGATCTGGTGGAGCTTGAGGTTCGGGAGTTGCTCTCGGAGTATGAGTTCCCGGGTGATGAGGTGCCGGTGGTGCGGGTGTCGGCGTTGAAGGCTCTGGAGGGGGATCCGGAGGCGGCGAAGCAGGTGTTGGAGTTGATGGCGGCGGTTGATGAGTACATTCCGCAGCCGGAGCGTGATACGGATAAGCCGTTCTTGATGCCGATTGAGGATGTGTTCACGATCACGGGTCGTGGGACGGTGGTGACGGGTCGTGTGGAGCAGGGGGTGATCCGCACGGGTGATGAGGTGGAGATCGTGGGGATTCGTCCGACGCAGCGGACGACGTGTACGGGTGTGGAGATGTTCCGGAAGATCCTGGATGAGGGTCGTGCGGGTGACAACATCGGGGTGTTGTTGCGGGGGACGAAGAAGGATGAGGTGGAGCGCGGTCAGGTGTTGGCGAAGCCGGGTTCCATCACGCCGCATACGGAGTTCGAGGCGCAGGTGTATGTGTTGACGAAGGAGGAGGGTGGTCGGCATAAGCCGTTCTTCTCGAATTATCGTCCGCAGTTCTATTTCCGTACGACGGATGTGACGGGGACGATTCATCTTCCGGAGGGTACGGAGATGTGTATGCCGGGGGATAATACGACGATGCGGGTGGAGTTGATTCATCCGATCGCGATGGAGGAGGGCTTGCGTTTCGCGATCCGTGAGGGTGGTCGTACGGTGGGCGCGGGCCGGGTCACGAAGATCATCAAGTAGCCAACAGGAAGCGAGCCGAGAACCCCGATGGCCGACAAGCAGAAGATCCGGATCAGGCTCAAAGCCTACGACCACGAGATCATCGACCAGTCGACGAAGAAGATCGTCGAGACGGTCGTGCGCACGAACGCGACTGTCCGGGGGCCGGTTCCCCTGCCGACCGAGAAGCATCGCTACACGGTGATCCGCAGTCCGCACAAGGACAAGGACAGCCGCGAGCACTTCGAGATGCGGATCCACAAGCGACTCCTCGACATCCTCGACCCCACGCCGAAGACGGTCGACTCGCTCCAGCGTCTCGACCTGCCAGCGGGCGTCGACATCGAGATCAAGATCCAACAGGCGTAAGCCCGGCTGGCCCGCGCCTGCCGGCTTGGACCGACGAGCGCGGGCTCGCTATCATCCTGTCTCCCTTGTGCAACGGGGCTGGGGCCCTGTGCACGTTCCGGTCCGTCGTTTGAACTGACGTCTGTGACGGCCCGTCCCAGTGCGGGGCGGGTACCCCACAGCACAACCGAACCAGGCGCTCCGCCGGGGTCACCCCGAGCGGAGCGCTCGCGTGAACAGAGAAAGATCGTTGCCGCCATGGCGAACAAGGCAGTTGTCGGCGAGAAGGTCGGCATGACACAGGTGTGGGATGACGACAATCGGGTCGTCCCCGTCACCGTGCTCCGGGTCACGCCGCTGCGGGTCGTGCAGATCAAGACCCCCGAGCGCGACGGCTACAGCGCGCTCCAGGTCACCTTCGGCGAGAAGGACCCGAAGAAGCTGAACCGGCCCGAGCGGGGCCACTACGCGAAGGCTGGGGTCAGGCCCGGGCGCGCACTCGTGGAGCTCCGGCTTGACGACGTGAGCGGCTATGAGGTCGGTCAGGAGATCTCGGTTGACGTGCTCGAGGCCGGCGAGCTGGTCGACGTCACGGCGGTGAGCAAGGGCAAGGGCTTCGCCGGCGTGATGAAGCGGCACGGCTTCGCGGGCCAGAAGGCATCGCACGGCGCCCACCGGATCCACCGGGCGCCCGGCTCGATCGGTGCCTGCGCCACACCCGCTCGCGTCTTCCGAGGGACCAGGATGGCTGGCCGCATGGGTGGCGAGAAGGTCACGATGCTGAACCTCCGGGTGGTGGAGGCGGACGCCGAGCGCAACCTGCTCCTGCTCCGCGGCGCGGTTCCTGGCCCCAAGGGCGGGACAGTCATCATCCGAGACGCCGTCAAGGCCAAGTCGAAGGGCGGTGCCTGATGCCCACGCTCAAGGTCCGCACGCAGATCGGTGCAGAGGCCGGCTCGATCGAGCTGCCCGAGGAGGTGTTCGGCATCGATCCGAACGTCCCGGTGATGCACCAGGTCGTCACCGCTCAGCTCGCCGCCCGCCGAGCCGGCACGCAGAGCACACGCACCCGTGCCGAGGTTCGCGGAGGGGGAGCCAAACCCTGGAAGCAGAAGGGCACGGGCCGCGCTCGCCAAGGCTCGATCCGGGCTCCCCACTGGAGGGGCGGCGGGGTGGCGCTCGGTCCGAAGCCCCGCTCTTACGCACAGCGCACCCCCAAGAAGATGATCCGGCTCGCGCTGAGGTCGGCGCTCTCCGATCGGGCGGCTGAGGGCAAGGTCATCGTGGTCGACGAGTGGGCCTTCGATGCGCCGCGAACCCGCGACGCCGCGGCGGCGCTGCGGGCGCTCGGTGCCGACGGCCGCGTGCTCATCGTCCTCGGCGACAGCGACGCGGATGTCATCGCCGCCAAGAGCTTCCGCAACCTGCCCGAGGTACAGATCATCGAGGCCCGTGAGCTCAATGCCTACGACGTCCTGGTCAACGACTATGTCGTGTTCACCAGGGCGACGGTCCCGGGAGTGGAGGGATGAGCATGGCGACCGACCTGCCGAGCCGGCCCGCACCGAGCTCCGCTGAGCGCGCGGAGGTGCTCGACCCGACCGAGCGGGTGAAGAGCGTGGCTGACAAGGCCGACCCCCGTTTCAAGGCCGCTCTCGACCGGGCGGAGCGCGAGCAGCGGCTGCGGGAGCGGCTGGCCAGAGCATCGAGCGGTGACCCGGCCGGAGAGCCGCGGTCCGGCGCGCCGAGCGTGACCCAGAAGGCATCGGAGGCTCCCGAGCCGGCCAAGAAGGGCACGTTCTCGTTCAACCAGACCGCGGGCGACACGGAGGATCAGAGGTGAAGGACCCGCGCGATGTGATCATCGAGCCGATCGTCAGCGAGAAGTCCTACGCGCTGCTGGAGCGGAACGTCTACACGTTCCGGGTCCATCCCGACGCCAGCAAGCCGGAGATCTCCGACGCGGTGGAGAAGATCTTCGACGTACGAGTGGTCAAGGTGAACACGCTGAACCGTCGGGGCAAGCGCAGGCGGAACCGGCGTAGCTGGACCTACGGCAAGCGGTCCGACACCAAGCGAGCCTTCGTCACCCTCGCTGAGGGCGACCGCATCGACCTGTTCCAGGGGTAGAGGACGACATGGCACTTCGCAAGCGCAACCCAACGAGCCCGGGCCGCCGCTTCCAGACCGTCTCCGACTTCTCCGACATCACGAAGAAGAAGCCGGAGCGCACACTTCTCGCGCCCAAGACCAAGACGGGTGGGCGCAACAGCTACGGGCGCAAGACCGCTCGTCACCGAGGTGGTGGCCACAAGCAGCGGTACCGCATCATCGACTTCCGGCGGGTGAAGGACGGCGTGCCCGCCAAGGTCGCGGCGATTGAGTACGACCCGAACCGCAACTGTCGGATCGCGCTCCTCCACTACTACGACGGAGAGAAGGCCTACATCCTCGCGCCGAAGGATGTCACGGTCGGTGACGTGCTCCAGAGCGGTCAGGGTTCGGAGATCAGGCCCGGGAACGCGCTGCCACTGCGCTACATCCCGGTGGGTACCACCGTGCACAACGTTGAGCTCAAGCCGGGCGGCGGCGGACGGATGGCCCGGAGCGCGGGGACCAGTGTGCAGCTCGTGGCCAAGGAGGGCGAGTACGCCACGCTCCGCCTGCCCAGCACCGAGATGCGGCGCGTGCCGATCGACTGCCGGGCCACGGTGGGTGAGGTCGGCAACGCCGAGGCCGAGCTGATCAAGATCGGCAAGGCGGGGCGGAACCGGTGGAAGGGTGTGCGCCCCCAGACCCGTGGTGTGGCCATGAACCCGGTGGATCACCCCCACGGCGGAGGCGAGGGCAAGACCTCCGGCGGCCGGCATCCCGTGTCGCCATGGGGCAAGCCGGAAGGTCGCACCCGCAACAAGAACAAGCCGTCGCAGAAGCTCATCGTCCGTCGCCGCCGCACCCGCGGCTCGCGGCGGTAAGGGGAGACCGTCATGCCTCGCAGTCTCAAGAAGGGCCCGTTCGTCGACGACCACCTGCTGAAGAAGGTCGACGATCTCAACGAGAAGGGCGAGAAGCGCGTCATCAAGACCTGGTCGCGTCGCTCGACGATCATCCCCGAGATGGTGGGCCACACCATCGCGGTGCACGACGGTCGCAAGCACGTGCCTGTGTACATCACCGAGTCGATGGTGGGGCACAAGCTCGGCGAGTTCGCGCCGACTCGCACGTTCAAGTACCACGCGGGCCAAGAGAAGAAGGGGCGTCGCTGATGGCCTTCGGCGTCAAGACGAACGAGCGACCCGGTGTCCGGGCGCAGGTGCGCTACGTCCGGGTCTCTCCCTACAAGGCCCGCGAGGTGCTCAACCTCATCCGTGGCCAGCACGTCGGGCGAGCGCTCGAGATCCTCGAGTTCACCGAGCGCGACGTGGCGAAGATCATCCTGAAGGCCCTGGAGTCGGCGATCGCCAACGCTGAGCACAACAACGGCATCCCGGCCGATGAGCTGTACGTCTCGGCGTGCTATGCGGACGAGGGCCCAACCCTCAAGCGCTTCCGTCCGCGGGCGCGTGGTCGCGCGGCTCGGATCCGCAAGCGCACGTCGCACATCACGGTCATCGTGAGCCGGCTCTCAGCGGAGGAGCTCAAGGCGTTGCGTGAGCGGGAGGCGATGAGCGGGCGGGCTCGCGGCAACCGGGCGGCGGCGGAGGCACGACGGGAGCGCGTGGCCCGGAGTCGTCAGGCCAAGGCCGACAAGCGCGCCGCCGAAGAAGCGCATGAGCACGAGCACGCCGATGAGCACGGCCACGACGAGCGCAACCAAGAAGAGGGCGCTGTCGCCGGTCCTGCGGGCGGAGACGAGCTCCGAGCTGAGGCGGGTGCAGGGGGCGATCAGGAAGTCGAGCAGGTGGCCGAACCGACTGGTGAGCAGACCGCTGAGGCGTCCGAGGAGATCGCCGAGGCGACTGGGAAGGAAGAGAGCTGATGGGCCAGAAGGTCAACCCGTACGGGTTCCGCCTCGGCATCACCACCGACTGGAAGTCGCGCTGGTTCGCGGACCGGGATGACTACGCGGACTACGTGGTCGAGGACTGGAAGATCCGCAACTACCTCATGACGCAGCTCCCACACGCTGCGATCAGCCGCATCGAGGTTGAGCGCACCCGTGATCGTCTCCGTGTGGATGTGCACACCGCTCGTCCCGGCATCGTCATCGGACGCCGCGGTGCCGAGGCCGACCGCCTCCGGGCTGGACTGGCCAAGATCACGGGCAACAACAAGATCCAGCTGAACATCCAGGAGATCAAGCAGCCCGAGCTCGACGCCGCGCTGATCGCCCAGGGCGTCGCCGACCAGCTCGCCGGCCGGGTCGCGTTCCGCCGAGCCATGAAGCGGGCCGTCCAGAACGCGCAGAAGGCCGGTGCGCTCGGCATCCGGGTCCAGTGCTCGGGCCGCCTCGGGGGCTCGGAGATGGCGCGCACCGAGTGGTACCGGGAGGGTCGGGTGCCCCTCCACACCCTGCGGGCCGACATCGATTACGGGTTCCGCGAGGCCAAGACGACCTATGGCCGGATCGGCGTGAAGGTCTGGATCTACAAGGGCGACATCCTCCCCTACAAGAGCGTGCTCGAGGACAAGATCAGCCGCGAGGCGGCGATGGCGGTCGGGGAGACCTCCGGCCAGGTTCGTCCCCGCAAGGTGGTCTCGTCCTCGGCAGCTGCTCGCCGCAAGCCGGCTGAGGTGCTCGAGGCTCCGGGGGAGGTCGACGTCGAAGAGGCGGCTCCCCTCATCAAGGAGGCCGATCCCGAGCTTGAACGCCTCCTCGCCGAGGAGGAGGAGATCGTGCGCTCGGTGCGTGAGCACCACGAGACCCCCCACTTCCGGCCCGGGGACGGTGACTGATCATGTTGATGCCGAGGAAGGTCAAGCACCGCAAGCAGCAGCGCGGCCGGCTCAAGGGCCAGGCCAAAGGCGGCACCTCCATCACGTTCGGTGACTACGGGATCCAGGCGCTGGAACCGGGCTGGGTGACGGCTCGGCAGATCGAGGCCGCCCGTATCGCCATGACCCGCCACGTGCGTCGGGGTGGGAAGGTCTGGATCAACATCTTCCCCGACAAGCCCATCACCCAGAAGCCGGCTGAGACGCGGATGGGTTCGGGCAAGGGCAACCCGGAGAAGTGGGTCGCAGTGGTCAAGCCGGGCCGCGTGCTCTTCGAGCTCTCCTACCACGACCCGCAGATCGCCAGGGCTGCGATCGAGCGGGCGATCCAGAAGCTTCCGATCAAGGCCCGGTTCATCGCACGGGAGGAGGCACTCTGATGGCCAACGCCCGAGCCAACGCCCTGCGCGACCTGAACGACGCTGAGCTGCTCGACCGGCTGGCCGAGGCGAAGCAGGAGTTGTTCAACCTCCGCTTCCAGCACGCTACGGGCCAGCTCGAGAACCACGCCCGCCTCGGGCAGGTGAAGAGAGACGTCGCCAGGATCATGACCGAGCTGCGGGCACGGGAGATCGCCGCGGCAGAAGCGCTGGCCCAGAACGAGGAGAACGCCTGATGGCTGACAGCGACGCGAGACCGTTGACGCGTCCCAACACGCGCAAGGTGCGTGAGGGGATCGTGGTCTCCAACAAGATGGACAAGACGGTCGTGGTCGAGGTCGTCGATCGCAAGCGGCACCCCCGGTACCCCAAGACGGTGCAGCGGACCAGTCGGCTCTACGTCCACGACGAGGCGAACGACCTGAACGTCGGTGACCGGGTCCGGGTAGCCGAGACCCGTCCCCTGTCGAAGCTCAAGCGCTGGCGCTTGGTCGAGGTGTTGGAGCGGGCCCGATGATCCAGCAGGAATCGCGGCTGCGGGTCGCGGATAACAGCGGAGCCAAGGAAGTGCTCTGCATCAAGGTGCTCGGCGGCTCGAAGCGCCGCTACGCGTCCATCGGCGACGTCTTCGTCGCCACGGTGAAAGACGCCACCCCCGGCGCCGCCGTCAAGAAGGGTGACGTCGTCAAGTGCGTCGTCGTGCGGGTCAAGAAGGAGAAGCGGCGCCCGGATGGCTCGTACATCCGCTTCGACGAGAACGCGGCTGTCCTCATCAACGACCAGATGCAGCCACGCGGCACTCGCATCTTCGGTCCGGTCGGTCGGGAGCTGCGTGACAAGAAGTTCATGCGCATCGTCTCGCTTGCCCCGGAGGTTCTGTGATGAAGATCCGCAAGGGCGATCGGGTGGTCGTGCTGCAGGGCAAGGACCGAGGCAAGGAAGGCACGGTCACCTTCGCGTTCCCGGCCGAGAACCGGGTGATCGTTGATGGCGTCAACATCGCGAAGAAGCACCAGAAGCCGACCCGGGCGATGCAGCAGGGCGGGATCATCGACAAGGAGATGCCGATCCACGTCTCGAGCGTGGCGATCCTCTGCTCCGCTTGCGGCAAGCCGACCCGGGTCGGGTACCGCTTCGAGCAGGACGGCACCAAGGTCAGGATCTGCCGCAAGTGCGGAGGTGACCTCTGATGAGCACCATCGTCACGGAGATGCCTCGCTACAAGCGGCGCTACAACGAGGAGATCCGCCCGAAGCTCAAGGAGCAGCTGGGGCTGAGCAACATCATGGAGGTCCCCCGCCTCGAGAAGATCGTCCTCAACATGGGTGTCGGTCGGGCGCTCCAGCAGCAGTCGCTGATCGAGGGGGCGGTACGTGACCTCGAGGCCATCACCGGGCAGAAGCCGGTGGTGACGAAGGCCAAGAAGTCGATCGCTGGCTTCAAGCTGCGCGAGGGCAACGCGATCGGTGTGAAGGTCACCCTCCGCGGCGATCGGATGTGGGAGTTCTTCGATCGCCTGATCAGTCTCGCGGTGCCCCGCATCCGTGACTTCCGAGGTCTGCCGCGCAACTCCTTCGACGGTCACGGCAACTACACGTTCGGCGTGACCGAGCAGTTGATCTTCCCCGAGATCGACTACGACACGGTCGACACCACCAGGGGCATGGACATCACGATCGTCACCACGGCCCGTACCGATGCCGAGGGTCGCGCTCTGCTCGAGGCGCTCGGCTTCCCGTTCAAGCGTGAAGGGCAGCAGTAAGCCATGGCGAAGAAGGCACTGATCCAGAAGGCACAGCGCACCCCGAAGTTCAAGGTGCGCGCCTACACACGTTGCCAGCGGTGCGGCCGACCGCACTCGGTGTACCGCAAGTTCAAGCTGTGCCGCGTGTGCCTTCGTGAGCTCGCGCACCAGGGCGAGATCCCGGGCCTGAAGAAGGCGAGCTGGTGAGGGGAGGTATGGCGCGATGACGATGACCGACCCGATCGCCGACATGCTCACCCGGATCCGCAACGCCAACATGGCGATGCACGACGAGGTGCGCATGCCCTCCTCGAAGCTCAAGGAGGCGTTGGCCGCGGTGCTCGAGAAGGAGGGCTACATCAGCGGCTACCGGATCGACTCGACTCCTGATCGGCCGGGGCGCACCCTCACGGTGTTCATGAAGTACTCGCCGGAGCGGGAGCGTGTGATCTCCGGTGTGCGCCGGGTGTCCAAGCCGGGCCTGCGTGTCTACACCAAGGCCGACAAGATCCCCCGGGTCCTCGGTGGGCTCGGCGTTGCCGTCCTGTCCACGAGTCAGGGCCTCATGACCGACCGTGAGGCGCGCAAGCGCCGCATGGGCGGCGAGGTCCTCTGCTACGTCTGGTAGGCGAGAGATGTCACGAATCGGACGTTCTCCGATCCCGCTGCCGAGTGGTGTCGACGTCACCATCGACGGCGGCCACATCACGGTGAAAGGCCCGAAGGGCACGCTCGAGCGCGACCTGCCGCCGACCATCACCGTCCGTCAGGACGACGGTCGGCTCGTCGTCGAGCGGCCCGACGACGCACGGCAGAACCGGGCGCTGCACGGCCTCACCCGATCGCTCGTCAACAACATGGTGGTGGGCGTCACGGAAGGCTTCCGGAAGGACCTCGACATCGTCGGTGTCGGCTACCGGGCGACGGCGAAGAGCCCGACCAAGCTCGAGCTGGCGTTGGGGTTCAGCCATCCGGTGCTCATCGACGCCCCCGCGGGCATCACCTTCGAGGTGCCCACCCCGACCCACGTGATCGTGCTGGGCATCGACAAGGAGATGGTCGGTCAGGTGGCGGCGAACATCCGCGCCATCCGCAAGCCTGAGCCGTACAAGGGCAAGGGTGTGAAGTACCGGGAGGAGCGCATCTTGCGCAAGGCCGGAAAGGCTGCGAAGTGATGAGCACCAGCGCGAAGCAGAAGCGCGACGCCCGTCTCCGGCGGCACCGACGGGTGCGCCGGAAGGTCCGTGGCACCGCGGCGCGACCGCGACTCGCGGTGTTCCGCTCAAACCGTCACATCAGCGCCCAGGTGATCGACGACGTCGCCGGGCGGACGCTCGCCGCCGCGTCCACGCTCGAGCCGCAGCTGCGGCAGGGTGCCACCGGCAACAAGGCTGCCGCTGCGGCCGTGGGTCGGCTCGTGGCCGAGCGGGCCAGAGCCGCTGGTATCGACAAGGTGGTCTTCGACCGAGGTGGGTTCCTCTACCACGGTCGCGTCGCAGCGGTCGCCGACGCCGCCCGAGAAGCCGGACTGGAGTTCTGATGGTCCTCAACAACGCCGCGTACAACGATGCCGAGGCACCGCCGCTGCGCGAGTCTCGCGTCATCAACATCAATCGGGTCGCCAAGGTGGTGAAGGGCGGCCGCCGGTTCTCCTTCACCGCTTTGGTGGTGGTCGGCGACGGCGCCGGTCGCGTCGGTCTCGGCTACGGCAAGGCCAAGGAGGTGCCGCTCGCCATCCAGAAGGGCACCGAGGAGGCGCGCAAGAACCTCTTCTCGGTCCCGCTGGCGGGCACCACCATCACCCATCCGGTGATCGGCGAGATGGGTGCTGGTCGGGTGCTCATCCAGCCGGCGGCACCGGGCACGGGCGTGATCGCTGGTGGTGCGGCGCGTGCCATCCTCGAGGAGGCCGGCATCCACGACGTGCTGTGCAAGTCACTGGGTTCCTCGAACCACATCAACGTCGCTCGGGCCACCATCGCGGGCCTGCGAGCGCTCAAGCGCCCCGATGAGATCGCCCGGCTCAGGGGGCTGAGCCCCGAGGAGTTCATCCCCGCCGGTCTGCTCAATGCGTACCGGGAGACCCAGCGTGGTCCCCACGTACCCGACGAGGTGTCGTGATGGCGCTCAAGGTCACTCAGGTCAGGTCGTCGATCGGCACCAAGCCCAAGCATCGCGGCACGCTGCGCGCGCTGGGTCTCGGTCGGATCGGCAAGAGCCACGTCCTCCCAGACCGCCCCGAGATCCGGGGCATGATCGCCCGGGTCCCGCACCTGGTGCAGGTCGAGGAGGTCGCCGAGAACGCAGGAGACGCATCGTGAAGATCCACGATCTCAAGCCCGCACCGGGCTCCAACCGCCGTCGCAAGCGGGTCGGTCGGGGTGTCGCCGGCAAGGGTGGGAAGACCGCGGGCCGGGGCACGAAGGGTCAGGGCGCGCGCGACACCGTTCCCGTCGGCTTCGAGGGCGGCCAGCTCCCGTTGCACATGCGGGTGCCGAAGCTCAAGGGCTTCAAGAACCCCTTCCGCGTTGAGTACCAGGCGATCAACCTCGACACCATCGAGGAGTCCGGTCTCGACCGGGTCGATCCCGAGACGCTCCACCAGCGGGGCCTCACCCACAAGGGGGCCCTGATCAAGGTTCTCGGGCGGGGCCAGCTCAACCGGGCTGTCGAGGTGAAGGCGCACGCGTTCTCCAGGTCGGCTGAGGCTGCCATCACCGGAGCAGGGGGTACCGTTGAGCGCATCCCGCTGCCGTGGGGCGATCGGCGTCCACCGGCGAAGGGCAACCATCTCACGAACCGCTAGGGGCTGGCCTACCGCCGGTTCCGGGAGAACGACGCCGTGCTCGCGAACCTGAAGAACCTCTTCAAGGTCGAGGATCTCCGCAACAAGATCCTCTTCACCTTGCTCATGATCCTCCTCTATCGGGTCGGTGCGTACCTGCCGGTGCCCGGCATCGACGTCAGCGCGATGCGCACCATGCGCGAGCAGGCCGAAGAGGGCGGCGTGCTCTCGTTCCTGCAGCTCTTCTCGGGTGGCGCGCTCACCCAGATGTCGTTGTTCGCGCTCGGCATCATGCCCTACATCACCTCCTCGATCATCATGCAGATCCTGGCGGTGGTGATCCCGAAGCTGGAGCAGTGGCAGAACCAGGGCGCGGTTGGGCAGCGCAAGATCACGCAGTGGACCCGCTACGTCACCATCGGCATCGCGGCGATGCAGGCCACCGGGTTCAGCTACCTGTTCCACAATGGGGGTGGCGGGTTCGGCCAGGTCCAGAACCCCATGGGGCTCGACCTCATCCCCGACTTCGGGCCACCCCGGGTGATGCTCATCGTGCTCACCCTCACGGCCGGCACCGCCCTGCTGATGTGGATGGGCGAGCTCATCACCCAGCGGGGCATCGGCAACGGCATGTCGCTGCTCATCTTCGCCTCGGTGGTCTCGACGCTGCCGTCCCAGGGCGGGCAGATCAAGGCCAACGGCGGGTGGGGCGCGGTGGTCCTCACCGTCGCCGGGTTCGTCCTCCTGTTGGTCGCAATCGTGTTCGTGGAGCAGGGCCAGCGTCGCATCCCGGTGCAGTTCGCCAAGCGGGTGGTGGGGCGCCGCGTGTACGGCGGTCAGAGCACCTACATCCCTCTGAAGGTCAACCAGTCCGGTGTGATCCCCATCATCTTCGCCAGCTCGGTGCTCTACCTCCCGCAGCTCATCTCCGGCCTGCTTCCATCGGACCCGGGGAGCTGGGGGGAGAGCGTGCAGCGGTTCGTCAGCGATCACCTGGTCAAGCCGAACGCGCCGCTGCACCTGCTGGTCTTCGGGCTGCTGATCATCGGCTTCGCGTACTTCTACACCGCCATCATGTTCGACCCCGTGAAGCAGGCCGACACCCTGCGCAAGCAGGGCGGGTTCATCCCGGGCATCCGGCCGGGCCCACAGACCGAGCGGTACCTGGCCAGGATCCTGTCCAGGATCACCCTTCCCGGCGCCTTGTTCATCGCAGCGGTGGCGCTGATCCCGTCGCTGCTGCTGACGTCCTTCCTTCCCGGTAGCACGGTGTCGTTCTCCGGTATCTCGATCCTCATCGCCGTTGGTGTGGCCCTCGAGACGATGAAGCAGATCGACAGCCAGCTCATGATGCGCAACTACGAAGGCTTCCTGAAGTAGTGGTCCGTCTCGTTGTCTTCGGTCGGCAGGGAGCCGGGAAGGGCACGCAGTCGTCGCGCCTGGCCGCCCACTACGGTGCACCCCACATCTCCACTGGTGACATGCTCCGCGAGGCGGCTGCCGCGGGCACGCCCATCGGGATCGAGGCCAAGCGCTACATGGATGCCGGTCAGCTGCTGCCGGACGAGGTCATGCTCGGCGTGGTCAAGGAGCGCCTGTCCCAGCCCGACGTCACGGCCAACGGCTTCCTGCTCGACGGTTTCCCCCGCACGGTCGGCCAGGCCGAGGCCCTGCTCGACATCACCGACGTGGACCTGGCCGTGAACCTGGAGGTACCCGAGCAGGTCGTGATCGAGCGGATCTCCAGCCGTCGAGTGTGCCGGGAGTGCGGACGGATCTACTCGCTGGCCGAACCGCCATCGAACGACTGGACCTGCGACAACTGTGGCGGTCAGGTCGTGCAGCGGCCCGACGACACCCCCGAGGCCGTCGCCAAGCGCCTCGCCGCCTATCAGACCGAGACCATCCCCACGGTGGACTGGTTCGACGCTAGGGGACTGCTGGTCACCGTCGACGGGTTGGGATCACCGGACGAGGTTGCTGAGCGGCTGATCGCCGCGGTCGATGCCCGGCTCGCGGAACGATCCTGAGACGGGCGGCGGGGGTGCGGCGCTCACCGGACGAGATCGCCATCATGCGCCGGGCGGGCCGGGTGGTGGCCGAGATGCATGCCCGTGTTCGCGAGGCCATCAAGCCGGGCGTCACCACCCGCCGGCTCGATGCGATCGCCCGGGAGGTGCTCGAGCGTCGGGGTGCGAGGTCGAACTTCCTCGGTTATGGCCACCCTCCGTTCCCCGCGGTGATCTGCACCTCGGTGAACGAGACGGTGGTGCACGGCATCCCGGGAGAGCAGCAGCTGCGCGAGGGCGACATCATCTCGATCGACTGCGGGGCGGTCGTCCAGGGATGGCACGGCGACGCCGCGTTCACCGTCGGGGTGGGCACGATCTCCGAGGAGGCCCAGCGGTTGATCGACGTCACGGAGCAGTCGCTGCACGCGGGCATCGAGCAGATGGTCGACGGTGGCCGGATCGGTGACATCGGCCATGCCGTGCAGACCGTCCTCGAGCGGGCTGGCTTCTCCGTGGTGCGCGACTACGTCGGTCACGCCATCGGCAGGGCGATGCACGAGAGGCCCGAGGTGCCGAACTACGGGAGGCGGGGTACGGGACCGAGGCTGCGGGTGGGCAACGTGTTCGCGGTGGAGCCCATGGCCTCCGCAGGCCGGCCCGAGACGCTGGTGCTCGACGACGGCTGGACCGTCGTCACCGCGGACGGCTCGCTCGCTGCCCATTGGGAGCACACGATCGCGATCACCGAGCACGGCCCCGAGATCTTGACCCTCCCGTGACAGCTCCGGGGCCTCGCAGGCCGGTACCAGCCAGTGTCGACCCGGCAGCTCGGGTGGTGGCGGTCCGAGTTGGAGCTGCGGGGCCGGTGACGCTAGGGTTTCTCTTCGGCTCTGAGCGCCCTCGCGCGCCCCGAGCGAACACGATGCCCTGCAGGAGGACCCACACTGGCCAAGCCCAAGGAAGACGCGATCGTCCTCGAGGGGACGGTGGTCGAGCCGCTCCCGAACGCCATGTTCCGGGTTGAGCTCGACAACGGCCACACCGTGCTGGCCCACATCTCCGGGAAGATGCGCATGCACTACATCCGCATCCTTCCTGGTGATCGCGTCCAGGTGGAGCTGACGCCTTACGACCTCACCCGCGGGCGCATCACCTACCGCTACAAGTGACCGCAGCAGCCACCGACCGATGACAAGCGAGAGTCCGTGGCGCGCAGCCCGGACCCGCCGGGGGACCCGCCCCGGTGCACCTGAGAACCGAAGCGAGGAATCAGGCGACAGATGAAGGTACGACCGAGCGTCAAGAAGATCTGCGACAAGTGCAAGGTGATCCGCCGCCACGGGCGGGTGCAGGTCATCTGCGAGAACCCACGGCACAAGCAGCGGCAGGGCTGATCCATGGCCCGTATCGCAGGCGTCGACATTCCCCGTGAGAAGCGACTCGAGATCGCACTCACGTACATCTACGGCATCGGCCGGCGCACGTCCCAGCAGATCTGCGAGGCGACGGGCATCAGCCCTGACACCCGGGTGCACAGCCTCACCGACGAAGAGGTGGCCCGCATCCGCGCGTACATCGACCAGAACCTGAAGGTCGAGGGCGATCTGCGACGTGAGGTCGATCAGGACATCAAGCGCAAGATGGAGATCGGCTGCTACCAGGGCCTGCGCCACCGGCGTGGGCTCCCGGTCCGAGGCCAGCGCACCCAGACGAACGCTCGTACCCGGAAGGGGCCGAAGAAGACCGTGGCCGGCAAGAAGAAGGCCAAGAAGTAGGCAGGGGAGGAACCATGGCCAAGCCAAGCTCGGGCGGGCGCCGTCCCCGCCGCAAGGAACGCAAGAACGTCACCTACGGGGTGGCGCACATCAAGAGCTCGTTCAACAACACGATCGTCAGCATCACCGACCAGGAGGGCAACGTGCTGGCGTGGGCCTCGGCGGGCAACGTGGGCTTCAAGGGCTCGCGCAAGAGCACGCCGTACGCCGCGCAGATGGCTGCCGAGGCGTGCGCCCGGCGGGCGATGGAGCACGGCGTCCGCAAGGTGGACGTGTTGGTCAAGGGCCCCGGTTCGGGCCGTGAGACCGCCATCCGGTCGATCCAGAACGCAGGTATCGAGGTGACCGGCATCAAGGACGTCACGCCGGTTCCCCACAACGGGTGCCGTCCCCCGAAGCGGCGGAGGGTGTGACGTGGCGCGCTACACCGGTCCAAAGGCCCGAGTCTCCCGCCGGCTCGGCACGAACATCTGGGGCACCAAGGGTGAGACGGTCGCACTCGAGAAGCGGCCGTACCCACCCGGCGAGCATGGACGCAGTCGTCGTCGGGGCAACGTGTCCGAGTACCTCCTCCAGCTCCAGGAGAAGCAGAAGGCCCGCTTCACCTACGGCCTGTCGGAGAAGCAGTTCCGCAACCTCTACGAGGAGGCCAGCCGCAAGGAGGGCGTCACCGGCGAGAACATGCTCCGCTTCCTCGAGCTGCGGCTCGACAACGTCGTCTACCGGGCAGGGTGGGCGGCGACCCGGCCGCAGGCCCGTCAGTTCGTCGGGCACGGCCACATCGCGGTGAACGGCAAGCGGGTGACGATCCCGAGCTACCGGGTGCGCAAGGGCGACGTCATCACCCTGCGAGAGAAGGCCCGCCAGATGGTGGTCGTGCAATGGAACCGTGATGTGCTTGGGCGCACCCCGCCCGCCTGGCTCGAGTCGAGCGAGGACGGCTTCGCCGTCACGGTGCTCGATCTACCCCGTCGTGAGCAGATCGACGTTCCCGTGCGCGAGCAGCTCATCGTCGAGCTCTATTCGAAGTAGCCGCAGGCCGAGTCCAGATCGCCACCATCAGAGGTAGAGGAAACAAGCACATGCTGGTCATGCAGCGTCCCAAGGTCGAAGCGCTCGGAGAGCCGGAGGGCAACCGGCAGCTGTTCGCCATCGGCCCCCTTGAGCCCGGCTTCGGACACACCCTCGGCAACTCGCTCCGTCGCACGCTGCTGTCGTCCATCCCGGGCGCGGCGGTCACCCAGGTCCGCTTCGACGACGCGTTGCACGAGTTCGACACCATCAAGGGTGTCACCGAGGACGTCACCGACATCATCTTGAACCTCAAGGACCTGGTCCTGAGGGTGTTCTCCGACGAGCCAGTCACCCTCCGTCTCGACGTCCGTGGGCCCGCGGATGTGACCGCAGGGCACATCACCCCGAACGCGCAGGTCGAGATCCTCAACCCGGATCTCCCCATCGCCACGCTCAACGAGCACGGGCGGCTGGCCGTCGACATCACGGTCGAGCGGGGTGTCGGATACGTGTCAGCCGAGCGGAACAAGACTTCGAACACGATCGGGGTCATCCCCGTCGACTCGATCTTCTCGCCGATCCGTCGGGTGGCGTTCGCAGTCGAGCCCACGCGAGTCGAGCAGTCCACCGAGTACGACCGGCTGGTGCTCGACATCGAGACCGACGGGTCGATCAGCCCTAGGGAGGCGCTGGCTTCCGCAGGGGCGACGCTGCAGTCGCTCGTGCAGCTCGTGGCGGAGATGAGCGACGAGCCGCAGGGGCTGGAGCTGGGCGAGGTCGGGGTCACGGCCACCGGCTCACCCGATCTCGACCTCCCCATCGAAGACCTCGACCTCTCCGAGCGTCCCCGCAACTGCTTGAAGCGGGCACAGGTCAACACGATCGGTGAGCTGCTCGAGAAGACCGAAGATGACCTGCTCGCCATCACCAACTTCGGCCAGAAATCGCTCGACGAGGTGATCCAGAAGCTCGATGAGCGGGGGCTCTCGCTCAAGCGCCGGGATTGACGGGACGGTACTGCGATGCCAGGCACCCCACGCAAGGCACGTCGATTCGGTGGCGACGCCGCACACCAGAAGGCCATGATGGCCAACCTGGCTGCGTCGCTGTTCGCCGCTGAAGCGATCGTCACCACCGAGGCGAAGGCGAAGGCGCTGCGCCCGATCGCCGAGAAGCTCATCACCAAGGCGAAGAAGGGCGGTCTGCACAACCACCGTCAGGTCGTGGCCTTCCTCCGCGACAAGGAGATGGCCTCGAAGCTCTTCGATGACATCGCACCTCGCTACGCGGAACGTCCCGGCGGCTACACGCGGATCCTCAAGCTCGGGCCACGCCACGGCGACAACGCACCGATGGCCCGCATCGAACTGGTCTGACCGGCCGGAGAACCCGTCCGCCGATCGGTCCTCGCACGGGAGCGTCGGGATGTGACCCTCTTCGACGACCTCCCCGAACCTGTCCGCTCGGAGCCGACGGAGCGGCCGGTCGAGCTCGTACGGGTGCGGCTCGTCGTCGCCTACGACGGCGCCCCTTATCACGGCTTCGCGGCGAACCCCGGGGTCGCCACCGTGGCGGGCACCCTCCAGCGCACGATCGAGCGCATCCTGCGGCATCCAGTCCAGCTGACGGGTGCGGGTCGCACCGACCGGGGGGTGCACGCGTGGGGACAGGTGGTCTCTTTCGACGCGCCCGCGGCGGGACTCGACCTCGCGGCGTTGCAGCGGTCGATCAACAAGCTCTGCGGCGGCACCATCGTGATCCGGGAGGCCGCAGTGGCGCCCCCCGACTTCGATGCCAGGTTCTCCGCCCGGTCACGCATCTACCGCTACACGATCGTGAACCGCCCGGTCCCCGATCCGTTTCTCGCCGCGACGGCCTGGTGGATCGAGCATCCCCTCGATCTGGCCGCGATGCGGCTGGCCTGTGATCCGCTGATCGGTGAGCACGACTTCAGCTCGTTCTGCCGCCGTCCCAAGGACCGGATGATCGGGGGCGACGAGGATGACGGTGAGTCGGGTCCCTCGTTGGTGCGTCGGGTCCTCGACGCCCGATGGGACGACGAGGGTGACGGGGTGCTCCGCTTCACCATCGAGGCGACGGCCTTCTGCCACCAGATGGTGCGCAGCATCGTGGGAACGCTCGTCGAGGTGGGGCGAGGGCGCAAGCGTGCGGGGGAGATGACTGGCATCCTCCGGGCTCGCGACCGGTCACTGGCCGGTCCCGTCGCCCCGCCACAGGGCCTGTGCCTCTGGGCGGTCACATACTGACCTGTCACGGGTAAGCTCGCCTGGACGTGTCGCTCTGTCGGAGCTGTCGGCAGGTGCATCGGGTTGCGAGAGTGACGTGGGTGTGCGAGAGGAGGCGACTGCCCAGATGGCGAGCGAGGGCTATCACGAGCCGGTCGAGCTGCTGAGCGACGAGGTGATCGACCGGCATCGGGCGATCGTGTCGATCATGGAGGAGCTCGAGGCGGTCGACTGGTACGACCAGCGGGTTCACGCCACGAGCGATGAGGAGCTCGCCGCGGTGCTCGCCCACAATCGCGACGAGGAGAAGGAGCACGCGGCGATGACGATCGAGTGGCTCCGCCGCCACGACCCCGAGTTCGACCGTCATCTGCGCACCTATCTGTTCACCGACGGCTCGATCACCGCGATCGAGCGCGTGGCCGCACTCGACGGGTCGAGTGCGTCGCCCAGCTCCGACGGGAGCCTCGGCATCGGCAGTCTGAGAGGGGAGTGAAGAGCTCGATGGACCATCTGCTGCGCCCGCTCGCCCCGATCTCCGAGCGGGCCTGGGCGGAGATCGACCGCGAGGCGACTGTCACCCTCAAGCAGTTCCTCGCCGGTCGGCGGCTGCTCGACTTCAGCGGGCCCAAGGGTTGGGATCACGTCGCGGAGACCACGGGGCGGGTCGATGAGCTGGGGAGCCTCCAGGGCGGATCGGTGGTGGCCGCGGCGAGGCGGGCACAGCCGATGCTCGAGCTGCGCACCCCGTTCGAGGTCTCCCGCAGAGAGCTCGAAGCGATCGATCGGGGCGCGTGCGACGCCGACCTCGATGGGGTCCGACAGGCCGCCAAGCGGGCAGCGATGGCGGAGGACGAGCTGGTGTTCCACGGCTTCGCCGCAGGAGGTGTGCGAGGCCTGGTCGGCGCGACGCCCCTCGATCCGGTCCCGATCACGACCGACTACGAGCGCTATCCCCGGTTCGTCGCCCAAGCCATGGCCCGCCTGCAGGACGTCGGCGTCGGTGGGCCCTACGCGATCGCGCTCGGTCCCCGCTGCTACACCGGGGTGATCGAGGAGTCCGAGATGGGGGGCTACCCGGTGCTCGAGCATCTCCGCCTCATCCTGGGCGGGCCGGTCGTGCGCGCCCAGGCGGTAGACGGGGCGGTGGTGCTGAGCATCCGCGGTGGGGATTTCGAGATCGTGACCGGTCAGGACTTCTCGATCGGGTACCAGAGCCATGACGCCGACACCGTGACCCTCTACGTGGAGGAGACGGTCACTGTGCGCATCTGCACCCCGGAAGCTGCGGTGCACCTTCGGTATCCCGACTGAGCACCTCGGTGGCCCGAGGCCAGCCGAGTTGCCCGACCAGGCTGGTGCTCGTATCGTGGTCGGTCGCCTCTGGCACACCCCGGTGTCGCCAGGCAGTACGCATTCGCCTCGACGATCACGTCGCTTGAGACCAGAAGGTGCCTGCGCGTGCCCACCTACTCCCCCAAAGCCAGTAAGATCGAACGGTCCTGGCACGTCATCGATGCCGAGGGCCTGGTGCTCGGGCGGGTGGCGAGCGAAGTCGCCCGGATCCTCCGCGGCAAGCACAAGCCGACGTTCGCCCCTCATCTCGACACCGGTGACCACGTCATCGTGGTCAACGCCGACAAGGTCGTCCTCACCTCGAACAAGGGCGACAAGGTCTTCGTGCACCGGCACTCGGGCTACCCCGGCGGCCTGCGCTCCCAGAGCTACGGCGAGCTGCTCGCCAGGCGCCCGGAGGAGGCGGTCCGGCGAGCCGTGCGGGGCATGCTTCCCAAGAACCGCCTCGGCCGCCAGATGATCCGAAAGCTCAAGGTCTACACCGGCCCCACCCATCCCCACGCCGCGCAGCAGCCGCGACCCCTGACGCTCGAGCACGCACGGGCCCGCTGAACCAGGAACGGAGTCGACGAGCATGCCCAAGCCACTCATCCAGTCGACCGGTCGTCGCAAGCGCGCGGTGGCCCGCGTGCGGGTGCGCCCGGGATCGGGCCAGATCACGGTCAACGACCGGCCGGTCACCGAGTTCTTCCCCTCCGAGACCCACCGGATGATCCTCACCGAGCCGCTGCGGCTCACCAACACCGCCGAGGTGTACGACATCGATGCGACGATCTGCGGCGGTGGGATCTCCGGGCAGGCTGGTGCCCTGCGCCACGGCATCGCCCGGGCACTCGCGGAGCTCGATCCCGATCTGCGCACCGAGCTGAAGCGTGCGGGCTTCCTCACTCGCGACGCCCGCGAGAAGGAGAGCAAGAAGTACGGCTTGAAGAAGGCCCGCAAGGCGCCGCAGTACTCCAAGCGCTGATCCGCGGGCATGACCCTGCGCTTCGGAACCGATGGCGTTCGGGGCCATGCCGACGAGCTCACCGATGATCTGGTGCGGGCGCTCGGGCGCGCGGCCGGCCGGGTGCTGGCGGCGCCGCTGCGGGGCTCCCCCGACCAGCGCTTCGTGATCGGGCGCGATCCTCGCGCCTCAGGCCCGCGCCTCGAGCGGGCTCTCAGGGACGGCTTGGACGCGGAGGCGATCGGCGTCGAGCTGGTGGGCATCGCGCCGACGCCCGCCGTCGCGTGGATCGCCGCCGCCCGTGATGTGCCCGCCGCCATGATCTCGGCGTCGCACAACCCGTATCACGACAACGGCATCAAGTTCTTCGCGGCCGGCGGCCTCAAGCTGGACGACGACCTGGAGCAGCGACTGGAGGGCGAGCTCGACGCGATCCTCGCCACGCAGCCGGAGCCGGCACGCGGCCAGGCTCCGCCCACCATCGAGGGCGGGGACGACGTCGAGCGCTACGAGCTGGCGATCCTCAACGCGCTGGAGGGTCGCTCCCTGGAAGGGCTGTCGCTGGTCCTCGACTGCGCCAATGGCGCCGCATCGCAGGTCGCGCCGCAGGTCTTCGAACGACTCGGCGCGTCTGTCACCGTCATCCACGCCCGACCAGACGGACACAACATCAACGCCGGGTGCGGCTCCACCCACCCCGAAGACCTTCGCGAGGCGGTGCTCGCCGTCGGTGCGGACGCCGGGTTGGCCTTCGACGGCGACGCCGACCGGATGGTCGCGGTCGATGAGCTCGGCCAGCTCGTCGACGGCGATCACGTGATCGCCATGTGCGCCCTCGATCTGCGAGCGCGGGGACGACTCCCGCACGACACCGTCGTGGTGACCGTGATGTCGAACCTCGGCTTTCGGCTCGCCATGCGAGAGCGGGGCATCCGGGTGGTCGAGACCCCGGTGGGTGATCGCCACGTCCTGGAGGCGCTCGAGGCCGGTGGCTTCGCGCTGGGTGGCGAGCAGTCGGGGCATGTCATCTTCCGTGAGCTGGCCACCACCGGTGACGGCATCCTGACCGGGGTGCAGCTCCTCGACGTGGTCGCTCGCGCCGGGCGGCCGCTGTCGAGCCTCGCCGCAGAGGCCATGACCGCGTTCCCGCAGGTGCTGCTCAACGTGCGTGTGCCCCGCCCCGACCCGGCGATCGTCGATGCGGTCGCGGACGAGATCGCAGCCGTGGAGGCCGCGCTCGGCGAGCGGGGACGGGTGCTGGTGCGCCAGAGCGGCACCGAGCCGGTGGTCCGGGTGATGGTCGAAGCGGACGACGCGGCCACGGCTGAGCAGGCTGCACGACGCCTGGCAGCGGCCGTCGAGCGCAGGTCGGCGACGTAGAATGGCGCCTCTATGTGCGGGATCATCGCTGTCGTCCGCCGCACTGCCGAGCGGACGCCTCCTTCCGCCGCTGAGCTCACCGAGCTACTCGATCCCGTCCCTGCGCTGATCGAGGCCGCGCCGCCTGGCGGGCTCGCCCGAGCTGTTGAGCAGGCCGCCGAGCGGGTTGCCGAAGCCGACCGCCTGTTGCGCGGGGTTCCCGGGGTGGTGGCCCTGGTTCGTGACCGTGGCCTGCTCAGCCACCTCGATCTCATCATGTCCGGACTGAGCGCGCAGATCGAGGCCATCGAGGCGGCACTCGACGAAGGTGAGGCCAGCGGCCGCTCGCCCGCCGACATCGAGGCGCTGAGCGCCGGGCTGGTCCGCCTCAAGGACGCCTGCTGGGCGGTGCAGCGCGACCGCCTCCGCACGGCACGTGCGGTGGACGACCTGGCCGGACCCGACGCCCCTCTCTCCGCCCTAGCTGTGTACACGTCGATCCAGCAGTCACTCTCGGCACTTGACCGACTGGAGGTTCGCGGCAGGGACTCCGCTGGTCTGCACGTGCTCGTGCGGGGTCACGGACTCGACCTCTCCTCACCCGCGCTGCGCGCCGTGATCGAGGAGCGCACGGGTGATCGCCTCTTCACGTCCGGCGCGATCCGGGTCGCGGGGGAGCACATCGGGTTCGTCTACAAGGCGGCGGCTGAGATCGGCGAGCTCGGCGACAACACCCGAGCGCTGCGCGAAGCCGTGCGGGCTGACGATCTGCTCCGGCTGGCCATCAGCGCACCGACCGCCGAAGCCGTGGTGCTCGGGCACACGCGGTGGGCGAGTGTGGGCATCATCTCGCAGCCCAACGCACATCCGCTCAGCTCAGACGAGGTCGGCATCGAGGGTGGCCCGTACGTCACCGCGGTGCTCAACGGTGATGTTGACAACTTCGCGGACCTCAAGGCGGTGGACGGCCTGCACATCGCCCCGGAGATCACGACGGACGCGAAGGTGATCCCGACGCTGGTGTCGCGCCAGCTCGCCGCCGGTGTCGACCCGGTGGAGGCGTTCCGCTCCACGGTGAACCGGCTGGAGGGGTCGGTCGCGATCGCCGCCCAGCTGGCGGTCGCCCCGGCGGACCTGCTGCTCGCACTCCGGGGCAGCGGACAGGCGTTGTACGTCGGTCTGGCAGAGGACGCCTTCGTGGTCGCCAGCGAGCCCTACGGCGTGGTCGAGGAGACCGACACCTACCTGCGCATGGACGGCGAGACCCCGGCCGACCCGGAGAACCCCGGTTCGCGAGGACAGATCATCCGGTTGCACGGCGCGCTCGCGGGCTCGATCGAGGGCATCGAGCGCTGGTCGTACGACGGTCGGCCGCGACCCGTCGACCCCTCCGAGCTGGCGGTGGCCCAGATCACCACCCGGGACATCGATCGGGGCGACTTCCCCCACTACCTCCTCAAGGAGATCTCCGAGTCCCCCTCATCGTTCCGCAAGACCCTGCGCGGCAGGCTGATCGAGGTCGGCGACGGTGACGAAGCCCAGCTCACCGTGCAGCTGAGCAACGAGGCGCTTCCCCCGGAGGTGCGGCGCAAGCTGCGTGACGGGGTGATCCGTCGGGTGTTCGTGATCGGTCAGGGCACCGCTGCCGGCGCGGGGCACAGCCTCGCCGCTGCGCTCGCGGTCGTGGCCCCCGACGCTCCGCTCCAGGTCTCCGCGTTGCTGGCCACCGAGCTGTCGGGCTTTGACCTGCGCCAGGACATGTCCGACACCCTCGTGGTCGCCATCAGCCAGTCCGGCACGACGACCGACACCAACCGGACGGTCGATCTCGTCCGGGCTCGTGGCGCATCGGTGATCGCGATCGTCAACCGCCGCAACAGCGATCTGACGGACAAGGCTGACGGGGTGCTCT
Organism: Acidimicrobiales bacterium; assembly: GCA_037478855.1. Lineage (GTDB taxonomy): Bacteria > Actinomycetota > Acidimicrobiia > Acidimicrobiales > Acidimicrobilacustridaceae > Rhabdothermincola. The sequence continues at coordinate 46,992 of JBBFLY010000002.1, read as the reverse complement.
ACACCTCCGACGGCCGCGACGTGGAGATGAGCGTCGCGTCGACGAAAGCCTTCTACTCCCAGATCGCCGCGTGCTTCCTGCTCGCCGTTGCGATCGCCGACGAGCTCGGCCTCCCGCCGCAGCCGGATCGCCAGGAGCTGCTCCGCTCGCTGCGCGGGCTCCCCGAAGCCATGGAGCGCACCCTGCAGCTGCGACCATCGATCGCCCTCGCGGCGCAGCAGCTCGCCCCGAGCCGGCGGTACTGGGCGATCGTGGGCAACGGGGTCAACCGGATCGCCGCCTACGAGGTGCGCATCAAGCTCTCCGAGCTCTGCTACAAGTCGATCGCCTGCGACGCCACTGAGGACAAGAAGCACATCGACCTCTCCTCCGAACCCCTCATCCTGGTGTGTGCCGCAGGTCTCAATGGCTCGACCGCCGATGACGTCGCGAAGGAGGTCGCGATCTTCCGGGCCCACAAGGCAGCCCCCGTGGTGATCGCGAGTGAAGGTGACGAGCGCTTCAGCGCGGCGCTCCACGCCATCCCCGTGCCACAGACCCACCCGGGGCTGGCCTTCGTGCTGTCGGCGATGGCCGGTCACCTCTTCGGCTACGAGGCTGCGCTCGCCATCGACGCGCAGGCCCGACCGCTCCGTGAAGCCCGGGCGGCGATCGAGACGACCCTCTCGTCCCCAGGAACCGATCCGGCCACGCTGCTCGAGCGGATCGCGCCCGCGATCGAGCCGCTCGCCAACCGGTTCTTCGATGCGCTGCGCGCCGGCGACTACGACGGCCATCTCGAGGTGAGCACCGGGGTGCGGCTCGCGTCGCTCTTCCGATTCGCGCTCGGCATGGTGCCGCTCGAGGTCTATCAGGCAGAGTACGGCAAGATCGGCACGCCGAGCGTGGTCGTCGAGGATCTCCTCGGGGCGCTCTCCCGCGCGATCGAGGAGCTCACCCGGCCCATCGACGCCATCAAGCACCAGGCCAAGACGGTGACCGTGGGCATCAGTCGCTCCGACGAGACGCTGCTGCAGGTGCCGCTGGTGCGCAGCGTCTTGGAAGCCGGTGCGCCCCGCGATCGGCTCAGCTACAGCTCGCTGCGTACGCTGGCTGCGCTCGAACCGCTGGTCGACGAGGTCCTCGGTTACACGCGCTACTCGATCACCGGGCGGGTTGACGAAGGCGACGACACGGCGACCATCGTGGTCGTCGATCGTGGTGGCCTCGGGCGGGAGCTGCGGAGCCGCACCGACGACAACCCCGCGCTTCGGGGCACCAAGCGTCGGGTCGCCACGGAGCGGATGGTCCTGCTGGCCCGTGGTCGCAGCGATGGTCGCACCGTCATCCTCGTTCCCGAGGTCAAGGGCAACCAGACCACTGGGCTCACCCTCCTTCACGTTCGGTTGGCCGAGTCGCTGCCGTTGCCGACGGTGCGGGCCCTGCTGCAGGGCTATCGCGGCCGCTACCAGGCGCTGCGCGATGCCGTCACCGAGACCGAGCCGACGTTCCGGGACGATCTCCTCGCGGACATCCCGCTCGTCGAGCTCATGACCGATCCCATCTACGACCTGGCCGAGCGCTGGCGGTCGTGATCCCTGGCGGGCGGAGGGTGGCGACGTGTCGGTGATCGGGATCGGTGCCGACCTGGTCGAGCTCGACCGGTTCCGGGTTGCGCTCGAGCGCACACCGTCGATCGTCGAGCGGCTCTTCACTCCCGCGGAGCGGGCCTATGCCGAGAGGCGTCGCGATCCCGTGGAGCGGTTCGCGGCCCGCTTCGCCGCGAAGGAGGCGGTGTTGAAGGCGCTCGGTGTCGGGATCGGTGGGATGGCATTCCGTGAGATCGAGGTGGTCCGGGCCCGGTCGGGTGAGCCTGCCGTGGTGCTGCACGGGGCCGTGTCGGACCTGGCGGCGGAGCGCGGGGTACGGCGTTGGCTGCTCACCCTCACCCACACCGAGCGGGTGGCTCAAGCCATCGCGGTGGCGCTGGGGGAGGAGCACCGATGATCCCCGTCGTCACCCCGGAGGAGATGGGAGCCATCGACCGGGCGGCTCCAGAGCCGGTGGAGGTGCTGATCGAGCGCGCCGGTCGGGCAGTTGCCCGGGCTGCGATCGATCTGCTCGGCGGAACCTACGGCCGGCGGGTGGTGGTGCTCGCTGGCAAGGGCAACAACGGCAACGACGGTCGCGCCGCGGCACGCGTGCTGCAGGCCCGCGGCGTGCGGGTGACGGTGGTCGACGCGCTTGCCTTCCCTGAGCGCCTGCCCGGCTGCGACCTCGTGATCGACGCGGCGTTCGGAACCGGATTCCGGGGCAGCTACCGGGCGCCAGCACTGGCGCCGGGCCAGCGCGTGCTGGCGGTCGACATCCCCTCGGGGGTCTCCGGGCTCACCGGTGAGGTGTCGGAGCGGGTGCTCTCCGCCGAGCGCACGGTCACCTTCGCCGCTCTCAAGCCCGGACTGCTGCTCGAGCCTGGGGCCTCGTACACCGGCGAGATCGAGCTCGCCGACATCGGGCTCGACACGTCGTCGGCCTCGACGCATCTCGTCGAGCCGTCCGATGTCGCGGCCTGGCTCCCCCGTCGCGACCCCAGCACCCACAAGTGGCGTCGCGCCGTGTGCGTGATCGGGGGCAGCCCCGGCCTCGAAGGCGCGGCGGTGCTCGCCTGCCGGGCGGCGCTTCGCGCCGGTGCGGGCTACGTGCGCTGGGCATCGCCCGGCGCGGTTCCCGCCGGGGTGAAGCCGCACGAGGTGGTCGGCGTCGAGCTGCCCGCCCATGGCTGGTCGGGATCTGTGCTCGCTGATCATCGCCGCTTCCAGGCACTGGTGGTCGGCAACGGGCTCGGCTTGGAGGAGGCCCAGCGCGACGAGGTGCGGGCCGTCGTCGCCCAGCGGGACATCCCGGTTGTGGTGGACGCCGATGCGATCACCCTGCTCGGCCCGTCGGCTGCCGAGGTGGTGGGTCCGACCACCGTGCTGACGCCCCATGACGGCGAGCTGACCCGCCTGATGGGCGCTCCGCCCGGAGCGGATCGCATCGCGTCTGCTCGCGAGGCCGCGGCCCGGCTCGGCGCGGTGGTGCTGCTCAAGGGGCCGCTGACGATCGTCGCGGCGCCTGACGGTCGGGTGCTGGTCACCGCCACCGGTGACGCCCGGCTCGCCACGCTGGGGACGGGTGACGTGCTCGCCGGTGTCGTCGGTGGGCTCTGCGCCCAGGGTCTGGACCCGTTCCGTGCCGCGGCCGCGGCTGCGTTCATCCACGGTGAGGCGGGAGACCTAGGCTGGCGCCGAGGTCTCGTGGCCGGTGATCTCGTCGAGCACCTGCCGGAGGTGCTCGAACGGTATGCCGCCGACTGAGCCAGGAGGAGCCCGATGCTGCGCGACAGGCCCGTGCGCGAGGTCATGACCACCGACGTGGTCTCCTTCACCCCCGACGAGAACGTGAAGGACGCGATGGAGCGTCTCGTCGCACGGGGGGTCGACGCCGGTCCGGTCGTCGACGGGGACGGGCACGTGGTCGGGATGCTCTCCACAGGCGATCTGATCGTGGAGGAGGCCCGCCTCCACTTCCCGACGGTCGTGAACTTTCTCGGCGTCAACGTCACCATGCCGTTCAGCGAGCGCAAGCTCGACGAGTCGATCCAGAAGGCGCTTGGAGCGACGGTCGGCGAGGTGATGAGCGCCAGGCCGGTCACCTGCCGAGCCGACGACACCGTCGAGGACGCCGCCACCCTGATGCACGATCATGACGTGTCCCGCCTTCCCGTGGTCGACGAGCGCGACGTGCTCGTCGGCATCATCGCAAGGGGTGACATCGTGCGTGCGCTGGTCACCGGCCTCGGCGACCAGGACGGTTCCTCCTGATCGATGCGCGCAACGCGGGCTGAGGTCGACCTGAGGGCCGTCGCCCACAACGTCTCGGTGCTCGCGGAGCTCGCGGCACCAGCGAGGCTCTGCGCGGTGGTCAAAGCCGACGGCTACGGCCACGGCGCGATCGCTGTCAGCGAGGCAGCGCTGGACGCGGGTGCCTCCTGGCTCGGCGTCGCGCTGGTCGAGGAGGGGGCGGTGCTGCGCAAGGCGGGGATCGACGCACCGATCCTGCTGCTCTCCGAGCCACGGTCGTCTGATCTCGAGGCGGCGGTTCGCTACGACCTGCGCACCACCGTCTACACCCTCGAGGGGGTCCGGCGCCTCGCGACGCTCGCCGAAGAGCGCGGGGTGACCGCCACCGTCCACCTCAAGGTGAACACCGGCATGAACCGGGTGGGTGCGGCCCCGGCCGACGTGCTGGCACTCGCGGGGGAGATCGCTGGCCTACCGGGGCTGGAGCTCGAGGCGGTGTGGACCCACCTCGCGGTGGCCGATGAGCCGGGTCATCCCTTCACCGACGAGCAGCTCGACCGCTTCGAGTCGGTGCTCGCGGACCTCGAGGCCGCGGGTCTCCGCCCGCCGATGACGCATGCGGCCAACTCGGCGGCGACCGTCGACCACCCGCGCGCTCGTTTCGACCTGGTCCGCACCGGCATCGCGCTGTACGGCATCCCGCCCTCACCCCGGCTCGCCGATCGGGTCGATCTGCGGCCGGCGATGTCGTTGCGGTCCGAGGTCTCGATGGTGAAGCGGGTGCGAGCGGGTGAAGGCGTGTCGTACGGGTTGATGCACCGCTTCGAGCGCGACTCGAACGTGGCCACGGTCCCGATCGGCTATGCCGACGGCGTGCCTCGTCGGCTCGGCGTAGCCGGGGGTTGCGTGCTGATCGGTGGACGCCGGCGGCCGATCGTCGGGGTGGTCACGATGGATCAGCTGATGGTCGACTGTGGTGACGACGAGGTCGCTGTCGGTGACGAGGTGGTGCTGATCGGCGAGCAGGGTGGGGAGCGCATCACCGCGGACGACTGGGCGGCGCTGGTCGACACCATCGCCTACGAGATCGTCTGCGGCATCGGTCCCCGGGTCCCGCGGATCTACACCCCCGTCCGAGCCCGTCCGGGCTGAGCTTCGGGGGCGGCTCTGTGCTGCTGGCTCTACGTTGCTGTCCGTGATCACTGACGTGGACGGCATCGAGGTCGGGCACTGGACGGACGAGCGGGCGCGAACCGGCTGCACGGTCGTGCTGCTGCCCGCGGGCACCGTGGCATCCGGCGAGGTCCGTGGGGGCGCTCCCGCCACACGGGAGTTCGAGCTGCTCGCGCCCGAGCGTCTGGTCGAGCGCGTCGATGCGGTCGTGCTCTCGGGTGGGTCGGCGTTCGGTCTGGCCGCGGCGGACGGGGTGATGCGGTGGCTCGAGGCGCGGGGAAGAGGGTTCCCCACCGGCGCGGGACCGGTCCCGATCGTGGTGGGCCTGTCCCTGTTCGACCTGCTCGAGGGTGACGGCTCCGTGCGCCCCGGCCCCGACGAGGGGTACGCCGCGTGTGAGCGGGCGACAGCCGGGCCGGTCGAGGTCGGCAGGGTCGGGGCGGGCGCCGGCGCGACGGTGGGGAAGTGGCGGGGTCGCGAGCACGCCCGACCAGGCGGGCTGGTCACCTCCACGGTTCGGGACGGCGACGTCGTGGTGTCGACGCTGATCGCGGTGAACGCCTTCGGCGAGATCGATGACGGGGTGCTCGCCCGTGATCTCGACGGGGGCTTCCGTGAAGGGGTGGCGCACGGGTTCGGGAACACCGTCATCGGCGTGGTGGCCACCAACGCGACGCTCGACAAGGCTGGCTGCCTGGTCGCCGCGCACGGCGCGCACGACGGCATCGCCCGGGCGATCTTCCCGCCGCACACGCTGGTCGATGGTGACGCGGTGGTCGTCGCCGCGACGCGCCGGGTGTCGGCGTCCACGGAGCTGGTGCGGGCGCTCACGGTCGTCGCCGTGGCGCGTGCCATCCGCTCCCTCGCCTCGCACGCGGGGTCGGCATGGTGACGGGTCGGGACGGATCGGCGAGCGTTCCGCCGGCGTGGGTGGGGCCACGGCCGGACTGACGGCTCGTCGGGATCGGACAGTAGCCTGGGTCGCCGTGCCCACCGCCTTCGAGACCCTCCGTGACGAGGCGCTGTCGTGCACGGCGTGCAAGCTGGCGGGGCTGGGGCGGACGCAGGTGGTCTTCGGGATGGGTGATCCCACGGCACCGCTGATGTTCGTGGGGGAGGGGCCCGGCGCCGAGGAGGACCGGCAGGGGCTCCCGTTCGTCGGACGCTCCGGGAAGCTGCTCGACCAGCTGCTGTACGAGGAGCTTGGCATCACTCGTGATCGGGTCTACATCGCCAACGTGGTGAAGTGCCGGCCCCCGGGGAACCGTGACCCCGAGCCCGACGAGATCGCCGCTTGCAGGCCCTACCTCGAGCGGCAGATCGAGCTCATCCGTCCGGAGGTGGTGGTGACCCTCGGCAAGTTCGCCGCGCAGCTGCTTCTCGACACCACCGAGGGCGTCACCAGACTGCGGGGACGTACCTATCCCTTCCGGCACGGCGTGCTGATCCCCACGCTGCACCCCGCGTACGCGCTGCGAGGCGGTGGGGCGCCGCTGGCGCAGATGCGCGCTGATCTCGTCCGGGCCAAGCAGGCCCTCGCCGAACGCGGGATCGTGCTGTCGTGACGGGCGTGATCGCCGCCGCGACCCATGGTCCCCACGAGACCAGAGCGCTCGCGGCGAGCCTGGCGGAGTTCGCGCGACCAGGGGATCTCATCCTCCTCGCGGGGGACCTGGGCGCGGGAAAGACCACCTTCGCGCAGGGCTTCGGCCGGGCCCTCGGGGTGACGGACACCATCACGAGCCCCACCTTCACCCTCCACAGTCGCTACCGAGGTCGCCTCCGGCTCGACCACCTCGATGTGTACCGGCTCGAACAGCTCGCCGAGGTGCTCGACATCGGCCTGCCCGAGCTCCTCGATGGCGACGGTGTCATCCTCGTCGAGTGGGGTGACGCCATCATCCCTGCCCTCCCCGCGGACTTCCTCGAGATCCGCATCAGCTTCGGCGAGGGCGATGATGACCGGGTGTTCGAGCTCCGACCCGTCGGGACCCGCTGGGCGGCCCGCGCCGCTGCGCTTCAGGCCGCGCTCAGCCGCTGGGCGTTCGGAGGAGCGGCCCCGTGCTGATCCTTGGCATCGACACCGCCACCCCACAGGTGAGCGTGGCGGTCGGCGGTCATGAAGGTGTGTTGGCCTCCACCCAGTCCGCTCGTAGCCGCCAGCACGCGGAGCTGCTCACACCTGCCATCGAGTTCACGTGTCGCCAGGCCCGCGTCGAGCTGTCGGAGATCAGTGTGGTGGCCGTCGACCTCGGCCCAGGCCTGTTCACCGGGCTACGGGTGGGCATCGCCGCGGCGAAGGCGATGGCGCACGCGCTGCGCGCGCCGATGATCGGGGTGGCCAGCCTGGATCTGGTGGCGTTCCCGGTGCGCTTCACGCCACGCCTGATCGTCGCGGCGGTCGACGCCCGGCGCGGGGAGCTGTTCCACGCCTTCTACCGGCAGGTCCCCGGTGGGGTGCAGCGGCTCACCGACTACCAGGTGGGCACCGCAGATGAGCTGGCGTCGGAGATCGTGGCCCGCGGGGAGGAGTGCCTCCTCGTCGGAGACGGCGCCCTGCGCTACCGAGAGGTGTTCGAGGGTCTGGCCCGGGTCGAGATCGCCGACGAAGGTCTGGCCTACCCGTCGGCCACCTCGCTCGTGCAGCTCGCGCACGCCCGCGCCCTTCGCGAGGAGTTCGTCCGGACCTGGGAGCTGGCACCGCTGTATCTGCGCAAGCCGGATGCAGAGGTGAACTGGACCATGAGGGAGCGTTGAGCGGTGGCGCTGCGTGAGCACGATCTCGACCCTGCCGCCCTCGACGTGCGGATCATGCCCATGCGTCGGCGGCATCTCCGCTCGGTCCTGCGGATCGAGAGCCAGGTGGTGCATCGCGGCTGGTCGCTCGGGCTGTTCATGAGCGAGCTGGCGGCTCGGGAAGGCCGGATCTATCTCGTCGCCAAGGTCGGCTCACAGGTGGTCGGGTATGCGGGGGCGCTGCTCGCTGGCGACGATGCGCACATCACCACCATCTCGGTCGATCCCCGGTGGCAGGGTCGTCGGATCGCCACCCGCCTGATGCTCGTGCTCGCCCGGAAGGCCGTGGAGCGTGGAGCCGCCGCGCTGACCCTCGAGGTGCGCGTCTCGAACGAGCCGGCGATCCGGCTGTACCGGCGGTTCGGGTTCGCACCGGCGGGCATCCGGGCCAACTACTACAGCGACATCGGTGAGGACGCGCTGGTGATGTGGGCCAGCGGGGTGGACGCCCCGGAGTACGAGGCTCGGCTGGCGCGGATCGAGGCCGGCTTGCCGACACCGACGAAGGTTGAGGAGCTCGGCTGGTGAACGCCTACGCCGATCGCGAGGGCCTGCGGATCCTCGGCATCGAGACCTCGTGTGACGAGACCGCCGCAGCGGTGGTGGTCGACGCCCGTGAGGTCCTCTCGTCGGTCGTGTCGAGCCAGGTCGATCTGCACGCCCGCTTCGGTGGGGTCGTGCCCGAGATCGCCAGCCGGGCCCACGTGGAGCTGCTCACCCCGGTCATCGCTCGTGCGCTGCTCGAGGCTGGCATCACCGATGACCGGGTCGATGCGGTGGGGGCCACGGTGGGGCCGGGGCTGGTCGGTTCGCTGCTGGTCGGGGTGAGCGCCGCGAAGGCGCTCGCGCTGGTGTGGGGCGTGCCGTTCGTCGCGGTGAACCACCTTGAGGCGCACCTCTACGCCGCGCTGCTCGAGGACCCGGCGCTCGAGCTGCCGGTCGTGGTGCTGCTGGTCTCCGGTGGCCACACGCTGCTGGTGCTGATGGAGGGTCACGGCCGCTACCGGGTGCTCGGTTCGACCATCGACGACGCCGCCGGGGAGGCCTTCGACAAGGTCGCCCGCTATCTCGGTCTGGGGTATCCGGGCGGGCCGGCGATCGACCAGCTGTCACCGGAGGGATCGCCCGATGCCATCGCGTTCCCGCGGGCGATGCTCGAGGAGGGTTACGACTTCTCCTTCAGCGGGCTCAAGACGGCGGTGGTCAACTACGTCCGCAAGCACCCCGACGTGCGCGCGGCTGACGTCGCGGCGTCGTTCCAGGAGGCGGTTATCGACGTGCTGGTCACCAAGGCCCGTCGGGCGGCTCGCGAGACGGGGGCCAGGGGGTTGGCGCTCGCTGGTGGGGTGGCGGCGAACTCGCAGCTGCGGGAGCGGGTCCTCGATGTCTGCGAGGCGGACGGGCTTCGGGCGTTCCTGCCGAGCCGGTCGATGTGCACCGACAACGCGGCGATGGTGGCGGCTGCGGCGTGGTGGCGCTTGCGCGCCCACGGGCCGTCTCCGCTCGATGTCGGTGCCGATCCCAGCCTGCGGCTGCCGACCTAGGTGCTCGTGCGGCGATCCGGGCCGCTGACCTTGCGGCGTTCGCTGTCTCGGGGCGGTGGCGTCCCCGTGTCCCGGCGGAACACGTGTCGCGGCGCGACCGGTGTCCCGGTTGGGAGGGCATCCCGGCGGTGCGGGGGTTGGGGGAGGCGGTTCGGCGCCGGTGTGAGGCTCGGGGTTGTGCTCACGGGTGCCGTTGCCTACGATTAGCACTCGAACTCGTAGAGTGCTAAGCACTCCAACGATGAGAGTGCCAACCGGATTCGCCGAAATGGAGGCGCGCACATGAACCTTCAGCCCCTCGAGGACCGCATCGTCGTGAAGCCGGGTGAGTCCGAGGAGACCACCGCCAGCGGCCTGGTCATCCCCGACACCGCCAAGGAGAAGCCCCAGCAGGGCGAGGTGCTGGCGGTGGGCCCCGGTCGTCGCTCGGAGCAGACCGGCGAGATCATCCCGCTCGACGTGAAGGTGGGCGACACGGTCGTCTACAGCAAGTACGGCGGCACCGAGATCACCCTTGACGGTGAGGACCTCCTGATCCTCAACGCTCGCGACGTGCTCGCCGTCATCACCAAGTAGGAGCAGACCATGCCCAAGATCCTGAAGTTCGACGAGGATGCCCGCCGCAGCCTCGAGGCGGGTGTGAACCGTCTCGCCGATGCGGTCAAGGTGACCCTCGGCCCGAAGGGCCGCAACGTGGTGCTCGACAAGAAGTTCGGCGCACCGACCATCACCAACGACGGGGTCTCGATCGCCCGTGAGATCGAGCTCGAGGACCCGTTCGAGAACATGGGTGCCCAGCTGGTGAAGGAGGTCGCCACCAAGACCAACGACATCGCCGGCGACGGCACCACGACGGCCACCGTGCTCGCCCAGGCGCTGGTCCGGGAGGGCCTGCGCAACGTGGCCGCTGGTGCGAGCCCGCTCAGCCTCAAGCGAGGCATGGAGAAGGCGGTCGAGGCCGCGGTCGAGGCGCTCCGCGAGCAGGCCAAGGACGTCGAGGACAAGTCGGAGATCGCGCAGGTGGCGTCGATCTCGGCTGCTGACCCGGCGATCGGGGAGGTCATCGCCGACGCCATCGACAAGGTCGGCAAGGACGGCGTGGTCACCGTCGAGGAGTCGAACACCTTCGGCATGGAGCTCGAGTTCGTCGAAGGCATGCAGTTCGACAAGGGCTACCTGTCGCCCTACTTCGTCACCGACCCCGAGCGTCAGGAAGCCGTGCTGGATGATCCGTACATCCTCTTCGTGAACGGCAAGATCAGCTCGGTGCAGGACCTGCTCCCCGTGCTGGAGAAGGTCATGCAGGCCGGCAAGCCGCTGCTGGTCGTCGCCGAGGACGTCGAGGGCGAGGCGCTTGCCACCCTCGTCGTCAACAAGATCCGCGGCACGTTCAGCTCCGTTGCGGTCAAGGCCCCGGGCTTCGGCGAGCGCCGCAAGGCGATGCTAGCCGACATGGCGATCCTCACGGGCGGCCAGGTGATCTCCGAGGAGGTCGGCCTCAAGCTCGAGAACACCACCCTCGACCTGCTCGGCCGGGCCCGCAAGGTCGTGGTCACCAAGGACGACACCACGATTGTGGAGGGCGCTGGCTCCGAGGAGGACGTCAAGGGCCGCATCGCGCAGATCAAGCGCGAGATCGAGGAGACCGACTCCGACTGGGATCGTGAGAAGCTCCAGGAGCGGCTGGCCAAGTTGTCCGGCGGCGTCGCGGTCATCAAGGTCGGCGCGGCCACCGAGGTGGAGCTCAAGGAGAAGAAGCACCGCATCGAGGATGCGCTGTCGGCCACCCGGGCCGCGATCGAGGAAGGCGTGGTCGCCGGCGGCGGCACGGCCCTGCTTCGCACCCGGCCGGCGGTGACCAAGCTCGCCGAGTCGCTCGAGGGTGATGAGGCCACCGGTGCCCGCATCATCCACCGGGCGCTCGAGGCGCCGGCACGGCTCATCGCCGACAACGCCGGCTTCGAGGGTGCGGTGATCGTCCAGCAGGCCGAGGCGGAGTCGGGCACCACCGGCTTCAACGCCGCCACCGGCGAGTTCGTCGACCTCCTGAAGGCCGGCGTGATCGACCCGGCGAAGGTGACCCGCGCCGCCCTGCAGAACGCGGCGTCCATCGCTGGGCTGCTGCTGACCACGGAGACCCTCGTGGCGGAGAAGCCCGAGGAGCCCAACCCCGCTGGGGCCGCCGGCATGGGTGGCATGGGCGGTATGGGCGGCATGATGTGAGGCGTTGAGCCTCTCTTCTGGTGCGCGAGTGCGGCCGGCCCCAGGGCCGGCCGCTTCGCGTCCCGGCCCGGCCGTCGCTCACTCGCCGGGTTCCGGGGTGGTGCGGTCACCACCGTCGGGTGCTCGGAGCGACGGATGGATCTGCTGTCCGAGGTTCGACACGACCCGTGCCACCATCGTCACCAGGAAGACCTGGCCGATGAGCGCCTCCGCGATGACCGCCGCGCGCCCCGGAGCGGTGGCGGCCGTGAGATCACCGAAGCCGGTGGTGGTGAGGGTGACGAAGCTGAAGTACTGGAAGTCCCCGTAGTTCGGGTGGGTCGTCTGGGCGAAGAAGCCGCCCCCGCCGATCGCGTCGAGGAACCGGTAGAAGGTGCTGAAGAACAGCCCGATGATCAGGTAGGCGGAGAGGGCCGCGGCGAGGGTGTTGAGGGTCACCCGGCGGTGCTGGAGCGCCCGGGCGGTGATCGCCGGGAGTGTGAGGACGAGCAGCAGCCCGAACGCCATCGACGACACCACCGTGGGCAGCCGGCCAGCGGTCGCGCCCGCCTCGTCCGCCACGCTGGCGGTGATCGCGGCGAGCGTGCCGACGATGCAGAGCGCGAGCACGATGTGCTTCGTGCGGGTCGGGACCGGCATCCGCCGGAAGGCGAGGTGCACGATGCCGAGCGTCATGGGCAGGGTCACGAACCCGAACAGGAGCTGGCTGAGCCCCGCGAGGGGAAACGACAGCATCACCCCCACGGAGAGCAGCAGGATCGGCAGGTAGCTGTCGGGTCCGCGCAGGTCACGAACGATCGCCCGGCGGAGGTGGTGCGGTTCGCGCCGGGAGCCCCCAGTGGCCTCCCCGCCGCCCTGGCGTGCGTCGCGGTGTGGGGAGGAGCCGTCGACCACCTGAAGGAGCGTAGGCCCTCGGTACGATGCCGGCATGGACGAGCGACCGCCCCCCGATCCCGAGAAGCTGCTGGCGTGGTGGATGGAATGGGAACGGGGTGAGACGCCGCCGGGGCGGGTGATGGCCAACCTCAAGACCGGTGGGCTCCCCGAGCTCCTACGTCAGCTGGTGGAAGCCACGTCGCGCTCCTGATGGGCGATCGGGGCGGGGCCCAGTTCATCCCCCGGCCGGCGTCGAGCCGCCTCGGCGGCCCGCCGCCATGGGACGCGATCCCGGTCGAGGACCGCCACCTCACACTCGAAGGCATCCGGGCCGCGTTCGCGACTGCAGGGCCGCCGCGCCCGTCGCCCCTCGAGGGCACCGGGGTGCGTGCCTCGGCTGTTCTCGCCCCGCTTTACGAACACGATGGCGACGTCCACGTCGTGCTCACCCGGCGGGCACAGCACCTGCGCTCTCATCGGGGAGAGGTGAGCTTCCCCGGCGGGGGACAGGAGGGGACCGAGGACCTCGTCGACACCGCGCTGCGCGAGGCGCACGAGGAGACCGGGCTCGATCCCTCGAAGGTGGAGATCATTGGTGAGCTCGACCACCTCCAGACGGTCACCAGCCGCTCGTACATCGTGCCCTTCGTAGGCGTGCTGCCCGCACGGCCGGAGCTGACCCCCAATCCGGCGGAGGTGGAGCTGATCCTGCACGTGCCGCTCGACGAGCTGCTCCTCGACGGGGTGTACCGGGAGGAGCGCTGGGGATTGCCGCCGCTCGATCGGCCGATCTACTTCTTCGAGATCGAGGGCGACACCATCTGGGGTGCGACCGCGCACCTGCTGCGGCACCTCCTCGCATTGGCGACGGGCACAGCCTGGCGCTGAGTGCCCTGACGGGCTCTCGTGGGTACCGTGAGCGCCATGGCATCCATCGAGCCCGGGCCGGCAGATCTCGACCCGGCGCGCTTCGAGCTGAACACCTATCCCGGTCGTGGCTTCCGACAGGTCTACGTCCGGGAGGGAGCGGGTGGGGTGCCGCTGCTGCTCGTCCACGGCTGGCCGGAGACCAAGCGCATCTGGTGGCGGGTGATCGAGCCGCTGGCCACTGCGGGCTTCGAGGTGATCGTCCCCGACCTGCGGGGGTTCGGCGACTCCGACGTCGGCTCGGATGGCTTCGGCGACGTCGCGGCGCACGCTCGCGACCTCCACGCCCTGGTCACCGACGGTCTCGGTCACGACCGGGTGGTGCTCGCGGGGGGAGACCTGGGTGGCCCGATCATCCAGGACATGGCCCTGCGCTGGCCCGATCTCACCGATCGGCTGGTGCTGTTCAACGCCCCGGTGCCGGGCATCGGTCGGCACGCGCGCCGGGCGGGTGGGGGTGCCGCGCACGACTACTTCCACCGGCAGGGCACCGACGCGGACGCGCTGGCCGCCGAGCTCGCGACCCCTGAGCTGCGTCGCCGCTACATCGCCACCTTCTACACCTCCCGCTTCTGGGCGCACGACGGGGCGTTCAGCCCTGAGGCGGTGGACTTCCACACGGAGCCGTTCGCCGATGGTGCGAAGCTGCGAGCGGGCTTTCGGGCCTACGAGTCCGTCTTCGATCCCTCGAAGCGCAGCGAGGAGTCGAGGCTGCGGCCCAATCCCGGCGTTCGTGCGCTCATCCTCTATGGGCCCGAGGACCACGTCATCCCCGACGGGTTCGACCTCGACGCTGCCGCCGCCTTCCCCGACCATGTCGGGCCGTTCCTGCTGCGGGACTGCGGCCACTTCGTCCCGTGGGAGGCACCCCACGCGTTCGCCAGCGCGGTCATCGCGTTCTGCGGTGACCTGCTGGTGCGGTGGGGCTCGTAGGCGGGACGGTGCCGGCCCGCAGGGCCCCGCCCGGCAGTCGAGCGGGTAGCGTGCCATCATGCCGAAGCTGATCTTCGAGGCGGACACCCAGCAGGAGCTGGTGGCGCAGGTCAAGCGCTGGCTGGCATCGCTCGAAGCCGACGACGAGGGTGCCATCACCGTCAGCCAGGCGATCACCCAGGGCGCTGAGCTCACCAAGGACGCGCTGCGGATCATCGCCTCGGCCGCGCCGAAGCCGGTGGCTCAGAGCGAGCTGGTCAAGGCACTGACCGCGATGGGGTACAAGGCGACGGACGCCACCTCGAGAGCCCTCGTCGAGGGGTTGGACACGATGGAGGCGCTGAGCGGCGGCAGCGTGCTGCGCCAGGTCAGCGAGAAGGGGCGCAACGCCGTCTACCAGATGAACGTCGCGGTGGCGAAGCAGGTGCTCAAGACGCTGACCGGGAGCTCCTGAGGACTCCGACCGGCCGGGGTAGACTGGTGCTTTCATCGGGCTGGAGGCGCAGGTGATCGGGCATCGCAGCCCGATCGGGAAGCGAAGGGGCTGCCAAGGTGGCTGAGGTCGAGATCGGCATCGGCAAGTCAGGTCGGCGTGCCTACGGGTTCGACGACATCGCGATCGTCCCCAGTCGGCGGACGCGCGACCCCGAGGATGTCGACATCACCTGGGAGATCGACGCCTTCACGTTCGAACTGCCCCTGATGGCGTCGGCGATGGACGGCGTGGTGAGCCCCGCCACCGCCATCGAGATCGGTCGGCTGGGTGGGGTCGGGGTGCTCAACCTCGAGGGGCTGTGGACCCGCTACGAGGATCCGGAGCCGTACTTCGAGGAGATCGCTTCGCTGCCCGCAGAGAAGGCCACGCGGCGCATGCAGGAGATCTACTCCGCGCCGATCCAGTACGACCTCATCGGTGAGCGGATCCGCCAGATCAAGGAAGCCGGTGTGGTGTCGTGTG
This sequence comes from Acidimicrobiales bacterium, assembly GCA_037478855.1. Classification (GTDB taxonomy): domain Bacteria; phylum Actinomycetota; class Acidimicrobiia; order Acidimicrobiales; family Acidimicrobilacustridaceae; genus Rhabdothermincola. The sequence continues at coordinate 31,741 of JBBFLY010000002.1, read as the reverse complement.
CGTCGGTCACCCCGCAGCGCACGGAGGCGTTCGCCAAGTACCTCATCGAGGCCGAGCTCGACCTGCTCGTGATCCAGGGCACGGTGGTCTCCGCCGAGCACGTCTCGAAGACCCACGAGCCGCTCAACCTGAAGAAGTTCGTGCGCGAGCTCGACATCCCCGTGATCGTGGGTGGCTGTGCCAGCTACCAGGCCGCGCTGCACCTCATGCGCACGGGCGCGGCCGGCATCCTGGTCGGGGTGGGGCCAGGTCACGCCTGCACCACCCGCGGCGTGCTCGGCATCGGTGTCCCCCAGGCCACCGCGATCGCCGATGCTCGGGCTGCCCGCATGCGCCACCTCGATGAGACGGGTGTGTACGTGCACGTCATCGCCGACGGAGGCATGGCGACAGGGGGCGACATCGCGAAGGCCATCGTCTGCGGTGCCGACGCGGTGATGATCGGTTCACCGCTCGCCGCCGCGCAGGAGGCACCCGGGCGCGGCTACCACTGGGGGATGGCGACGTTCCATCCAACCCTGCCGCGCGGGGCCCGGGTGAAGACCGAGATCCGCGGCACCCTCAAAGAGATCCTGGTCGGTCCGGCCCACGAGAACGACGGTCGTCTCAACCTCTTCGGTGCGCTGCGCACCTCGATGGCCACCTGCGGCTACGAGTCGCTGAAGGAGTTCCAGAAGGCAGAGGTGATGGTCGCCCCCGCGCTGCAGACCGAAGGGAAGTCGCTGCAGCGGGCCCAGCACGTGGGCATGGGTCACTGACGGGAATCAGGTGAGCGAGCAGCAGTTCGACACCGTCCTGGTCGTCGACTTCGGCGCTCAGTACGCGCAGCTGATCGCACGCCGGGTGCGCGAGGCGCACGTCTACAGCGAGATCGTCCCCCACACCATCACCGCCGACGAGGTTGCGGCACGCGGCCCCGCAGGGATCATCCTCAGCGGCGGACCGAAGTCGGTTCACGTCGAGGGCGCACCACGCCTCGACCCTGGCGTGTACGAGCTCGGTGTGCCGATCCTCGGCATCTGCTATGGCGCCCAGCTGATCGCACTGCAGCTGGGTGGCGAGGTGGCCAACACCGGCCAGGGTGAGTACGGCAGGACCGACCTGGAGGTGCTCAACGAGGGCGTGCTGTTCGCCGATCTGCCGCCGTTCCAGTCCGTGTGGATGAGTCACTTCGACTCGATCACCCGGGCGCCGTCGGGCTTTGAGATCACCGCCATGACCGCTGCGGTGCCGGCCGCGGCGTTCGAGGACGTCGACCGCAACATCTACGGCGTGCAGTTCCACCCCGAGGTGGCGCATACGCCACACGGTCAGGAGATCCTGAAGCACTTCCTCTACGACGCCTGCGACGCCATGCCCACCTGGACGATGACGTCGATCATCGAGACCTCGGTGGAGGCCATCCGGGAGCAGGTGGGCTCGGGGCGGGCGATCTGCGGGCTGTCGGGAGGTGTGGACTCGGCGGTCGCGGCGGCGTTGGTGCACAAGGCGATCGGCCACCAGCTCACCTGTGTTTTCGTCGACACGGGGCTGATGCGCGAGGGCGAGGGTGAGCAGGTCGTCGACACCTTTCGGCGTCACCAGGGCATCGAGCTGATCCACGTGCGCGCCGCTGACCGGTTCTTCGAGCGCTTGGCCGGGGTGACCGACCCGGAGGAGAAGCGCAAGGCCATCGGTGAGCTGTTCATCCGGGTGTTCGAGGACGCCGCGGGTGGCATCGAGGACGCACGGTTCCTCGTCCAGGGCACGCTCTATCCGGACGTCATCGAGTCGGGCACGAGCGAGGCGGCCAGGATCAAGAGCCACCACAACGTGGGGGGTTTGCCCGACGACATGGACTTCGAGCTGGTCGAGCCGCTGCGCAACCTGTTCAAGGATGAGGTGCGTCGGGTCGGTGAGGAGCTCGGCCTCCCCGAGGAGATCGTGTGGCGCCAGCCCTTCCCCGGTCCCGGGCTTGCGGTTCGCATCATCGGGGAGGTCACCCCGGAGAAGGTGGCCATCCTGCAGCGCGCCGACGCCATCGTGCGGGAGGAGATCCGCAAGGCCGGTCTGGAACGCGAGATCTGGCAGGCGTTTGCGGTGCTGCCGGACATCCGCAGCGTCGGGGTGATGGGCGATGAGCGCACCTACGCCCACCCGGTGATCGTCCGGGCGGTCACCAGTGAGGACGCCATGACCGCTGACTGGGCACGGCTCCCGTACGACCTGCTGGAGCGGTTGTCGAACCGCATCATCAACGAGGTGCCGGGTGTGAACCGGGTGGCTTACGACATCACGTCCAAGCCGCCCGGCACCATCGAGTGGGAGTGAGGCCCTGCGTCGTGCCCGACCGCCTCGACGACTTCGACGAGCGACCGTTCACCTTCGAGGGCCGCACCCGGCGGGTGTTCTGGAAGGGTGAGGGACCGGCGGTGGTCGTCATGGCCGAGATCCCCGGCATCACCCCCCGGGTCGCCGACTTCGCCCGGCGGGTGGCCGAGCTCGGCTGCACGGTGGCGCTGCCGAGCCTGTTCGGCCAACCAGGGCGCGACCCGGGTGTGGGCTACGCGCTGCGTTCGCTCGTCCCGGCGTGCGTGTCCCGGGAGTTCCAGGCGTTCGCGCTGGCGCCGGCGTCCACGCCGATCAGCCGGTGGCTGCGGGCTCTCGCTGCCGCCGCGCACGTCACCTGCGGCGGCCCCGGCGTGGGGGCGGTGGGCATGTGCTTCACCGGCGGCTTCGCGCTGGCGATGATGGTGGACGAGTGCCTCGTGGCCCCGGTGCTCAGCCAGCCGTCCCTCCCGCTCGGCGTGTCACGGCGGGCTCGCGGTGCGCTCGGGCTCGGCGAGGCCGAGCTGGCCGCCGTGCGGGCGAGGGCGTCGGCCGGCACGGAGGTGCTCGGGCTGCGCTTCACCTGTGATCGGCTGGTGCCCGCCGAGCGCTTCGCCCGCCTCCGGGCCGAGCTCGGGGACGCGTTCATCGGGGTGGAGATCGACTCCTGCCCAGGGAACCCCTGGGGCATCCCCCGCACGGCGCACTCGGTGCTCACCGAGCACCTCGTCGACGAGCCCGGGCACCCGACCCGAGAAGCTCTCGAGCAGGTGCTCGCCTTCCTGCGCAGGAAGCTGGTCGATCCGCTCGAGGTGGAGCCGCCGTCCTGAGGCGCCGACGGCCAGCCTGGGGCGCGCCGGCCGGGCCTCAGGCGCTGCGGCGCCGGGTTCGCGGGCGCCGATGGGGGTGACTGCGCAGGGGGGTCCGACCGCGTCGTTTCGTCCGAGGTTGGCGGGGCAGAGAGCGAGCCGGTCTCGGCGGTCAGGACGTGGATGCCGTACCGGCGCAGCACGCCGTCGGCGGCCCGCAGGAACGCCCCACGCTCCGCCGCGGTCCACGCCCCCCGGGGGCCGGAGCCCGGTGGGGGCTCGATGATCTGGCCCTCGACACGCCAGTTGCGGATGGTGAAGCGGTCGCCGGTGCAGGGGTTCGGGGTCGACCAGTCGATGGCGGAATGGGGCGGACTGGCCGGGACCGGTGGGCGCCAGCCGATCATCTCCAGATCCGCGAACAGGGCACGTGGCGGCTCGAGGCCGTCGTTGGCGACCTCCAGCCACACGGTGGGCTGGCCGGGTCGGGTGCGGACGGTGACCGTGAGACTCATCGGGGACTCCGGAGGGTCATGGGGGACACCGTCTGGTATCGGATGCTGTTGCTCGATCGACAGGATCGGTTCCCGGGTCGATCACGAGGCTGTGAACTCCTGCTGACCTCACCCTGACAGGGGGCATCGTTCGGTCGGTGTCGCTGTGGCCCCGGGGAGTGGTCCCTCGGGCACCAGGGGCTGTCGGTGGCACTCGGTAGGGTGGGCCGCACATGAGCACCGACCTGCCATCCGTCCCCGACCAGGTCCGCGGCGATCTGCTCGAGGGCCTCAACCCGGTTCAGCTCGAGGCCGTGACGCACAGCGAGGGGCCGCTGCTGGTGATCGCGGGTGCCGGCTCGGGCAAGACCCGGGTGCTGACCCATCGCATCGCCCATCTGATCCGCAACTGCGGGGTCTCCCCGTTCGAGATCCTGGCGATCACCTTCACCAACAAGGCCGCCGACGAGATGAAGCAGCGAGTCGGACGGCTCGTCGGGCCGGTCGCCGAGAAGATGTGGGTCTCGACGTTCCACTCGGCGTGCGTGCGGATCCTCCGCCGGGACGCCGGGCTCATCGGGTTCCCCTCGTCGTTCACCATCTACGACCAAGCGGACTCCGTGCGCCTGGTGGGCTACGTGATCCGCGATCTCGGGCTCGACGCGAAGCGGTTCCCGCCTCGCTCGGTGCAGGCCACGATCAGCGCCGCCAAGAACGACGGCATCGATGTCGAGCGCTACGCCGATGAGGCCCGAGTGATCTTCGAGCGCAAGATCGCTGAGATCTACCGCGAGTACCAGAGCCGGCTGCTCCGTGCCGGGGCGATGGACTTCGACGACCTGCTGGGCGCCACGGCTCGGCTGTTCCGTGAGCATCCCGACGTGCTCGACCACTATCGGCGCCGGTTCACGCACGTCCTCGTCGATGAGTACCAGGACACGAACCGGGTGCAGAACGAGCTGGTGCTGCAGCTCGCCGCGGAGCACCGCAACGTCTGTGTGGTGGGCGACTCCGATCAGTCGATCTACCGCTGGCGTGGTGCGGACATCCGCAACATCCTCGAGTTCGAGGACGCGTTCCCCGACGCCACCGTCATCGTCCTCGAGCAGAACTACCGCTCGACGCAGACCATCCTCGACGCGGCGAACGCGGTGATCTCGAACAACTTCGGACGCAAGCCGAAGGAGCTGTGGACCTCCGCCGGAGCCGGCGAACCCATCATCCGCTACCAGGCCGAGGACGAGACCGACGAGGCGCACTGGATCGCGCACCAGATGTCGCACCTGCACGACAGCGGCCGGTACCGCTGGGGCGACATGGCGGTCTTCTACCGCACCAATGCCCAGAGTCGGGTGATCGAGGAGCACCTCATGCGGGTGGGCATCCCGTACAAGGTCGTGGGCGGCACCCGGTTCTACGACCGCAGAGAGGTCAAGGACGCGCTCGCCTACCTGCGTGCTGTGGTGAACCCGCTCGACGAGGTGAGCATCAAGCGGGTGCTCAACGCCCCCAAGCGCGGTGTCGGTGAGAGCACCGTCGCCCGGCTCGACACCTGGGCGAACGCCCGGGGGCTGTCGTTCATCGACGCGCTCCGTCGGGCGGCGGACGCGGGCGTGAGCGGGCGGGCGGTCAGAGGCATCGAATCGTTCCTCGCGCTGCTCGACGAGCTCGCCGACCTGGTGCCCAACGGCCCGGGGCCGCTGCTCGAGGCCGCCATCAGCCGCTCCGGCTACGCCGCCGAGCTCGAGGCGGAGCACTCCATCGAGGCTGAGGGTCGCCTGGAGAACCTGGCTGAGCTGGTGGGCGCCGCCCGCGAGTTCGAGTCGGTCGACGAGTTCCTCGAGCGGGTCAGCCTCAACGCGGACACCGACGAGCTCGACGACGACGACTCGTCGGTCGTGCTGATGACCCTGCACTCGGCCAAGGGGCTCGAGTACCCGGTGGTGTTCCTCATCGGCTTGGAAGACGGCATCTTCCCCCACCTGCGCTCGATCGGTGAGCCCGATCAGCTCGAGGAGGAGCGCCGGCTCTGCTACGTGGGCATCACCAGGGCGATGGAGCGGCTCTACCTCACACACGCCTGGAGCCGCACGCTCTACGGCGGCACCCAGTACAACCCACCCAGCCGGTTCCTCGACGAGATCCCCGAATCGCTCGTCCGTCAGGTGCAGGGCAGCCGTCGACCGTCGCGTCGGCCGGGTCGTGATCCGTTCGGCTCATCGGGCACCTCCGGTGGCACCCGCGGCGGTACCGGGTGGAGCGGTGGCCCCTCCTGGACGGATCACCGCACCCGCGCCGTGGACTCCGCCCTCAAGCCCAAGGGTCCCACCCCCAGCGGCGCCGACGCGCTCGGGCTCCGAGTGGGTGACGACGTCCGGCACGCCAAGTTCGGCGAGGGCGTGATCCTCAGCCTGGAGGGCAGCGGCGACAAGGTGGAGGCGGTCGTGAACTTCCGGGGTGTGGGGGAGAAGCGGCTGCTGCTCGCCTGGGCGCCCCTCGAGAAGCTCTGACCCCGCTCGAGAACTGGCACGTCGGGCGCGTGTCGGTGATCATCTGCGAGCGGTCACGGCCGGAGGTGGGGATGAGGATGTTGAGACGGGCACGGCTCGTGATCCGGCGTGACGACACGCTCGGCACGATCATGAGCTCGCTCGCCGAGGTGCACGGTGATCGGCGGCTGGTGGAGGAGGCAGGCAGCGGCCTGCGCATCACCTACCGCCAGGCCGCCGAGCGGGTGAACCGTTGGGCGGGTGGTGTGGCTCGCCGCATCGACGTGGGTGATCGGGTGGTGCTCGCCACGTCGAACAGCTACGAGACCTTCCTCCTCTGTCTCGCCGTCGCCCGTGCTGGCGGGATCCCCGTGCCGGTCAACCCCCGGATGCGGCCCGACGAGGTGGCCCACATCATCCGTGACTCGGGCGCCGCGCTGATCCTGCACGGAGCTGGTGAGGTCGACGGCGCTGCGCCCCTGGTTGATCCCGTACCGGTCGATCCGGGTGAGGTGGCGGCGTTGTTCTACACCTCGGGCACCACCGGCAGGCCCAAGGGTGCGGAGATCACGCACCGGGCGCTGGTGGGGACGGTCGCGGCGTCTGCCGCGTGGCCCGCCCGCCTGCACCGTGACGAGGCGGTCTTCAGCTTGCCGATCGCCCACATCATGGGGTTCGTCGTGCTGATGGCCTACGCCTGTGCGGGCATCCCCACCTACTGCATCCCGCACTTCCGGCCTGACGAGGTGCTCGACGCCATCGAGTCGCGCCGGGCGACGGTCTTCATCGGCGTGCCGGCGATGTACCGGATGATGCTCGAGGCCGGCGCCGAGGAGCGGGACCTGACCTCCGTGCGTCTCTGGGGATCAGGCGCCGACGTGATGCCTCCCGAGCTCGCGCGGACCTTCAAACGTCTGGGGGCGACGGTGACGTTGCCGCTGCTCGGTCCGGTCGGAGAGGCGATCTTCGCTGAGGGCTACGGGATGGTGGAGACCGCGGGAGGGGTGGCGGCCAAGGTCTCGCCGCCGCTGCTCGATGTCGGGTTGGGTGACTCGATCGGGTTCGCCCTGCCGGGCTACCGGATGCGCGTGGTCGGCGACGACGGCCGCGACGTCGGGCCCGGCGAGGTCGGTGAGCTGTGGGTGCGCGGCCCCGGAGTGATCCGTGGCTACTGGAGTGCGCCTGAGGCGACCGCCGGTGTGGTCACCGAGGACGGGTGGCTGCGCACCGGTGACCTGGCTCGGAAGGGGCTGTTCGGAACCGTGCTGTTCGTGGGCCGCAGGAAGGACGTCATCAAGCACGGCGGTTACTCCGTCTACGCGGCCGAGGTGCAGCAGGCGATCGAGGCCCACCCCTGTGTGCGGGAGGCGGCGGTGGTGGGGTTGCCCGACGAGAAGCTGGGCGAGGTCCCGGCGGCGGCCGTCCGTCTGGAGCCGGGGGTGTCGCTCGAGTCGATCGACCTCGGTGCGTGGCTGCGCGAGCGACTCGCCGACTACAAGGTGCCGAAGCGGTTCGTGGCGGTCGACGACCTGCCGCGCACCGGGACGAACAAGGTGCAGAAGGCCGAGCTGCTCGACCTGTTCGTCTGAGCGCCTGCTCAGGGGGTCGTGGTGCTCGCCTCGCCGCGTCTGGTGAGCTCGATGACGAGCTCACCCTTGTCGTCGACGGTCACCTCGTAGCGGCGCAGCCCTTCGCCGTCGGCGGGCACCGTCGATCCGTCGCAGGGGTCCTCGAAGAGCTTCCGATCGCCGTTCCAACGCAGGGTGCAGTCCCTGGTGGTGTCGAGCTCGCGGGCGTCGAAGGCCAGCCAGCCCTCGTCGGGGTTGTCACCCACGTGCTGGAGGTAGATGTCCCGTTGGCCTCCGGCCGGGTCGGGCAGGAGGATGGGGCCTTCCTGTGCGATCGTCCTCGCCCGTTGCTCGGCCGGGCCGGCCATGAAGGCGCGTGAGCCGAGCTGGACCTCGATCTTGCCCTGCTCGGTGCCGCTCTGCAGCGCCAGCACGAACGCGAGCAGCAGGCCGAGGCCGACCAGGGCGATGAGCACACCCCCGATCGCGATGGCCGCGCTCCGTCCGTCTGACTGCTTCACGGGACTCACCCCCCTAGTATCCCGTCTGTGAAGCGCCGCTTCCGAGTCCTCGTGGCCAAGGCTGGGCTTGACGGTCACGACCGGGGGGTCAAGGTCATCGCCCGTGCGCTGCGCGATGCCGGCTTCGAGGTGATCTACACCGGTCTGTTCCAGACCCCTGAGCAGATCGCCGAGGCCGCACGCCAGGAGGACGCTGACGCGGTCGGCCTGTCGGTGCTGTCGGGTGCGCACATGACCCTGTTCCCACGGGTGCTCGAAGAGCTCGCCAAGCGTGGCCTCGACGATGTGCTGGTCTTCGGTGGGGGCATCGTGCCGCCCGACGACGTCGTCGAGCTCAAGGCGCGCGGCGTGGCGGAGATCTTCACCCCGGGCGCTTCGCTCGACGAGATCACCTCGTGGCTGGAGACCACCCTCGACGAGCGCGAGGGGGACTGACGGGTCGTCAGACCCGTTTGGGTCGCTTGTCTGCAACCTGACTAGGTTGTGATCCCGTGGATCTTCTCGAGTTCCAGGGCAAGCAGTTCTTCGCCAGCTTCGGCATCCCCGTCTCGGACGGGCGCGCGGTCGACTCGGTCGAAGCCGCGGTGGCCGCCGCCGAGGAGGTGGGCTACCCGGTGGTGGTGAAGGCGCAGGTGCACGTCGGAGGTCGCGGGAAGGCGGGAGGGGTGAAGCTCGCCAACGACGAGGACGAGCTGCGCACGCACGCCCGCAACATCCTGGGCATGGACATCAAGGGGCACATCGTCCACATCCTCTGGATCGAGCACGCGTCCGACATTGCCGAGGAGTACTACGCGAGCTTCACCCTCGACCGATCGGCCAAGAAGCATCTCGGCATGCTCTCCGCTCAAGGCGGGGTCGACATCGAGGCGGTGGCTGCGAGCGATCCCGACGCGATCGCCAAGATCTGGATCGATCCGGTGGACGGCCTCGATGAGCCGACCTGTCGGGAGTGGGTGAAGCGGGCCAAGCTCAACCCCGCCGCCGAGGACGGCGCGGTCGACGTGCTGCTCAAGCTCTACCGGGCCTACACCGAAGGTGACGCTGACCTGGTCGAGATCAACCCGCTGATCCTGCGGACCGACGGCGCGGTGCACGCCCTCGATGCGAAGGTCACGCTCGACAACAACGCGGCCTTCCGTCACCAGTGGGGTGACTACGAGCTGACCCAGGTCCGCGACGAGCGCGAGCAGGCCGCCCACGACAAGGGGCTGCAGTACGTGGGCCTGGATGGCTACGTCGGCATCATCGCCAACGGTGCCGGGCTCGCCATGAGCACGCTTGACGTCGTGAACCAGGTCGGTGGTGAGCCGGCCAACTTCCTCGACATCGGGGGTGGCGCCAACGCGGACGTGATGGCTGGGGCGTTGGAGATCATCAACAACGACCCGCGGGTGAAGTCGATCTTCATCAACATCTTCGGTGGCATCACCCGGGGTGAGGAGGTCGCCAACGGCATCGTCGAAGCCCTCTCACGGGTCGACATCAAGGCGCCCATCGTGATCCGCCTTGATGGCACCAACGCCGATCAGGGACGCCAGATCCTCGAACCACACCTGTCCGAGAAGCTGCAGATGCAGCCCACCATGCTGGAGGCGGCCCGCACGGCCGTCGCGCTGGCCGGAGGAACGCCGTCGTGAGCATCTTCGTCGACGAGACCACCAAGGTCGTCTATCAGGGCCTCACGGGAAGCCAGGGCCGCTACTACGGCCTGCTGAACCGCGACTACGGCACCCAGGTGGTCGCCGGAACCAACCCCAAGAAGGCCGGGACCGACGTCGACGGCATCCCGATCTTCGCCACGGTCGCCGACGCGGTGGCCGAGACGGGTGCCAACGCCTCGTGCATCTTCATCCCCGCCCCCGGTGTGCGTGACGCGGTCATCGAGGCCGCCGAGGGCGGGGTGGAGTTCATCGTGTGCATCACGGAGGGTGTGCCCGCCCACGACGAGGCCTGGTTCTACAACAAGCTCAAGCGGGACTTCCCCCGTGTGCAGCTCCTCGGCCCGAACTGCCCGGGCATCATCAGCCCTGGGAAGTGCAACATCGGCATCACGGCGGGGCACATCGCGAAGCCGGGTGGCCCGGTCGGCATCGTGAGCCGATCCGGCACGCTCACCTATCAGGCGTTGTACGAGCTGAAGCTCCAGGACATCGGCGTCACCACCTGCGTGGGCATCGGTGGTGATCCGGTGCCGGGCACGAGCTTCATCGACTGCCTGGAGCGCTTCGAGGCCGACCCGGAGACCAAGGCGGTGATGATGATCGGGGAGATCGGAGGCTCCGCCGAGGAGGAAGCCGCCGAGTTCATCAAGGCGAAGATGACCAAGCCGGTCGTGTCCTACATCGCGGGGGTTACCGCACCTCCGGGCAAGAAGATGGGTCACGCCGGCGCGATCGTCTCGGGCGGCAAGGGCACCGCGCAGGCCAAGATCGAAGCGCTGGAGGCTGCGGGGGCGAAGGTCGGGAGGAACCCCACCGAGGCCGGTCAGCTGATGGTCGAGATCGTCCGCGAGCACGGCTGGGCCTGAGCAGGCAGCCGCCCCGCAGCTCGCCGCGACGGGGATCCCCGCGCCGCCCCGCTTCCCGGGCCTACGCTCTCGTCAGCCCGATGGGGGGAGCAAGGAGGGGGCAAGCGATGTACGAGCTCGCGGGGAGCAGCTCCGGCGACAGCGTCGGGCTTGCCGCTGGTGGGGCGGTCTTTCTCATCATCTATCTCGCGGTGATCGTGCTGTGGCTCGCGGGGATGTGGAAGACCTTCGCGAAGGCGGGCCAGCCTGGCTGGGCGGCGATCATCCCGATCTACAACTTCGCCTAACAGCCTGGCGTCGCCCGCTAGCCGGCCCGGGGCGCGGGCGGGCACGCTGCGGGCGGGATTCGTGATCGTCGCGCGCTGGTAGCGTGCACCCGATGAGGGTCGCGGTGCTGGCTTCGGGAAGCGGGACGATCCTCGAGGCCATCCTCGATGCGGGCATCCCCGTGGAGGTCGTGGTCCTCGATCGGACGTGCGGGGCTGCCAAGGTGGCGGAGCGCCACGGCGTGCGCTGCGAGCTGGTCGAGCGGTCCAGCTACGGTGCCGACTTCGACCGCGACGACTACACCCGCCAGGTCGTCGACGTGCTGGAGAAGTACGACATCGACCTGGTGGTGATGGCCGGCTTCGGCACGATCCTCGCTCCGCCGATGTTCGAGTCGTTCGACGGGCGCATCCTGAACACCCATCCGGCGCTGCTGCCCGCCTTCAAGGGCTGGCATGCGGTGCGCGACGCCCTCGAAGCGGGGGTGAAGGTAACCGGGTGCACGGTCCACGTGGCGACCGCCGAGGTCGACGCGGGGCCGATCCTGGCGCAGGAGGCGGTGCGGGTGGAGCCGGGCGACACCGAGGAGACGCTGCACGAGCGGATCAAGGTGGTCGAGCGACGGCTCTACGTCCAGACCATCAAGGAGATTCTCGAGAGAGGTTCGGTGCTTTGAGAGCGCTGCTGTCCGTCTACGACAAGACCGGTATCGCCGACTTCGCCCGCGCCCTGCACGAGCTGGGCTGCGAGCTGGTGTCGAGCGGTGGCACCGCGAAGGCGATCGCCGAGGCGGGGCTTCCGGTCACCGACGTCGCAGAGCTGACCGGGGTGCCGGCGATCCTCGGTCACCGGGTGGTGACGCTGCATCCGAAGGTGCACGGGGGGATCCTCGCCGATCGTGACGACCCGCAGCACCGAGCGGACCTGGAGCGCTACGGCATCGAGCCCATCGACCTGGTGGTGGTGAACCTCTACCCGTTCTCCTCGGACCCGTCGATCGAGCTGATCGATGTCGGGGGGCCGGCGATGGTCCGGGCCGCGGCGAAGAACCACGCCCACGTCGGAGTGGTCACCGATCCCTCGCAGTACGAGCTGGTCCTCGCCGATCTCCGCCGCTCGGGTGCACTGTCGGACGCGACCCGCCGCAGGCTGGCGCTCGAGGCGTTCCGGCTCACCGCCGCCTACGACGAGCAGATCGTGCGCTGGCTGCAGGCGCAGGTCGAGCCGGACGACGCCGGCCCGGTGCCCACGGAGCTCCCGGAGACGATCGAGCTGACGATCGAGCGGCGGGCGGTGCTGCGCTACGGGGAGAACCCCCATCAGCTCGGTGCTCGCTACGCGACCCGTGGGGAGTCGGGCTGGTGGGACACCGCCGTGCAGCACGGCGGCAAGGAGATGTCCTATCTCAACGTCTTCGACGCAGATGCCGCCTGGCGGCTGGTCCACTCGCTCGGCGACGGCCCCGCAGCGGTGGTCATCAAGCACGCCAACCCCTGCGGGGTGGCGGTGGCTGACGACATCACGACCGCGTACGTGCGGGCCCACGAGTGCGATCCCGTCTCGGCTTTCGGAGGCATCGTGGCGGTGAACCGTCCGGTCACCGTGGCGATGGCGGAGGCGTTGGCCCCCGTGTTCACCGAGGTGCTGATCGCCCCCGGGTTCGAAGACGGCGCCCTCGCGCGCCTGCTCGAGAAGCGCAACCTGCGAGTGCTGGAGGCTTCGCCGCCTTCGCCGACCGTCACCGGTCTGCGTCAGATCGACGGCGGGTTCCTCGTGCAGACCCCCGATGTGGTCACCGTCGACCGCTCGAAGTGGCAGGTGGTCACCAAGGCTGCGCCGACGGAGGAGCAGTGGGCTGATCTCGAGCTCGCTTGGCGGATCGTGGCGAAGGTGACCTCGAACGCGATCGTCCTCGTGAAGGACGGGCAGGCGGTAGGCATCGGGTGCGGACAGCAGAACCGTCGGGACGCGGGGCGTCTGGCCTGCGAGAAGGCCGCCGGGCGGGCGGTGGGCGGCGTCTACGCGAGCGACGCGTTCTTCCCGTTCCCCGACGGGCTCGATGGTGCGGTGGAAGCGGGGGCCGCGTGCGTGGTGCAGCCCGGCGGTTCGATCCGCGACGAGGAGGTCATCGCGGCCGCGGACGAGCACGGTCTGGCGATGGTGTTCACCGGCGAGCGTCACTTCCGCCACTGAGCGGCTGCAGCCGGGTCGCTGCGGCGGAGTCGTGCTGGACCTGAGTCGTGCTGGGCCCGCAGCCCGTGGGGGCAGACATCCCGGCGCGCTAGGTTCGCAGCTCGATGACGGCACGGACGCTGGACGGGGAACTGGTCGCAGGTCTCATCAGGGAGCAGCTCGCCGAGCGCATCGCTGCGCTCGCCCGCCGGGAGGTGCGACCCGGGCTTGGCACGATCCTGGTCGGTGACGATCCGCCCTCCGCGAACTACGTCGCGATGAAGCACCGCGACTGTCGAGCCTTGGGAATGGCCTCGTTCGAGGTGCACCTTGGCCCCGAGGCGACCCACGATGAGGTGCTCACCGCGGTCCGCGAGTTCAACGCCAACCCTGAGGTGGACGCCTACATCGTCCAGTATCCGTTCCCCCCGCACCTCGACTACGAAGCGATCCTGCTGGAGGTCGACCCGGACAAAGACGCCGACGGCCTGCATCCGGTGAACCTCGGCAAGCTGGTGCAGGGCATCGACGCCCCGCTCGCGTGCACCCCAGCGGGGATCCAGCGGCTGCTCGAGCACTACCGGATCCCGATCGCCGGGCGGCACGTGGTGATCGTCGGTCGTGGGCTCACGATCGGCCGTCCACTCGCCAACTTGCTGGCGTTGAAGCGGCCGAACGCCAACGCCGCGGTGACGGTGGTGCACACCGGCGTCCCCGACATCGGCGTCTACACCCGTCAGGCCGACATCCTCGTCGCCGCTGCCGGCTCACCCGGCCTGATCACCGCGGACATGGTCAAGCCGGGAGCGGTGGTCGTCGCGGCGGGCGTGAGCTTTGAGGGACGCAAGCTCCTCTCCGACGTGGCCGATGAGGTGGCCGAGGTCGCGGGATGGCTGTCGCCACGCATCGGCGGGGTCGGGCCGATGACCCGGGCCATGCTGATGTCGAACACCGTCGATGCGGCCGAGCGCCGGGCCAGTCGCTAGCGTCCCGGCGTGTCCGATTCCTTCGCCGAAGCCACCGCGGTCACGCCGTCGCCCGAGGTCCCCGGACGTTTCGACGCCCACATCCCACCGACGTGGTCAACCCCGGGAGGGGTGCACGGAGGCATGCTGGTCGCCGCCGGTCTGCGAGCAGCCCGCGAGCACACCGCTCGCCCCGACCTGCGGATGCGCCTCGCGCACGCGATCTTCCTCGCCCCGCCGAGCAACGACCTGATCTTCGACGTCACCCCGCTGCGTCAGGGCAGGCGCAGCGCGCACGTTCGGGTCACCGGCGTGTGTGCGCAGCAGGAGCACACGGCGATTGATCTCACGGTCGTGTTCACCGCCGACGCCGAGTCCAGCGCCTGGCTGGATGCGGTCCATCCTGATGTGCCCACACCCGACCGGCTCTCACTGGAGAGCGGGTTCGGCGTGCCGGCCCACGGTGGACCGATCCCCCCGCCACCGCTGTTCGATCACCTCGACGTCCGCTCCGTGATCGGCGTGGTCCCCTGGGATCCGCGCTGGACCCCGAACCAGCCTGCCCGTCACGTGCGCTGGAACCGCTACCTCGAGACCCCCCGCGGTGCTGACGGTGCGATCGATCCGCTGGGGTTGCTGCCGTTTGCCGATCTGCCCGGGCCGGCGGTGTGGGTGAAGGGACGGCCGGGTGAGATGCCGATGTTCTTCCTCTCGCTGGACCTGTCGATCAGCTTCCTCGAGCCGGTCCCCGACGAGTGGGTGCTCACCGACATCCGGGCCAGATGGGTGGGGTCCGGGCACGTGTACGCCGAGACGGACCTGTGGTCGGGAGGTCGGCTGGTGGCCACGTCGACCCAGACCATGCTTCGCCGGATCGTCCGCTGACCACCTAGCCTTTGGTGCGTGACCTACATCCGCGACCTGCTGGCGGCCGGCCGCACCTTCTCGTTCGAGTTCTTCCCGCCAAAGACTGACGAAGCAGCCCGGGCGCTGGAGAAGACGCTCGGCGAGCTCGAGCCGCTGCAACCGTCTTTCGTCTCGGTCACCTACGGCGCGGGTGGCTCCACCCGTGAGCGCACCCGCGACATCGTCGTGCACATCGAGCGCGACACGACGATGACCGCAATGGCTCACCTGACCTGCATCGCGCATACCCGTGAGCAGCTCGTCCAGATCATCGACGAGTACCGGGAGGCGGGTGTGCAGAACCTGCTGGCGCTCGCCGGTGACCCACCTGCCGACGGCCGCGACCATCCCCACGAGCTGCGCTACGCCTACCAGCTGGTCGAGCTGATCAGGCAGCACGGTGAGTTCTCCATCGGTGTCGCCGCGCACCCGGAGCTGCATCCCCGCTCCCCGGACCGAGAGAGCGATCGCCGGCACCTGGCCGAGAAGCTGGCGTTGGCCGACTTCGCCATCACCCAGTTCTTCTTCGAGATCGACCCCTACCTGCGGATGATCGACGAGCTCGCGGCGCTGGGCTGCACGAAACCGGTGATCCCGGGGGTGATCCCCGTCACCAACGCCAGCCAGGTCCAGCGCTTCGCCCAGCTCGCGGGAGCGGAGTTCCCGCCGCGCCTGGCGGCCCGGTTCGAGGCCGTGGCCGATGACCCGGCTGCGGTGCGGGCCATCGGGGTGGAGGTAGCCACCGAGCTGTGTGAGCGGCTGTTGGACGAGGGGGTTCCCGGCCTGCACTTCTACACCCTGAACCGCTCGAGCGCGACCCGTGAGATCTACGCCAACCTGGGCCTCGGTCCGGCACCCGGCGGAGCGCGCTGAGCGCCCGCCCGATGGCGTCGTTCAGCCGGTGAGCCACACCTGGGTGAGGCGCGTCACCATCGAGAAGCTGCCCGGTCCACCCATCGGCCAGGACGCTCGCCCATCGGGCAACGGGCCGTTGGTGATGCCCCGCACCTTCGTCGACGCGGCGATGACCGGCTGGGTGTAATCGAGCCAGATGTACGGGAGGTTCTCGGCGAAGCGCCGCTGAACCTCGTCGTATGCGGCCTTGCGCTCGGCGAAGTCCTGGGTCGAGCGGGCCCGCGCCAGGGCCGCGTCGGTGGCCGGATCGGTGTGGCGCGGGAAGTTCAGGCTGATCGAGCCGATCGGTGCCGCGGTCTCCGACAGCCACCACACCTGTTCGTAGTCGGGATCGGGCGAGCCGAACTGCCCCCAGAGGATCGCCTGGTAGTTCCCGAGCACGCCGTCGAGGATGTAGGTGGAGGCCTCCACCTGCCTGATGTCGACCCGCATGCCGGTCTGCTCCCAGGCGGCCTCGAGGAACTCGCCCTGCGTTCTGGCCAGAGGCGTCCCGCCCACCGAGAGGGTGAACGACAGCGGCTGGCCGGTCTCGGCCTGGTAGGCGGCCACCTCGGAGCGAGCGGCGTCGAGGTCGAACGCCGGCTTGGTGATGTCGCTGTGCCACCGGGAGGTGGGTCGGAACAGGGTGTAGGCCGGCTCGGTCACTCCCTGAGCGATCACGTCGACCCACGCCCGGGAGTTGGTGGCGTGGGCGATCGCCTTGCGGGCGTGGAGGTTGGCGAAGGGCGGACTGGCGAGGTTGAGCATCACGAAGGAGACCTCGCTCTGCCTGCGCTGCTCGACGAGTTGGATGCGTCCCTCACCCGCCAGGGCCCGGTAGCGCGTGATCGAGGAAGCCGCGCTGGTCCAGGTCATGTCGATGTCACCGGTCTCGAGCGCGTTGGCCCGCTGGGAGTCGTCGGTGATCGGCCGGAAGACGATGCGATCGAGGTAGGGGAGCGGCTCGCCGTTCTGGTCACGCTGCCAGTAGTCGGGGTTCCGTTCGACGACGAGCTCCTTGTCGGGGGTCCAGGAGACGAATCGGAACGGGCCGGCGCCGATGGGTCGGCGGCTGCCGTCTGGGTCGTCGAGCTGTGCCGGTGCCGGCACGGCACCGGCCTGTCCGGTCAGGACCACGGGAAACGACGACCACGGCTCACGCATGGTGATGACCACCGTCTGCGGATCGACCGCCGTGGCCGTCTCGACGGGCGCGATCGCGCGAGCGGTCAGTGGCGACCGTTGGTGCGCCTTGATGGCTCGCACCACTGCGGCAGCGTCGAGAGGCTGGCCGTTGTGGAATCGCACGCCGGGCCGCAACCTGATCGTCCACTCGGTGAAGTCGGTGTTCGGGATGAAGGCCTCGGCGAGGTAGGGCACGGCGGTGCCGTCGGCGTCGTACGCGGCGAGCGCGTCGAAGATCGTGAGGCCCACCTGGGTGCCGTCTCCGGCCCAGCGGTTGACGGTCGGGTTCCACCCGTCGGACTCGCTGGCCAGGGCGTAGCGGAGGGTTCCGCCGCGGTGCGGGGGACTGTCGGCTGCGAGGGTGACATCGGAGCCGGCTTCCAGGGTGGCGGTGGTGCCGTTGCGGGAGCTCTCACCGCATGCGGCGAGCACCAGTGCGATCGCGGCGAGCGCGACGAACGTGAGGCGGTGCTGGTACCGGCCAGTCCCCATGGTTTCCCCCTCGCCCAGTGTGAGCTTGCAGCATCATCGCATGGTGTGGAGGGTTCGGGGAGCTCGTCTTCGACCGCCTGTTGGGGGTGTCGGTCGTGCCGACCGCTTTTCCCATCAAAAAGACTTTGTTGACCAACTTGGTAGGAAAAGGCTACCGTGCCCGCCCATGGATGAGCTGCTCGTCGTGGCACTGGCCGGCTTCGCGGCGTCGTTCGTCGACGGGGCCCTGGGTATGGGTTTCGGGCCGACCTCATCGACCATCCTGCTCGGCACCGGGCTCTCGCCGGCGGCCACCTCCACCACGGTGAACCTGGCGAAGGTGGCGACCGGGGTGGCGGCGGCTGTGTCGCACTGGCGCTTCCGCAACATCGACCACCGACTGGTGGCCCGGCTGGCGCTCTCGGGCTGCCTCGGTGCGGTGCTGGGGGTCACGGTGCTCGCCAACGTCGATGGCGACACCCTTCGCCCGATCCTCGCCGCGATGCTGGTGCTCGTCGGACTGCGCATCCTGCTGCGCTTCAGCCGTCCGCTACCCGACGCCGACGCCCCACGAGAGGGCGTTGACGACTTCGAGCACGACCCTGAGCAGATGCCGTCGTTCGACCAGCGCGGCGTCGGGGTGGTCGCCGCGTCCGGCGGTGTCACGAACGGGTTGATCGGGGCCTGGGGGCCGGTCGTCACCCCGTTCCTGTTGCAGCGTGGGCTGACTCCCCGGTTCGCGGTGGGTTCGGTGAACACCGCAGAGGTGGCGGTGGCCGCGGTGTCGGCCGGGTCCCTGCTCGGCGCCTTGGGAGGCGGCGGGCTCGATCTCGGCGTGCTCCTCGCGATGCTCGCCGGCGGGGTCCTCGCGGCTCCGGTG
>JBBFLY010000002.1:0-13273 GCA_037478855.1 Acidimicrobiales bacterium | reverse complement strand
CCGGTGGCCGCGCTGGCGATCCGGTTCATCCCGGCCCGGGCGATGGGGCTCGCGGTCGGTGCGCTGCTCCTGTTCACCAACGCCCGTGAGCTCGCCGACTGGGCCCAGTTGTCCTCGTCGCGCTGGCTGGCCTACCTGCTCGTGTCGATCCTGGTCGCGGTCGCCGCGCTGGCACCCCGGTGGACGGTGCGCGCTGCTGACGTCGACCGCTAGCAGTCGCCGACCTCGAGGGTCCAGG
This sequence comes from Acidimicrobiales bacterium, assembly GCA_037478855.1. Taxonomy (GTDB): domain Bacteria; phylum Actinomycetota; class Acidimicrobiia; order Acidimicrobiales; family Acidimicrobilacustridaceae; genus Rhabdothermincola. The sequence continues at coordinate 13,035 of JBBFLY010000002.1, read as the reverse complement.
AGCCTCGAGCCGTTGTTGATGTCGACACGGCGTTGATATCGTTGTCGACACCACGTCGACAACGAGGAGTGACCAGTGTTCCTGGCCCTGCGGGATCTGCGGGTGGCGAGAGGCCGTTTCGTGTTGATCGGTTCGGTGATCGCCCTGGTGGCGCTGATGTCCACCCTGCTTTCGGGGCTCGCCACCGGGCTGGTGGACGATGGCATCTCGGGCCTGCGGGCGCTGCCGGTCTCCCACCTGACCTTCCAGCGGGGAGCCGAGAGCTCGTTCAGCCGCTCGGTGCTCGGGCCGCAGGAGCTGCGGGTCTTCCAGGGTGTCCCGAACCTGCGAGCCACACCGATCGGGGTGTCGTTCGTCAACGCCGCCTCCGGCTCGGGCACCAGCGTGGACCTGGCGCTGTTCGGGGTGGATCCCGGGGGCTTCCTCGCAGCGGAGTCCGCGTCGGCCGAGTCCGACCGCGGCCAGCTCCCGCTCGACGGGGGGTTGGTGCTGAGCGAGCGCCTCCGCGGCGAGGTGGAGATCGGCGACCAGCTCGAGATCCTCGGCACCGACCAGGCGCTGCCCGTGATCGGCTTCACCTTCGCAGGCACCTACGGGCACGTGCCCATCGCCTACACGAGCCTGGATACCTGGCAGGAGCTGGTCTACGGCCGGGACGCTCGGGGACGGTTCTCCGCGTTGGCCCTCCAGGTTGACGGCCCGGTCGATCTGGCCGCCCTCGACGCCGAGGCCGGCACCGAGACGGTCACCAAGGTCGCGGCGTTCAACGGGTCGCCGGGCTACACCGCCGAGACCGCGACCATGACGCTGATCCGCGGGTTCCTGCTGGTGATCTCCGCCCTGGTGGTCGGGGCGTTCTTCACGGTCTGGACCGTCCAGCGGACCCGTCAGATCGGCCTGCTCAAAGCGATGGGGGCGTCGAACCTCTACGTGGTGCGCGATGCGCTCGGCCAGCTCGCAGTGGTGCTCGCCGCCTCGATCCTGGTGGGGACGTTCGTCGGGCTCCTCCTCGGCAGCCTGGTCGGCGACGACGCGCCCTTCAGTTTGGAGGCCGGCTCGGTGATCCAGTCGTCGGTGGCGCTCGCCGTGGTCGGCATGGCGGGGAGCCTGGTGGCGTTGCGGCGACTGACCCAGATCGATCCGGCCATCTCGCTCTCGGTGGAGGCCTGAACATGAGCGCTCGCCCGTTGGAGCTCAAGCATGTCGGCGTCGAGGTGCACGACGGCGATGAGATCCTCACGATCCTCGACGGCGTCGACCTCGCACTCGAGCGCGGCCAGCTGGTCGTGGTCACCGGTCGGTCGGGTTCCGGCAAGTCGACCCTGCTCTCGGTTGCCGGTCTGCTGCGGCGGCCATCTCGGGGTGAGGTGCTGATCGCAGGTGAGCCCACTGCGGCGCTCAACCCCAGGCAACGCACCCGTGTGCGACGCGATCACGTGGCCTTCGTCCACCAGAGCCCCCAGCTGTTCCCGTCGCTGCGAGCGGTCGAGCAGCTCGAGCTGGTGGCGCACATCCACGGTCGGCTCGACCGTGCGGCGCGAAGCCGGGCCCGCGAGCTGCTCGGTGAGCTCGGCCTCGGTGACCGCCTGCACCACCTGCCCTCGCAGCTCTCGGGTGGGGAGCGTCAGCGGGTGGCCATCGGTCGGGCCCTCATGGGGCAGCCATCGGTGGTGCTCGCGGACGAGCCCACCGCCGCGCTCGACCCCGAGCGGTCGCGCCAGATCATGGAGGCGCTCGCGCAGGAGACCCGGGCCCGCGACGTGGCCACCCTGGTGGTGCTCCACGACCCGGCCCAGCTCGACCTGGCCGACCGGCGACTCGAACTGCGCGACCATCGGCTCCACGACGTGACAGCCCAGCCCACACCTTGACGGAGGGACGTGGTGCCTCGCATCACCGGGCCGACCATCGCCGCGCACGTGGCGCAGCAGGAAGCGGCGGTGGTGCGCGCCGCGACCGAGCTGTTCGCCGAGCGTGGGTTCGCCGCGGTGACGATGGCCGACATCGCCGAGCGGGTCGGCCTGGCCCGCAGCTCCCTGTACCGGTACTTCCCCGACAAGGACCACATCCTGCTGGCCTGGCTGCGGCGCGAGAACGCCGTGCTGGTCGAGCGCAGCCGGGCGATCGCCGAGTCGGATGCGGAGCCGCAGGACCGCCTGAGACGTTGGCTGCGGCTGCAGCTCGACTACCTACAGGAGCCTGACCACCAGCTCTTCGCGGCGATCGCATCCAGCTTCGGCGACCTCGAACCCGAGGTGCTCGAGGCGGTGGTCGAGGAGCATCGGCGCCTGTACGCGACGGTGGAGCCGATCGTGGCCGATGCGCTGCAGGTCTCGGCTGGCGGGCGGTCGCGGCGGGATCCGTCGCTGATCGCGCAGCTAGTGGTGGGGCTTCTGCGGGCGGCCAGCGAGGCGCTCGGGCGCGGTGTGCCGGTCGGTCGGGTGCGACGTGAGCTCGAGCGGGCCGCGGTGGCGGTGGTCGAAGCCCGGCCGGGTTGAGCCACTGCGGCGCGAACCGCTCGCGGGTGTCGAGGATGGCGCGCCGGCGAGCGGACACGAGGTCGTCGGGCGAGCCGAGCGTGAGCTCGTGGGCGGACGTCGGGAAGCCCTCGGCTTTGAGCAGTGTGCCCGCCCGTTGCGAGATGCTGCCCGTGAGCCCGAAGTGCGCGAGCAGGGCCTTCTGCGTCAACCTCCCCGGTCGTTGGTCGAGGAGCGCGGATCGTGCGCTGGTACCCGGGTTCCCAGCGTCGACGGCCTGAAGGGTCTCGTCGGTGAGCGGGGAGGGGATGTGGCGCTCGGCGTGGCAGAACCGCACGAACGCCCGCAGCAGCTCGGGAGCCTTTCGCAGGTAGCTGGCGCTGGCGACGACCTTGCGGGGGAGCCAGTCGACGAGGAGCATGTCGACCGCTCGAACGGGTTGGTCCCATGTGGGTTCGACGGCGGCGAGCAGGGAGCTGGCGAGCGCCAGGAGTGGCAGCGGGTCGTCACCGGCGGCGGCATGGCGCACGCTGCCCAGCAGGTCCGGCTCGGACTCGGTCCACTCCCGGTCATGGTGGCGACGTGGCTGGTACGAGAGGGGGCGGGTTCCCTTGGGGTAGCCGCGAGCTGGAGGCCTGCTGAGGGTCGCTCATGGTGGAGCGGTGCGGCAGGTACGACCCGGATGCCCTCACGGCGCCGGGAGGTGTGGAGACCGGAGTGCTGCCACGGGTTCTGGCCCCCTGGTGCCACCGAATAGCCTCCACGTCCGACCCGCCGTCCGTCTCTCGCTCACCCACACCCCGCTCTCGCTCACCTGGACCCTGACCAACCCACCGTGGACGCCTTCCTCGTCGCCTTCGCTGTCGTGTTCGTCGCTGAGCTGGGCGACAAGACCCAGTTGGTCGCCATGAGCCTTGCGGCCCGCTACCACACCCTGACCGTGCTGGCGGGCATCACCATCGCCTACGCCATCACCAACGGTGTCTCGGTGCTCGTCGGCGGGTTGCTGGGAGCGGCGCTGCCGACCACTGCGATCTCGATCGCTGCCGCTCTCGTCTTCTTCGGGTTCGCGATCTGGACCCTTCGCAGCGATGACGACGAGGCCGACGAGGACCAGCCTCAGCCCCGTGGACGATCGGTGCTGCTCGCCATCGTCGGCTCGATGGTGCTGGCGGAGCTCGGCGACAAGACCATGCTCGCCACCGCCACCCTCGCGGCGCGCGACGCGCCGCTGCTCACCTGGGCCGGGGCCACCGCGGGCATCACCGCTTCGGGCGCGTTGGCGGTGGGCGTCGGCAGCGTCCTCGGGGACCGGCTTCCCCGGCGGCTGGTGCGCATCGCGGCGTCGGTGCTGTTCGCCGTGTTCGGCGTCGCGCTGCTCGTCGACGCGCTCCGCTGACCGCCTCGGCGACCGTGGCGGGGCGTCGCCGGTGGGGTCGGGCTCCGGCAACGCCGGGTGCGGGTGCGTCGATCCCGGCGTGGTCACGGCGGATCCGGCTCAGGCCGTAGTGTCGACGCCATGTTCGAGCTCGACGGACTGGTCGTCGTGGTCACGGGTGGGAACCGGGGCATCGGTCTCGGCATGGCCAGAGCCCTGGCCGAAGCGGGCGCGGACGTGGCCATCTGGGGCCGCAACGAGACCCGCAACGCCGAGGCCCGGGCCGAGCTCGAGCGCAGCGGCCGCCGGGTGCTTGCCCTGCGTTGCGACGTCGCCGACGAGGCCCAGGTGGTCGACGCCTTCGCCGCCACCGTCGAGCACTTCGGCAAGGTCGACTCATTGTTTGCCAACGCCGGCATCGGCGGGTGGTCGCCCTTCACCGAGATGTCGCTCGACGAGTGGCACCGGGTCACCGCGGTCAACCTCGACGGCGCGTTCTTGTGCCTGCGGGAGGCCGCCCGGCACCTCGTCGCCCGTGGCGAGGGCGGCTCGCTGGTGGCCGTGTCGTCCACTTCGGCGATTCACGGCGCTCCCGCCATGCAGCACTACGCGGGCAGCAAGGCTGCGCTGGTGGCGGTGATGCGTGGCCTGGCGGTGGAGCTGGCTCGACACCGCATCCGCTGCAACACGATCCTGCCGGGCTGGACGGCGACCGACATGCTCGAACCGATGACCGCAAACACGAAGTTCGTCGAGAACACGATCCGGCGCACTCCGGTTCGTCGCTGGGCCACCCCCGACGATCTCGGACCCGCAGCGGTCTTCCTCGCCGACCCCCGCCACACCTTCCACACCGGCGACTGCCTGGTGGTCGACGGCGGGTACACGATCTTCTGATCTGGTCGCGCCCCCGGCAGGATTCGAACCTGCGACACACGGTTTAGGAAACCGTTGCTCTATCCCCTGAGCTACGAGGGCCGGACCGGCACGGGGCGCTCCCCGGAGCATCCACGGCACGGCTTGCCTCTGAGGCTAGTTGCGCCGTCGACCCATCCCGTTCGACCCGCTTCCCAGCGCGAACCGACGCCGCCGCTCACCGTCGTCCGGGGCTTCGGTCGGTGCTCGTCGCGACGTTCGACCACGTGGGTGGATCTGGTCCCGCCGGCGGACTGTCCGACCCCCGCGGTACCGTCTGGGCATGGTGCGGCGCATGCTCATGGTCGTTGGGGTGGCGCTCTTGCTGGCTGGCTGCGCCAGAGGCGGTGAGCGCGCCGAGGTTCGGGTCGAGACCGATGCCGACCCCGTGCTCGATGCGCCGGCGTTGGCCGCGGCCGCCGAACGGACCGTCGAGGTGGGCACGGGCAGGGTGCGGGTGCGGCTCACCTCGGAGCTGACCGGCACAGATCCCACCGGCACCGTTCCTCCCCGGTGGTTCTCGTTCACGGTGAGCGGTGAGGGTGCGTTCGACACCGACAGACAGCTCTCGATGCTCACGATGCGATCCGCGGTCCCCGCCCTGCAGAGCCTCGCCGGGGAGGGGCCGCTCGCTGAGTTGCGCGAGCGGTTTGGGGATGGCGAGACCTCGGTTATCCAGTCTGGCCGAATCGTCTACCTGCGCCTGCCCCTGATGGGCATGGTCGATCCGTCGCTCGACGGCAGGTGGATCCGGATCGACGGCTCGAAGATCGACGCGCTCGAGCCCGGCGGCCCCGGTAGCGCCACCGGTGGGGTGATCACCGATCCGGCGGCGCTCCTCGGCTACCTGCGGGGCATCGGTGCCGACCTGACGACCGTCGGCACCGAGGTGATCGACGGGGTCGAGACCACCCACGTCCGTGCGGTCGTGTCAGTCCGGGACGCGCTCGACGCAGCCGGCGCGGACCGCGACCGGATGGAGCAAGCACTGCGGGGCCTGGGCGGCAGGCTCGGTGAGGCGATCGAAGCGCTCAGCATGCCCTTCGACGTGTACGTGGATGCCGACGGCTACGTCCGTCGCCTCGCGATCACCTACGACCTCCCGTTCCCGGATCTGCTCGCCTCTCTCGAGGAGCCGTCAAGCTCGCAGTCGCCAGCACCCGGGTCTGCTCGCACGATCACCACGACGCTGACGATCGACTACTTCGACCTAGGCGAGTCGGTCGAGATCTCCGATCCGGGGCCCGGCGAGTACGTCGACGGCTGCGAGGTGATCGAGAACCTCCTCGGCGATCGGCAGCTGCCAGCCGGCGTCCCCTCCATCTGCTGACCTCAGCGGCTGGCTGCAGCGACTCACTGCAGCTGCTGGCCGACCTGGGGGTGCCGTCGCCTCCCGGGGGCCCCGGGTGACGACACACCACGCGGCGTGCCGTAGGCAGGGTCCCGACCGGTGCTGCCTGCCTTCGGCTGGCCGGTCCCGTCAGCCTGATCCGCCTTCGGTGACCGGCTGATCCGCCTCCGGTGACCGGCCCGGGTCAGCTGGCGGTGGCGCCGCCCCCGGAGCACAATCAGCCGATTCGACACCGGACCGGTCGGCACCGGCTGGCCCGTCCTCTCCCCCCTGACGAGGAGTCATGAGCTACAGCGTCTGGATCGACCAGGACCTCTGCACCGGCGACGGCATCTGCGCCGAGATCGCTCCCGACATGTTCGTCCTTCTTGACGACGGCCTCGCCTACGTGAAGGACGCCAACGGGCCCAAGAGCAACCCGGGAGGCCCGCAAGGCATCGTCGCCATCCCCGACAACCAGCTCGACGGGGTCATCGAGGCGGCGGAGGAGTGCCCCGGCGAGTGCATCTTCATCGAGCCGAGCTGATCCCGTTCATCGAGCCGAGCTGATCCCGATCGGCGGGATGGGTAGCGTCGCGGCATGACGCTTCCCGCTCCGGCCCCCGACCGCACCGCCCTGGTCACCGGTGCCTCATCCGGCATCGGCGCCGAGATCGCCCGGGAGCTGGCCCGCCGCGGCCAAGGCGTGACGCTCGTCGCGCGTCGTGCCGACCGGCTCAGCGCGCTCGCCGACGAGCTGCGCGAGCGTGGTGTGCGGGTTGAGGTGCTGCCCACCGACCTCGCTGACCGCGCGGCGCGGGCCCAGCTGCCCGATCGCGTCGCCACCCTCGGGCTCACCGTCGACATCCTCGTCAACAACGCCGGTCTGTCCACGGTCGGGCCGGTCGCCCGCTGCGACCCCGAAGCCGAGCTCAAGATGGTCGAGGTCGATGTGGTCGCCGTGGTCGATCTGTGCAGCCGGTTCCTGCCCGGCATGGTCGAGCGTGGCCGGGGGGCGGTGCTCAACGTGGCGTCGACCGCGGCGTTCCAGCCGCTGCCCGGCCAGGCGGGGTACGCGGCGAGCAAGGCGTTCGTCCTGTCCTACACCCGCAGCCTGAGCGGCGAGCTGCGGGGCACGGGCGTGACCGCGACCGCGCTCTGCCCCGGACCGGTGAAGACCGAGTTCAGCGAGGTGGCCGGCTTCAGCGGTGAAGACGAGTCGACCCTGCCGAGCTTCATGTGGGAGAGCGCCGAGGCCGTCGCCCGGGTCGGCGTCGATGCCCTCGACCGGGGGCGCACCGTCGCCATCCCCGGCACCGCGAACCGGGTCGTGGCCACGGCCGCTTCGTTGATCCCCAAGCAGATCCTCGTGCCGGTGGTCGCCAGCCGGCACCCCGGACTGCGCCGTCACCGGACCTGAGCGAGCACCGGTCTGAGCGAGCACCGGTCTGAGCGAGCACCGACCCTGCCACTGCCGGCGCCTCCCCACCTCCTCATCGCATCCCTCGCCACCTGAACCTCGAGTCGGAAGGACGAGCACATGCCCCACGATCCGGTCGTTGCCGAGACCGTCCGTGAAGCGGACCACCTCGAGCCCCGCTTCGTCCTCCCGGACCAGGAGGCGCGCGCCGCGGCCAGGCTCGAGGCCTACCGCGGGGCGACGGGCAAGCGGCCCAACATCCTGTTCATCTACTTCGACGATGTGGGCTGGGGTGACTTCGGCTGCTACGGCGGCGGGGTCGCGGTTGGTGCACCCACCCCCAACATCGACCGGCTGGCGCGGCGGGGACTCATCCTCACGTCCTGCTACAGCGAGCCGTCGTGCACGCCGTCGCGCGCCTCGCTCATGACCGGTCGTCTCCCGATGCGCCACGGGCTGCTCCGGCCGCCGATGTACGGCCAGCCCGGCGGCCTCCAAGGGGAGATCACCCTCGCCCAGCTGCTCTCCGACGCCGGTTACGTCACCCAGGCGGTGGGGAAGTGGCACATGGGCGAGAACGTCGAGTCACAGCCGCAGCACGTCGGCTTCGACGACTTCTACGGGTTCCTCTCGGTTTCTGACATGTACACCGAGTGGCGCGACCCCTACTTCTTCCCCGAGATCGTCTACAGCGAGGAGCGCACCCGCTGGGTGGAGAACCTCCCTTTCAACAAGTGCTTCGTCCACGCCAGCAGAGGGGGCGAGCTCGAGACGGTCGAGGAGGTCACCATCCCCGTGCTCTCCGAGCTCGACGACCGCTGGGCGAGCTACTCGCTCGAGTTCATCCGCCGCATGGGCGCCCGACGCGGCACCCCCGAGGAGCGACCCTGGTTCCTCTACCACTGCACCCGCGGCGCGCACTTCGACAACTACCCGCACGAGCGATTCCTCGGCAGCTCACCCGCCAAGCACCCCTACAAAGACACGATCGTCGAGCTCGATGACATCGTCGGCCGCTTGGTCGCCGAGCTGGAGGCCACCGGCCAGCTCGAGGACACCTTGGTGTTCATCTCCTCCGACAACGGCCCCGAGATGGAGACCTGGCCGGATGCCGCGTACTCACCGTTCCGCTGCGCCAAGGGCTCCACCTGGGAGGGCGGCCAGCGGGTGCCGGGGATCCTCGTGTGGCCAGGGATGATCGACGCCGAGCGGGTCAGCGACGGCATCTTCTCCCAGATGGATCTGTTCCTCACCGTGCTGCGGTTGGCAGACGCCACCGACCGCATCCCGTCGGACCGCTACCTCGACTCGGTCGACCAGACGTCGTTCCTCCTCGACCGCGACGGGGTGTCGAACCGCAAGTACCTCTACTACTGGCTGGTCACCGTGTTCTCCGCGCTGCGGGTGGGGGAGTGGAAGTTCATGGTCGCCTCCACCTCCGACGACGACCGCGACGCGCTCAACCTCGGAGGCTTCACGGGCGTCACCCAGCGCTACACCCACGGCCGCCTCTACAACCTCTACCTCGACCCGAAGGAGAGCCGCAGCTACCTCATCCGCAAGCTCGCGTACATCGAGAGCTTCACCGGTGGGATCCGCGATCACCTCATGACCTTCGGCGCCTACCCGCCGAAGCACCCGATCGCGTCCATGACCTGATGCGCGCCGGCGGGGTGCTCGCGCTCGGGGGTGTTCAGCGTCGGTGCAACGCGACGGTGACGGTGAACGGGCGGTGATCGCTGCCACTCGCGGGGAGGTCACGCACCTCGGTGATCTGAAGGTCGTGCACCAGCGCGTGGTCGAGCCGGGCGAACGGGCCGAGCACCCGCAGCCCCTGACCCTCCATGGGCCACGACGCGCTGAGGCCACGGCCGACGGACTCGTGGGCGTCGGTGAGCTCCGACCCGTCGATGAGCTCCCGGAACGCTGGGTGCCAGCGGGTGGCGTTGAAGTCCCCGGCGAGCACCGCCGGACCCTCCAGGTGGGTCGCGAGGTCTCGGATCCGACCGAGCTGCCACTCCCAGCGCGACACCTGCCCGCCGACCGGGGCGCCGACGTGCACCGCCCGCAGCTCGACCGCCCGGTCGCCCACCTGCACCGTGGCCGTCGGCACGGCGAGCCCGGCGAGCTGATCGACCCGGGGATCCCGCAGCGGCAGGCGTGAGTAGATGGCCGCGCCGTAGGCGTCGCGGGCCGCGTCCAGCAGCTGGAACGGGTACCGCTGGTCGGCCCCCTGCTGGCGGAAGAGCTCGAGGTACGCCGGGGTGAGCTCGATCAGCACCAGCACATCCGCACCGGAGGCCAGCGCCTGGCTGACCGCCCGCTCAGGTGTGGTGTTGTTGAAGCGGACGTTCGCCACGTACAGGTCGAGCTGCGGCCCGTCCCCGACCACGGAGGTCACCGGACGGGCGAACGGCAGCAGCATGGCGCACACCAGCACACTCGTGAGACCGGCCACCATCGCCAGCCAGCGGCGGGCGAACCACACGGCAACGAGCAGCGCACCCGACGACGGCAGCACGTAGTAGGGCAGCAGCATCTGCAGTCCGGCATGCACAGAACCCCACGTGAAGCCGAGCAGTGAGGACCCCACCACCGCAGCGGAACCCACGGCGGCCGCCCAGGCGGCGGCGAGGACCACCACCGGCCAGGGTCGGTTCTCGCGTGCATCCGCAGCGGCGGGCATCTCGTCAGCCTCGCGTTTCGGGGCCCCGCCGCGCGGTCGCGTAGGGTGCCCCACCGGAGACCGCACAGGAGCGAGCCGTGCAGCTGACCGACATCCTGGATCTCGAGGACCACGGACGTGACACCTTCGTGGGCACCGGGCCGCGATATCCCTGGGGTGGCCTCTACGGCGGCCAGATCGTGGCTCAGGCGTTGCGGGCCGCCGCGGCGACCGTCGAGCCCGGCTTCGACGTGCACTCCCTGCGGGCGTACTTCATCCGTCGCGGCGACCACACCGAGCCGGTGCGCTACGAGGTCGACCGCATCCGCAACGGGCGGTCGTTCTGCACCCGCCGGGTGGTGGCCCGCCAGGCGATCGGTGCGATCCTCAACCTGGAGGCGTCCTTCCACGTCGGGGAGGAGAGCGACGACATCGAGACGGTCTCGCTCCCGCCGGACCTCCCGGCGCCCGACGAGCTCGAGCCGAGCTCGTGGAGCCCGGTGTTCGAGCGGCGCTTCGTGCCCCCGTCGCGGCTCAGCCCCGGCGAACGCTCAGGTGCGGGGCGGGCGGCCGCGTGGCTGCGGGTCGTCGACGTGCTCGACGACGACCCACTCCTGCACCGAAGCGGCCTGGCGTATCTCTCCGACGACCTCCCCACCGACGCCGTGGTGCGTGCGCACCCCGTGGCGCGCGAACCGGAGGAGGTGCTACAGCAGGTCCTCTTCACCGCCAGCCTCGACCACACCATCTGGTTCCACCGACCGATGCGCGCCGACCGCTGGCACCTGCACGACTTCACCTGCCACACCTTCGTGGGCGGCAGGGGGCTGGCCATCGGGCACGTCTTCGCCGATGACGGAACCCACGTCGCCACCGTCGCGCAGGAGGTGCTGCTGCGGGACAGCCGCAGGCGAGCGAGCTGAGGTTCTACGCTGCGGCGATGCTCGCCGTCGACGAGCTCCTCGCCTCCGCGTGCGCCGCGACCGGCCTCGACGACCTCGGCGATCCGAGCTGGCAGGAGGGCCTCGAGGTGCTGGTCGCCTCCGCCAACGACGACGCCCGGCTCACCGCGATGGGCGAGGCGATCATCGCCGCGCAGATCGGCAGCTCGCTCACCAACCGCCTCCGCGTCGTGGACTGGCACCGGACCCACCCGGAGGCGGCGGACGCACCGGTCGATCGGCCCGTGTTCATCCTGGGCTTGCCACGCACCGGTACCACGCTGCTCAGCTACCTGCTCGACGCCGATCCCCGCAACCGCTCGCTGTTGCGCTGGGAGGCGTTCGCCGCTGTCCCACCGCCGGACCCGGCGGCGGTCGGGAGCGATCCGAGGGTCGCGACCGCTCGAGCCGAGATGGACGCGCTCTACGCGGCGGCACCGGCGTTCAAGGCCATCCACTACGAGGCCGCCGACGGGCCCACCGAGTGCGTGACCCTGCTCGGGCAGGACTTCCGCAGCGTGCACTACGAGACGCTCGCCAACCTGCCCACCTACGGCGAATGGCACCAGAGCTGCGACATGGAGCCCGCCTACCGGTGGCACCGTCGGGTGCTGCAAACCCTGCAGTACGCGTGGCCCGGCCGGTGGGTGCTGAAGTCGCCGTGCCACAACCTGGCGCTCGACGCGCTCGACGCCGTCTACCCCGACGCGCGCTTCGTGTGCACCCACCGCGATCCCACCGAGGTGGTGGCCTCGCTGTGCAGCCTGGTGTCGGTGCTCAGCGGGTTGGGCACCGATCACGACTTCAACGCCTACATCGGGCGGCGGTGGCTGGATCTGACCGTGGCGATGATCGATCGGTTCCTCGACTTCCGGGACCGGGTCGGTGAAGCCCGCTTCCACGACGTCGACTACCGGGCGCTCGCCGCTGATCCGCTCGCAGCAGCCGCTGGCCTGTATGGCTGGTTGGGGTGGCCGTTCGACGATGCGGCCCGGACTGCGATGGAGGCCTACGTCGCCGCCAACCCGAGGGGAAGGTTCGGCACCCACGAGTACTCGCTCGATCCGTTCGGGCTCACCGCAACGCAGGTGTCCGAGCGGTTCGTGCCGTACCGGGCCCGCTTCGGACTCGGATGAGCGCAGCCGCTCAGGGCTTGACCTCGAGCTGCTGCGAGCGGCTCGCGAGCACCACCCCACTGCTGGTCACGGTCATCGAGTAGGTGCCCGCCGCGCAGGCCTGGGCGGAGCCTCCGAGCAGGTTCGAGGAGACGCCGGGACCGGTCACGCTCACCTCCACCGGGCCGGTCGCGCTCACCTGCCACGTGAGCGTCGCGCAGTTCCCGCTTGTCACCTTCTTGGGTCTCAGGTCGAGCACCGCGCGGGTGAGCCGAACCATCGTGGTGGTGGTGGTCTCGGGTACCGGCGGCGGAGGGAACCCCCCAGCGCTGGTGGTGGTGCTCGCCACGGTGGTCGTCGTGCTGGTCTCCGGGGTGGTGGTCGAGGTGGTGGTGGACGTGGACGTGCGGGCGAGGGTGGTGGTCGAGCGCCTGGTGGTGGTCGTCGAGTCGTCGGTTGCGGAGGCGACGTCGAGCTCCGTCCGCCCGTCGTCGCCGCCACGGGTGGCGGCGAAGGCCACGATCGCTGCCAGCACGATCGCGGCGGCGAGTCCGATGGCCACCAGGCGCCGGTTGCGGTCCTTCTCCTCGGCCTTGGCCCGACGGCTGGCGACAGGCTGGTGCGCCGGCCCGGGCGTGGGATCAGAGCCTGGGGCGCCGGCGGCCGCCGAGGCGAGGGCGGCGCCGACGGGAGCGAGCGTCCGCGCTGAGCGCTCCGATGCGTCGGACTCCTGTGCCGTGCTGTCGGCGACCGGTGACTCAGCCGTGGGCTCGGATGCGTCCGACGCTGCGATG
>JBBFLY010000001.1:64623-111903 GCA_037478855.1 Acidimicrobiales bacterium | reverse complement strand
CTCGAAGCAGCCGGCTAGAACAACAACCAAGAGGTTGACGCGGTGGTCCTCCTACACCACGTCAGCGGGCGTGGCCCGGTCAACCAGCGCGAGCCACACCGATACGGCGGGTGCTGCCTGCGCGACATCCGGGGAACGCGCCTGCTGCCAACCCTGCGCGACCAGCGCTGCGGTGATGCCCGTGCGACACCCGGGGACCGCAGCAGGCGGGCAGACCCGGACGCGAGCCGGACTCCGCCGCAGGCCCGCACCGGGCGCGTGGTGGGGAGCCGTCGCTGGTGGCGCGACGCCGCTCAGCGGGGAAGGCAGGCGACGAGCGTGTCGACGACCCGCTGCGGCCCTGGCTCGACCGTCGCGACCGCGAGGCCCGCCAACGCGTCGGGATCGGCCACCCGGGAGAGGCCGGGGGCCAACAGCTCCTCGTACCAGTCACGGCGCCAGCGGCCGTGGACCAGGCACTGGAAGCGCGCGCCAGCTCTGGTTCGTCGCTGTGAGAGCCCGACGAGCTTCGCCTCCCCCAGCGCGACCTCGCCAGGGGCCAGGCCCGCGAAGCACACCAACCGACCCACCCGGGTGCGACAGGTGAGACTCCCGGTCACCTGCGCGCCCCCGAGCCCCAGCGCCGCCAGCGCCCGACACCACGCGGCACCCAGCCACCCGAACGAGGAGACAACGTCGTCGCACCAGAGGGGGTCCCCGGCGGGGATCAGGACGTCGATCCAGACGTGCTCGCCCGGGACGAGCAGGACCGCACCGCCACCGCTGCGTCGCCGGACCACCTCGACGCCGAGCCGCTGCGCCGCGCGGAGGTCGACCACGTCGTCGCGCTGCGTGCTGCCGAGCACCAGCGCGGGCGCGACCGCTTCAAGCACCCACACCGACCTCCCGCAGCCCGGGTCGAGGTCCCGGCCGTGCAGCACCGACGCGCGATCAGAAGCCCGGTGCACCACCCAGCCCCGCCTCACCCGAGCACCCTCCGCTCGACCGCGAGTGCGTCGAGACGCTCCGGTGCCGGCACCACCCCGATCCCCTCACCGCCCGGCACCGGGATCGACCCGCCACGCAGCTCGATCGGCTCGGTGAGATCCCGCTCGAAGTAGCGACGCGACGGACCGAGATCGGTGGGCAACGAGCACGCCGGCAAGCTTGCGACAGCGAGCGCCGCAGCCCGACCGACCCCCGTCTCGAGCATCCCACCCACGAAGGTCGGCACCCCCGCGTCCGCCGCGATCGCACAGATCCGACAGGCCTCCCCGATCCCCCCCACGCGTGCGGGCTTCACGTTGATCACCCCCGCCGCGCCGATCGCGATCGCCCGCCGAGCCGCGTCCGGCGACCCGATGCTCTCGTCGAGTGCGACCGGCGTCTCCGCCACCCCGCCGAGAGCCACCGCGAGATCCATGCGCCCGGGTGGGAACGGCTGCTCGACGTAGGCGATCGACAGCGCGTCGATCCCGGTCGCCGGGAAGGCCTCGATCCGGTCATAGGAGCCGTTCGCGTCCGCCGCCAGCGTCACCTGCGGGAACGCGTCACGCACGGCACGCAACGGCACCAGGTCCCAACCGGGGCGGATCTTCAACTTGAGGTGCCGATAGCCGTCCTCCACGATCCGCGCCGTTGCGGCGAGCAGCTCATCGACGGTCTGGGTGATCCCGATCACCGCACAGGCCTCGACCACGCTCCGGGTCCCACCGAGGTGGCGGGACAGGGACTCGTGACGGGCACGGCACTCCAGGTCGACCAGCGCCGTCTCCACCGCCGCGCTCGCCATCGGCCGGGAGGTGTCCCGCCAGTCGTCGCCGGCGAGCAGCGCCGGCGCGATCTGCTCGCACAGCACACGCCACGAGTCCCCGCTGCACTCGGTCGCGTATCCGGGCGTGCTGAGCGAGGAGCACTCCCCCCAGCCCTCGGTGCCGTCCTGGCCGACAACCCGGACGATGCTCACCTCGCGAACCGTCTCCACGCCGTGTGCCGAGACGAACGGGGCCCGCAACGGCAGCCGCACCAGGACCAGCTCGATCCGAGCGACACCCCGGTTGGTGGGAGACGGCGTCTGCACGCGCTCAGGCGGGGATGGCCCCGGTCACGCCGAGGTAGCGGGTCCAGTCGTCCGGGACGCGCGACACGGCCACCGCCACCCAGCTCAGGTGCGACGGCGCCTGCGGACGTCGGCGGAGGCGCATGGAGGTCTCCTCGAGCAGCCGGTCGCGCTTGGCGCTGTTGCAACGAGCGCAGGCGGCCACGACGTTGTCCCACGTATGGCGACCACCACGACTGCGGGGGACCACGTGATCGATGCTGTCGGCCTTCCGACCGCAGTACTGGCAGAGGCCGCCGTCGCGCAGGAACACCCCCCTCCTGCTCAACGCGGCCGCGCGCCGGTACGGCACCCGAACGTAGCTGCGCAGCCGCACCACGCTCGGTACCGTCAGCACCAGACGCTCCGAGCGCATCACCCGGTCGGCGGCGTGCACGACCTCGGCCTTCCCGCTCAGCACGAGCACGACCGCCCGACGGGCCGAGACGACCGACAGCGGCTCGTAGGACGCGTTCAGCACGAGCGCCCGGCTCATGCCCGGGCAGGGTACCCAATCAGCCTGTCGGGTGACGCCCGCTACCGCTCGAGCTGGCGCCACGAGCGACACCAGTGCAGGTAGGTGATGACGTCGGCCGGCTCCGGCTCCCGGTGCGGATCGCCGTACGCGGTCTGCACGCGGAACCGCAGGTAGGCGGGGTCGGGCAGCGGCAGGAACGGTCGGGTGCGCCACCACCCGGGACGCGCGAGCACGAGGATCTGCCGCAGGGCGGTGGCCCAGAGCGAGGGATGGCGGGCCAGCGCCAGACCGGCACGCAGCAGCCACCACGAGCTCGAACCCTCGTGCATACTTGCGGACCCTATCGGCGGTCCGCGCGCGGGGACCCGGTCAACTGGTGACCACCCCGACGTCGTGCCCGATCGCCGCCCATCCAACCGCCGCGGCACCCACGAGCGGCCCCGCGTCGCCGAGCTGTGCGGGGACGATCCGAGCACCCGCGGCGAACGCCAGCCTGGCCCGACGCTCGAGCTCCTGCTGCGCAGCAGCGAAGAACGGCTCCCCGAAGCCGAGGGCCACCGATCCGCCAACCACGGCGAGGCGCAGATCGAGCAGGTTGGCGACGGATGCGACCGCGCGACCCACGTAGGTGCCCGTGCGCGCGATCACCTCCGGGCTCGCCTCGGAGGGGGGACGGCCGGTGATCGCGGCGATGGCCGTGCCCGACGCCTCCGCTTCGAGACAGCCACGCGCCCCACACCCGCAGCGATGACCCTCCGGTTCGACGTTGACGTGGCCGATGTGGCCGGCGTTGCCGCTCTCTCCCCCGAGAAGGCGGCCCTCGAGCACGATCCCGCCGCCAACCCCGGTCGAGACCACCATGCCGAGGAAGTTGGCGACCCCTACGGCCGCTCCCAGCCACCCCTCCGCCAGCGCGAGCGCCTTCGCATCGTTGTCGATGTGGACCTCGAGACCGGTGGCGGCCGCCAGCCGCTCCCTCAGGGGGAAGTCCCGCCAGACCGGGATGTTGACCGGCGAGACCGCCGCTCCACCCGGGGTCATCGGGCCACCGCATCCCACACCGCAGACGACCACGTCCTCACGGTCATCGGTCCAGGCGAGGCGATCGAGCAGGTCCACGACCGTGGCGAACAGGGCGTCGCCGTCTGCGTGTCCCGCGGTGGCCGTCTGCTCGCGACGGATGAGTGCGCCGGAGCGGTCGACCAGACCAGCAGCGATCTTCGTGCCTCCGATGTCGATCGCGAGCGCCAGAGGTCGGGCCATCGTCGAGACGCTAGCTCCCGCCTAACCTGACACCCGAGCACGCGACCGACAGGAGCAGACGTTGGCGACACCGCAGACTGCCGGCACGGCGACGTTCGCCGAGCTGTTCGATGCCATCTCGTCGAACGTGCAGCGGGCCATCCAGGGCAAGGCGGACGTCGTCGATCTCGCCCTGCTGTGCCTCGTCTCCGAGGGGCACCTGCTCATCGAGGACGTTCCGGGGGTCGGCAAGACCAGCCTGGCGAAGGCGCTCGCCCGCTCCATCGACTGCTCGTTCGGGCGAGTGCAGTTCACCCCCGACCTGCTCCCCTCCGACGTCGTCGGGGTCACCGTCTGGAACCGCTCGGAGAGCCGCTTCGAGTTCCGGCCCGGCCCAATCTTCGCCTCCATCGTGCTCGGCGACGAGATCAATCGGGCCTCACCGAAGACGCAGTCGGCCATGCTCGAGGCGATGGCCGAGGGCCAGGTCACCGTCGACAACATCACCTACCCACTCGGCCCGCCGTTCATGGTGATCGCCACCCAGAACCCGATCGAGCACGAGGGAACCTACCCTCTCCCGGAGAGTCAGCTCGACCGGTTCCTCATGCGGGTGTCGGTCGGATACCCGAGTCGCGACGCCGAGATCGAGGTCCTCGACACCCACGGTGACCACAACCCGCTGGACGGCATCAGGCCGGTCGCCACCGGGTCCGACGTCGAAGCGATGATCGACGCCGTCCGCGCCGTGCACGTGGCCCCGAGCATCAAGGCCTACCTGGTCGATCTGGCCAACGCGTCCCGGCGACACCGGCACCTCGCGCTCGGGATGTCACCACGGGCGACGCTCAGCCTCCAGCGCGTCGCCCGGGCCCGGGCCGCTGCCGAGGGGCGTCCCTACGTCCTCCCGGACGACGTCAAGGCGCTCGCCGAGCCGGTGCTCGCCCATCGCCTCCTGGTCACCCCTGAAGCACAGCTGCAGGGCATCAGCTCGGCGGACGCGCTGGCCGAGATCCTCGCTCAGGTCCCCGTCCCCTCGAGCGGCTGACGAGCGAGCCATGGTCACCCGCCGGGGCTGGATCGTCCTTTTGGTGGCGGGACTCTGCGCGGCCGCCGGGCGGCTGGTGGGCGCCGAGGAGCTCTACATGCTCGGAGCAATGCTCGCCTGCCTGCTCGCCGGCTGCGCACTGCACACGAAGCTCACCCCACTCGAGCTCGAGGTCACCCGCGAGCTGCACCCGCCCCGGGTCCACGCCGGCACCGCGAGCCGGGTCGAGCTGGTGGTCGTCAACCGGGGTCGTCGCCGCTCACCCGTGCTCGACCTGCACGATGCGGTGTCCGGAACCAGGGGTGCGAACCTCATCGTTCCCCCACTGCCCCCGACCGGAGCCGCGCGCGCTGCCTATCTGCTGCCCACGGAACGCCGCGGGGTGCTCACGATCGGTCCGCTCGAGGTCGCGCTCTCGGATCCGTTCGGGCTGACCTCGGTCGTGATGCGAGCGTCAGGGGCGTCGGAGCTGACGGTGTACCCGCACGTCGACGAGATCGCCCCCGTCCCCCAGACCACCGGGAACGATCCCCTGGCGGGCGCCGAGCACCCGAACGCTCTCGGCCACGGCGGCGAGGACTTCTACGCGCTGCGCCCGTACGTGGTCGGCGACGATCTGCGACGGGTGCACTGGCCCTCAACCGCCCGACACGACGAGCTGATGGTCCGCCAGGACGAACTGCCCTGGCAGGGGCGGACGACGGTGCTGCTCGACGTGCGCAGCGCAACGAACACGGCCGAATCGCTCGAGCTGGTGGTCTCTGCCGCCGCCAGCATCGTCACCGCGAACGCACGCCGCCAGGACCTTGTTCGACTGCTCTCCACCGACGGCCGGGACTCGGGCTTCGCGGCGGGTCACGCGCACGTGGAGTCGATCCTCGAGTACCTGGCCTGTGTGGAGCTGACCAACGGTTCCAACTACCGGCGGGTGCTCGATCGCCTCGCGCGCTCCTCGGGTGGCGGCGCCCTGGTCGTGGTGGTGCCATCGGTCCCACCCGAGGACCTCAGCCGCCTCGCTCGGCTCCGCAACCGGTTCGGCTCGGTGACCATCGTGAGGTTCGAGCCCTCCTCCTGGGGCGCCCCTGATGCCGGGATCGCCGAGCCCGTGCCGGCCACGAGGGACGCGAGGGCCTCCCGCACCGGGACCGTCATCCCGATCACCGCTACCACGCCCTTCCCCGAGGCGTGGAACCGCGTCGTCCACCCCCGTAGAGGGCCATCAGCGCCCTGGCGGGCCACCCGGCCCGTCGCCGACGACGACGAACCGGATCGCTGGGCCCCACACGAGCGGATCCTGCGGTGAGCACCAGAGCTGCGGATCCCCCACACCTGCCGCTCGCGGAGCTGATGCTCGCAGGCGTCACCGTCGCGGCGGTCTACGGCTTCGCCCGCGTCTTCACGGACTGGTCGTTCCTCTGGCCCCTTCTGGCTATCGCCGCGTACACCCACCTCGCCACGATGACGCTCCGACGCAGGGGGGTCGGGGTGCCGGCCTCGGCGGCGCTGTCGCTCGTCGGCTTCGTGCTGCTCGCCGCCGCGCTCTGGTTCGCCGACACGCTGGCGGTGGTGCTCCCCACCAGTCGCACGCTCGACGCGGCGAGCGCGGAGCTGGGCGAGTCGTGGACCGCGTTCCAGCAGCTCAGCGCGCCCGTCCCGGCCCGCACCGGCTTCCTGATGGCGTGCGGGCTGGCCGTGTTCTTCGCCGCGTTCCTCGCAGATTGGGCGGCGTTCCGCCTGTGGTCGCCGATCGAGGCGATCGTGCCCGCGTGCACCCTGTTCGTGTTCTGCGCGCTGCTCGGCTCCGAACGGCAACGACTGGGCAGCGCCGTGCTGTTCGGCCTGGCGGCGCTGCTGTTCGTGCTCACGCAGCGGGTCGCCGTCCTCGAGCTGCGGGCGGGCTGGCTCACCGGCGAACGTGAACGGGGCAGCCAACGGCTGCTGCGCGCGGGAGCGGCGCTGGCCGTCGTGGCGGTCCTCGGAGGGGTGATCATCGGCCCCCGTCTGCCGGGTGCCGCGGACGGGGCGCTCATCGACTGGCGTGGTGGTGGCCGTGGGCCCTCATCCCGGGTGACCATCAGCCCCCTGGTGGACATCCGTCAGCGCCTGGTCGACCAGGGCGACGTGCTGGTGTTCACCGTGGAGAGCGAGCGGCCGGCCTACTGGCGGTTGACGTCGCTCGACACGTTCGACGGCCAGATCTGGCGGTCGGGAGGCCGCTACGGGCAAGCCGACGGCGAGCTGCCCGCGCAGGTGCCAACCGGCGTGGCGTCTGCGAGGGTGCGACAGCGCTTCTCGATCGTCGGGCTTTCCGCACTGTGGTTGCCTGCCGCCTACCAACCGGTGGCCATCGACGCGCCGGCGAAGGTCCGCTACCAGCCCGAGTCGGCCACCCTGATCGTGGACACCGACTACCCCAGCTCGGACGACCTGCGCTACGAGGTGGTCTCTGACATCTCGGAGCTCTCGGCGGAGCAGCTGGACCGTCCCGGGGAGGCGATCCCCGACGAGCTCGCCCGCTATGTCGAACTGCCCAGCACGTTCAGCCGGTCGGCTCAGGTGCTCGCCCGCGAGGTGGTGAGCGCGGCCGGGGCCGTCACGCCCTACCAGCAGGCGATGGCGCTGCAGAGCTTCTTCCGTGACGAGGGGATCTTCGAGCGTGACGGGCGCCGGTTCGTCTACGACCTCTCCCCCGGCCCCGGTCACGGTGACGACGCGATCGACAGGTTCCTCGAGAGTGGTCGCGGGTACTGCGAGCAGTTCGCCGGCACCTACGCGGCGATGGCCCGTTCGATCGGGCTGCCCGCACGGGTGGCGGTGGGCTTCACCTGGGGCGAGCAGGACCCCTCCGACCCGAACCGGTACCAGGTGCGTGGCCGCTTCGCCCACGCCTGGCCCGAGGTGTGGCTCGGCAGCGGCGTGGGATGGGTCGCCTTCGAGCCCACACCGGGCCGGGGCGCGCCGGGGATGGAGTACGCGCGGGTGCCAGCGGCGCAGGACGGCGGCGAGTCCGGCGCGGCGTCTGCATCCACCTCGACGCCGGCGACGACCGCCAGCCCCACGACACCTGATGCCACCCAGCCGGCGGACCGCCCCTCACCGGACGAGCTCGCCGCGCTCGACGCCTCGAACGAGGACACCTCCCCCACCGCTCCAACGCCCTCCCCGTGGAGGGACCCGATCACCTACGCTCGCCGACAACCGGTGCGGACGGCCCTCGCGTTCGTGGTGCTCGCGGCGCTCTACGCCGCGGGCGTGACTGGCGCCGTCGCGTGGCGACGGCGGCGACGGTGGACCGCAGCCCGCGACGCCAACGCGAGGATTCGCTTCGCGTGGCAGGAGCTCACCGGCGAGCTGCGCCACCTCGGCGTGGTCCGCCACCCCACGGAGACGACTCGTGAGTTCGCGGTCCGTGCCGCGGCTGCGGTGCCCGAGGAGGCGGAGGGCATCGTGGCCCTGGCCACCGACACGGATGCGGTGACCTTCTCAACCCTCACGCTGGACCACGCGCGGGTCGATCGGGCGGAGCGGACGGTGCGGCAGCTCGCACGCATCGTTCACCAGCGCGTCTCACGACGACGCCTCGTGCTCAGCCGACTCGACCCACGAACCCTGCTGCGCCCCTGAGGTGGGGACCCGCGACGCCGGTCGCGGGGCTCAGCCGCCCGGATCAGCGGTCAGGCTCAGTCGTCGCGACGGAAGCGGTCACGCATGCGCTGGTTCGCGCTGCCGAAGGCGTCACGCAGACCAGCCGCCCGCATCGACCGGGCGAGCTGCTCCAGGCCGGCCTTGCCCATCCGGCGGGCGTTGCGCTCGATGGCGAGCGCCGACACCAGCATCACGAGGAAGCCACCGAAGGCGAGGAGGAAGTGGGTGGCGAGGGTGAGGACCAGCATCGCGGTGCCCACGAGGAAGCCGAGCACCGCCCACTTCAGGTTGCGCGCAGCATGGGAGTAGATCGTGGTGTCGGCGATGTCGCGCGCCAGAGCAGGATCGGTCTCGTAGAGCTGCTGCTCGATCTCACTGAGGATCCGCTGCTCCTCTTCGGAAAGCGGCACCGCTTCCACCCCCCTTCCGTGCTCAGACCGGGGCTCCGGCGTAGGGCAATCTTCCCACA
The DNA here is from genome assembly GCA_037478855.1 of Acidimicrobiales bacterium. Lineage (GTDB taxonomy): Bacteria > Actinomycetota > Acidimicrobiia > Acidimicrobiales > Acidimicrobilacustridaceae > Rhabdothermincola. The sequence goes on along the minus strand of JBBFLY010000001.1, from coordinate 102,944 downwards.
GGTCCCGCCTGCTCTCAACGCGAGTCTCGGCTGCCTCCTTCCCACCTCCTGGTCCGCATCCGCAGGACCCCAGGACCTCGCGTCGCACCGGCGACTGCGCAGGGACCTCCGTCGGCAGCCGAGCGTGCCGTGCGCCTCCTGCTTGAGCTCACCGACCGCCCAAGAGGTACTCGTGCAGCGCACGGGCCTCGGCCTGCAGCTCATCGACCCGTTGGCTCACGACGTCGCCGATGCTCACGATGCCCACCAGCTCCCCGTTCTCGAGGACGGGAAGGTGACGGATCCGCCGCTCGGTCATGATCGCCATCAGCGCGTCGAGGGTGTCAGTAGGCCTGCACGTGTGCACCTCGGTGGTCATGAGCGAGGCGACCGGCGCGTCGAGCACGGCCGGGCCGTGCGACGCCACCCCTCGCACGATGTCTCGCTCGGAGAGGATGCCGTCGATCGTGCACCCATCGTCCGACACGACGAGTGCACCGATCCCGTGACGGGAGAGGAGCCTCGCCGCCTCGAGGACGGGAGCGGAGCCCGCGACCGTGGCGACCCACCGACCCTTCCGCTGCAGGACGTTGCGGACCAGCATGCGCGTCACCCCCCGTGCTCGCGCGCTGTGCGACGCCTCCAGTCTGCCAGCCCAGGGGCCACCCTGCCGGGCCGCCTGGACGACGGCTTCACAAGCGGGTGACGACGAGCGAGTGCGGGTCGGTACCGCTGACGTGGTAGCCGAAGCTGCGGAGCCCCGTCCATCGATGCTCGATCCACTCGCCGAGAGGCTCGACCACCCACCGGTGCCCGCCTTGCATCCGCTCGGCGCAGCCGGCCGGGTCGACGAAGCAGGCGTCGACCACGATGCCATCGGGGTCGGCCACCCGCAGCTCGCCCTCATAGGCGGTCGCGCACCAGGCTTCCACCCGCAGGCGCCATCCCAGATCGGGTGCCTCCGCCTCGATCTCGTAGCGCGGGCCGACCCACTCGGTCACCACGAGCCCGGTCTCCTCCTCGACCTCCCTGGTCAGGCCGCCCAACAGCTCCTCACCCTCGTCGATCACACCGCCGGGGGGCGTCCAGTCGAGCCAGCCGTTGCGGCGCCGGTTGCACACCAGCAGCAGCCCTTCCGGGCCTTCGATCAGCGCGCCACCGACCAACCACTCACGCACGACCTGCATTGTGCCCGCCGGAGGCTCCGCCCGCTCCCCGCGGTCGCGATCCCTTCCAGCAGCGGGTCCACCCGCCAGCCGCACGCGCAGGTGCCCGGTGCCGGAGATCGGGACGCTCCGGATGGTTCAGGGGGTGGTCTTCGAGAGCTGGCTAGGACCCTCTCCTCGCCGGCATGGTGATGGCGTCGACGTCGACGTCGATGACGATGTCGGTCGCCGGACGAGCGGGAGCGGTGGCCGCATCCGGCATGTTCGGCTGGGGCGGCGGGGGCGGCACGGTCTTGTAGTCGACCCCGGGCGGGCCCATCGTGAGCTTGTCCAGGTCGATGTCCGGCAGACCCTTGCCACCCGGTGCGTCACAGGGTGCCACCTTCTCGATGTCGGCGGGGAAGCTGGTGAGGAAGTCGTTGTCGGCGAAGCAGTTGCCCTGCACTCCCTGGCTGGAGTCAGCCAGCCAGAGCACGAGATCGCCGATCCCCGTCGCACCTCGGGCGATGTTGCCGATGATCCGGTTGCCGATGGCCTCGAACGGGGGAAGGCCCGGGTCCCGGAAGGGCCAGAGGATCACCACGATGTTGCCTCTGAGGTTGTCCTCGACCCGGTTCTTGGTGACCAGGTTCTCGACCCCGCCGGTGATGACGATCCCCGTTCCGGAGGCCAGCCGGTAGGTGTCGTTGTTGATCGGCACACCGGGGTTGTTGTTGTCGTGGATGTAGTTCCCGGCGATCACCATGTGCCCCTGTGGAGCGAGCTTCTCGCTGTCTTGGCTGTTGGGCACGACCCCGATCATGTTCCGGCGCCACTCCGAGTTGATCAGGTACAGGTTGGTGCTCGAGTTGGTGCCCGAGTAGCCGAGCATGTTGTTCTCCGCGAGCACGTTGCGGATCACCGCGTCACAGGGGTTGCACTGCCCGATGTAGAACGCGGAGTCCGGGTGGCCTGACCCGTAGGAGTCCTCGATGATCCCGAGGCGAGCGTTGAAGGCGTAGATGCCGTAGTCACCGTTGTTGTAGGCGGTCACGTAGCTCGCCCGATACCCCGTGAGCACGTAGTCGCTGTCGTAGTCACCGGTGAAGAACAGGCCGTTGCCGGTGTTGTTGCGAACGGTCAGGTTCTCGACCGCGACCCCGTCCGCGAAGACCTTGATCCCGTTGTCGCGGGTGAACTCACCGTCGATGATGACCTCGTTGCGATCGAGACCGCGGATCACGATGTTCTCGGTCTGCACGACCACACCCTCCCGGTAGACCCCGGGTGCGATCAGCACCAGGTCGCCCGGCTTGGCCGCATCGACCGCGGCCTGGATCGTCGGGAAGTCCTCGGGCACCCGGAGCACTGCGCCGGTCGACGCTGGCGCCGAGGTCGCGCTCCCCCCACCCGACGAGTCCGAGGAGCAGCCGAGGGCGAGCATCGCCAGGGCCAGGATCGCCGCGATCACGGACAGACGCGCCCGGCTTCGATCGACGCTGCTTGTCATGACCTTGTACCCCCTCGTCGTCGTACCCCCTCGTCGTCGGACGGACACTACAGGCCGGCGTCTCCCACCACGATGACACCTCGTTGACCTCGGGTCGCGGTACCGTGGATCGAGCAGAAGTACCGGTAGACCCCCGGGCTGGAGAAGGTGCGGCTCGCGCTCGCCTTCGGCTCGAGCGAAGCGGTGGACACCGGTTCGAAGCTGCCCTCCTCGACGGGAGTGACGTTGTGGGAGTTGTACCCGGTGTTCGTCCAGGTCACCGTGGCACCGGGGTCGATTCTCACCACCCGGGGCTCGAAGACGTTGTCGGCGACGTCGACGCTGACGCTCGACGCTCCCCGCCGGTCGACCGCTTCATCGATGGGCAGCGCGCCGGCATCCGCCACGGCCGTCGTCGCGCTCGTCCCGGCTTCGCCATCCGCACCACAGGCGACGAACGCCACGCCCGCCAGGAGGACGACGAGGACGACGAGAAGCTGACGCAGGCCCCTGAGCACGGGGGCGAATCGTAACCGCGCTACGGTTGCGCGTCGGGATTCTCAATCGTCTGCGCTTCACCGAGGCGCACCTCACCCGGTTGGAGATCACCGACCGGGCCCTCCTGGATGCGCCAGGTGGTGGTGTCGGATGCGCCGGCGGCCGGCGCGTCAGGCGTCACCGCCGGGGCCTGTCGGGTGCTCTGGCGGATCGAGCCGTCCGGGCCACGCTCCACGATCTGGGGCTCCCCCAGGTTGACCGCTCCCTCGGGCAGCTGATCCACCGGGATGCCCTCCTCCACCACCACGACGGGCCCGGCGGGACCGGGCTCGCCCGACTGCTCGGCGGCGGGGCCGACCTCGACCGTGGGATCACTCGCTGGCTGCTGGTCGCCGGCGGCCTGCACGAACAGCAACGTTCCGATCGCGGTGGCGGCCACGACCACCCCGATGGCAGGGAGGAGCAGGCGTCGACGCAGGTCACGCACCCGGGCGAGGACCGTGCCCTCCGCGTCGACCATCAGCTCCTGCAGGCGGCGCTCCACGTCGAGCTGTGCGAGCTGCAGCGCGCGGGAGAGCACGGAGACGTCGGCTTCCCGCAGGGTGAGAGGCGTGCCCGGCTCCGCGTGACGCAGGGTGTAGACGAGCGAGAGGTAGGTGGCGAGCACCTCATCGGCGGTGGGGGCCTCACCGGCGAGGGTGCGGACCTGCCCTCCGGCTGCGAGCTCGTGGTCGGCCAGATCGACGATCAGCCCGGTGCGCTCAGGTACGAGGGTCGCGGCATCGATGCCGTAGACCCGGAGCACCTCATCAACCTCCCGATCGGTGAGGGCGCGACCTCCGGCTTCCAGACGGGCGAGGTCGGCCACGCTGAACGCCGAGCCGGTGGCGAGCGCCTCGAGGGTCAGCCCCCGACGCTCGCGGGTCGCGCGCAGCAGGGCGCCGAGCCGGGTGGGGGGGATGACGGAAATCGGCGTCGTGCTCACCAGCCCAGTATGCGGGCTGACCCGCCATCGCGGAAGCCCCTGGACCCGAACGGGTCATTTGCCCTAGGTGGACAGGCCTCCGAGTGCCGATTCGGCCACTTCTCGTCCCTGTCCGCTCGTCCGTGTCCGCTCGTCAGTGTCCGCGTCGGAACAGCCTCGTCACCGGGAGCAGCACCCGGTCACGCAAGCCCCACCAGGTGACGAGAACCAGCGCCTCGAACACGATCCGTGAGGACATCTTCGAGGCACCACGCTGACGGTCACCGAAGGTGATGGGCACCTCCACGATCCGGCCCCCGTTGCGCATGACGTGGTAGGCCATCTCGATCTGGAAGCCATAGCCGTCCGCCTTGATCGAGTCCAGATCGATCCGGGCGAGGGCATCCGCCGCATAGGCACGGAACCCTGCGGTGGAGTCGCGGACCGGCATCCCGAGCACGATCGACGCGTAGCGGTTCCCGCCCTGTGAGATGAATCGCCGAGACCACTTCCAGCCCGGCACCGCACCACCGGGGACGTACCGGGAGCCGATGGCGAGATCGGCCCCGTCGTGCACCGCGTGGATCAGCGCCGGCAGCATGGCGGGGTCGTGCTGCAGGTCGGAGTCCATCTCGATCAGCACGCCGTAGCCGTGCTCCAAGCCGTAGCGGAACCCGGCCCGGTACGCGGAGCCCAGCCCCTGCTTGCCTGCCCGGCGCATCACCGTCACCCCACCGTTCTCCGCACCCCACGACTCGGCCAGATCCGCGGTGCCGTCAGGACTGCCGTCGTCGACCACGAGGACGTCGGAGTCCGGGGTGGCCGATCGCACCAGCTCGAGCACCTCGAGGATGTTGTCGGCCTCGTTGTAGGTGGGCAGAACGACAAGCGACTTCATCCGTTCAACCTTACGGCTCGCCGTGTTCGCTGTCGGATCACCACCTGGCGATTGCCACCTTGAACGCACCCGCCCCTAGCATCGAGGGCGTGGAGGTGAACCCCGGCGATCGCGACGTCCGACCAGCCGCTTCGCCACCTCCGAGCGCCCTGCCCTCCGTCGGTGCCCGGGTGCTGGCCTTCGTGGTCATCCTCCTCGCGGGCGCCGCAGGAGGCTTCATCGGGTACGCGTTCACCGACCTGCAGTGCCGGGGCGACTGCACCGTCCAGACCGGTCTCGGCGCGCTGGCCGGTGCGGCCATCGCCGCCGGCGGCACTGCGGTGGTGTCTGTGCTCACGCTGCGAGCCATGGGCGAGTGGAAGACGATCCAGGAGCGGCAGGCGACCCGTCCCGGTCAGCCGCCGTCGAGACCACCTCGGGTGTGCTGATCAGCCTGCCCCGGGTGCGCAGGGCACGCTGGCGAGCACACCACCACCCACACCGATGCCCCAGACCCCGGGGCGCGACCCGCTCTCAAGGGCTGGTGGCGATCGCCTGCGAGGCACGCTCGATGGCGGCGTCGTCAACATCGAGATGAGTCATGAGCCGCACGACACCGGGCGCGAGCACACCGGCCAGCACCCCAGCGGTCCGGAGATGCGCGAGCAGCGCAGGCGGGTCGTCATGGCGAAAGACCACCACGTTGGTCCGCACCTCCTCCGGGTCGAGTCCGGCGTCGGGCCAGCGCTGCGCCACCGCGTCGGCCAACCGCCGGGCCCGACGGTGGTCGTCAGCCAGCCGCTCGACGTGCCGTTCGAGGCCGACGAGGCCGGCGGCGGCGAGGATCCCCGCCTGTCGCATGGCACCACCGAGCCGCTTCCGCTCGGCTCGGGCCGCGCGGATCAGGTCTTCCTCTCCGGCGAGCAGTGATCCGACCGGCGCGCCGAGCCCCTTCGACAGGCAGCACATGACCGTCGTCGCGCACGACGCGAACGTCGCCGCGTCGACACCGGTCGCCACCTCGGCGTTGAACAGCCGGGCGCCGTCGAGGTGGACGGGCACGCCGAGCGCCGCCACCGCCCGCGCCGTCTCGATGCGCCAGGGGCGACCACCCGAGGGCATGTGGGTGTTCTCGATGAAGATCGCGCTCACGGGCAGACCGACCAGCGCGCCGTCCTCGACACGCTCCCGCAAGACCTGCACCGGGAGCTCACCACCGTCGTCGTCGACCAGCTCGAGCTGTGCCGGGCTGTTCACTCCCGCCGCACCTTGCTCGTAGGCCACGAGGTGCTGTCGCCGCCCGACGAGCACCCGTGTCCCCGGCCGGCCGAGCAGCCGAAGCGCGATCTGGTTCGCCATGGTGCCCGACGGCACGAACAGCGCCGCAGGCTTGCCCACCCGCGCCGCGAACCGCTCTTCGAGGGTCCGAACCGTCGGGTCCTCCCCGTAGCCGTCGTCACCCACCTCAGCGGCGGCCATCACCCGTCGCATCTCCTCCGTCGGCCGGGTGACCGTGTCCGAGCGCAGATCGACCAGGGACCGGGGCACGCGCCGGAGACTACCGGCGGGCGGCATGATGACCGCCATGACGAGCGCCACCACACCAGACACGCCGGGTGACCTGCTCGACGTGGCGGTGCGACACGCGCAGCGGGCGGCAGACCTGCTCGTCGAGGGTCTCTCCCGCAGGCGGACGATGGTGAGGAGCAAGTCGTCGCTCACCGACATGGTCACCGAGATGGATCAGGCGGCGGAGCGCCAGATCGTCGAGGGCATCCTCGGCGAGCGACCCGACGATGCCGTGCTCGGCGAGGAGGGTGCGCGACGCGACGGCACCTCCGGTGTGCGCTGGATCATCGACCCGCTCGACGGCACGACGAACTACCTCTACGGGCACCCCGGCTTCGCCGTCTCGATCGCCGCGGAGCTCGACGGGGAGATCGTCGCCGGTGTGGTGAGCGACCCCCTGCACGGCGAGGTGTTCACCGCCGTGCGTGGCGGGGGCGCCCGCCGGAACGGCCTCCCCATCGCGGCCTCCACCGAGACCGACCCTCGCAGGGCGCTGCTCGCGACCGGGTTCGGCTACGACCCCCGGCGGCGGGTCAGGCAGGCGGAGGTGCTGGTCGAGGTCCTCGGACTGGTGCGCGACATCCGGCGCATGGGCGCTGCGTCGGTCGACCTCTGCTCCGTGGCCTGCGGCCGGGTCGACGGCTACTGGGAGGCGGGCCTGCAGCCGTGGGACTACGCCGCCGGTGCCCTGATCGCGCGCGAAGCCGGCGCGGTCGTCGGCGGCCTCGACGGTGGTCCCCCCTCGAGCACGTTCATCCTCGCCGCCCCACCGGCGCTGTACGGCCCCCTCCGGGAGCTGCTGGCCCGGGCCCGGGCCGCCGATGTCTGAGGCCCGATCCGACGGCGGACGCACGGCGATCCGGCAGATCCGCCTTCCAGCACATCGATCGCGCGGGTATCTGCGCGATTCGGCCGCGGATGGCGCACAATGTGAGACGTGGGCACGCGCATCCTGGCAGTCGAAGACGACGAGCGGATCCGCACCGCGGTCAAGATGGCCCTCGAGGACGAGGGCTGGGTCGTCGAGGAGGCCGAGAGCGGCGAGGAAGCCCTGCAAGCCTTCGCCCGCAACCCCTCCGACGTGGTGCTGATCGACATCATGCTCCCCGGTGTCGACGGGTTCGAGGTCTGTCGATCCATCCGACGCACCAGCGACGTGCCGATCGTGATGGTCACCGCTCGAGCCGACACCCACGACGTGGTGGCCGGGCTCGAAGCCGGCGCTGACGACTACCTGACCAAGCCGTTCGCCCCCAAGGAGCTGTCCGCACGTATCCGGGCACTGCTCCGACGGGTCCGTACCGCCGACCCCTCGGTCGCCCACCTCAAGTTCGGCGATCTCGAGATCATCCCCGAGGAGGGGGTCGTCCTCCGCGACGGCAAGGAGGTCCATCTCACCAAGACCGAGTTCCGTCTCCTCGTCGAGCTCGCGTCGAGCCCCGGTCGGGTGTTCAGCCGCGAGGTCCTGCTCGAGCGGGTCTGGGGCTACGGGTACTTCGGCGACGGCCGGTTGGTCGACGTCCACATCCGCCGGTTGCGCACCAAGATCGAGGCTGACCCTGCCAACCCACGTCACGTGGTGACGGTCCGGGGCCTCGGCTACAAGCTCCAGACCTGAGCCGGGTCCGCCGGCCACCGCCTGGGCTGCGACCCGAAGACACGAATCGTGCGGCTCGCCCGTTCCCGAACCCCCCGAACCCTCACCAAGCGAGCGAGGCTGGGGCTGCGCGCCCGCCTCACGCTCACCTACGCGCTGGGCGCGGCGCTGCTCTCCGCGGTGCTGTCGGTGATCACCTTCGGTCTCACCCGGGAGAACATGCTCACCCAGCGCGAGCAGTCAGCGATGACGCAGGCGTTGCAGAACGCCAGCACCGTCTCCGATGGCCTCGACCCGGGCGTGGCCGACACCACCACGATCGAGAAGACGATCCTCGCGTCGCTCCCGAACCCCGAGGGTGGGCTGCCGGTGCTTCGCTACGAAGGACAGTGGTACCCGGGCAACGCGCTCAAGTTCTCCGACGCCTCGATCCCGGCGGCGCTCATCGAGCGCGTCGACGCTGGACAGCCCGCCCGCATGCGCACTCGCGTCGGAGGCGACCCCTTCCTGGTCGTCGGGGTGCCCATCCAACCCCGCGGAGCGCAGTACTACGAAGCGGTGCCCCTGCGTGAGATGCAGCGCACGCTCGAGGGTCTGGCCATCAGCCTGCTCGGCGCATCGATCCTGACGACGATCGCCGGGGGGCTGGTCGGCTTCTGGGCCGCACGACGGGTGTTCCGTCCCCTGCTCGACGTCGGCCGCGCCGCGGACGCCATCGCCGGTGGCCGTCTGGACACCCGTCTCCCCACAGGCAGCGACCCCGACCTCGACCGTCTCGCGAAGCCGTTCAACGAGATGGCGCAGGCGCTCCAGGATCGGATCGAGCGCGACGCCCGCTTCGCCTCCGAGGTGAGCCATGAGCTGCGGTCACCGCTGATGACGCTGGCCGCCACCATCGAGGTGCTCGAGAACACCCGCGAGGAGCTGCCTGAGCGGGCACGCACCGCGCTCGACCTGCTGTCGGCCGATGTCGACCGCTTCCAGCAGCTCGTCGAGGACCTGTTGGAGATCAGCCGGTTCGACGTGGGTGCCATCAAGCTGCACCTGGAGGACGTGCTGGTCGCGGAGCTGGTGATCCAGGCGGTCAGCGTGCTGGGCAACGGGGGTGTACCGGTCCGCTACGACGACGACGTCAGCGATGTCGTGGTGCGGGTCGACAAGCGCCGCTTCGGTCGGGTGCTCGCCAACCTGCTCGACAACGCGGAGAAGTACGCCGGGGGCGCGACCGCCGTCACCATCGACCGTGTCGGCTCGGTGGTCCGCATCGGTGTCGAGGACGAAGGCAGCGGCGTACCCGAGGAGGAGCGGGAGATCATCTTCGATCGCTTCTCACGCGGCAGCGAGAGCGGAAACCGCTCGCTCGACAGCGGGGTCGGACTGGGCCTCGCCTTGGTCGACGAGCACGTCCGCCTCCACGGAGGCCGGGTCTGGGTGGAAGATCGAGCCGACGGTCGACCCGGTGCCCGCTTCATCGTGGAGCTGCCGATCGTCGACCTCGCCCCGCAGACCGAGACGGACCTGGGTGAGTCGGAGGGCAGCGAGGACCTCGAGGTTTCGCGGTGAGCGCCCCTGGTCTGACCAGAGCCGAACGGGTGCCGGTGCGCAGAGCCGTCGCCCTGGCCGTCGCCGTGCTCGCCGGGGCCACGACCTGCGGGATCCCCTCCGACGACGAGCCGCGGGCCATCCCGGTCGAGGCGCTGCCCTCGAACCTCTCGGGGCGGCAGCCGACCACGACCACAACCCTGGACGGCGCCAGCGCCCAACAGGAGACAATCTTCCTGGTGCGCACCGGCAGCGCCTCCGACGGCACCGCTGAGAGCCTCGAGCCGGTCGCCGTCTCGCTGCGAAACCCCGAACCTGAGCAGCTCCCACGGCTGGTGATCGAGCGGTTGATCGCCACCAAGCCCGAAGAGGTCGGCAGGCCCGGTCTCACCAACCCGGTCCCCACCGACACCAGGGTGCTCGACGCGAAGGTGGAGGCCGGGGTGCTCGATCTCGACCTCAGTTCGAGCCTGGCCAACATCGAGAGCGCACTGCAGCGCCTGGCGCTCGCCCAGATCGTCTTCACGGCCACCGACATCACCTCCCTGTCGATCTCGAGCGTCCGCTTCCGCATCGACGGCCAGCCGGTGGCGGTGCCCGTCGAGGTCGGCACGGTGCCAGCGGGCCAGCCCGTCTCCCGAAACGACTACCCCCGGCTCAAGGCGCAGATCGACTCGCTTCAGGAAGCGTCCCGCTGACCTGAACCGCTGACGCTGACCCCCGCTCGGGCTCAGCTCGGCCCCGAACCACGATCGCTGCGCGGCGATGGTTCGCCGAGCGACCCGGACCACGCTTCCTCCTCGACGACGCGGCTCACCGAGCGGTCACGATCCGCGGAGGTGTCCGGTTCAAGGCCGAGCACGGCACCGAGCCTCGATCGCTGGACCTTCCCGGTTGAGGTGTGGGGAATCTCCTCCACGACGAAGATGTCCTTGGGACGCTTGTAGGGCGCCAGCTCGATCCGGGCGACGCGCGCCAGCTCCGCCGGGTCGACGTCGCCGACCACCGCCGCGCAGACCCGCTGACCCCACCGCTCGTCGGTGACGCCGAACACCGCGATCTGATCGACGCCCGGTGCTCGCGCCAACACCTGCTCGACCTCGGCGGGATAGACGTTCACCCCACCGGTGATGATCAGATCGTCACGCCTGCCGTCGAGATACAGGTAGCCGTCAGCGTCGAGCCGCCCGAGGTCGCCGACGGTGAACGCACGGTCCCTCCAAGCCTGCGCGGTGCGGGCGGGGTCGCGCCAGTACTCCCAGCGGGCGTAGGGGGGCACCTCGCACCAGATGAGGCCGTCGGCGTCGACGGTGAGCCGCCGGCCCGGTCGGGCCCGCCCGACGGTGCCCCGACGCTCGAGCCACTCGCTCGACGGGCACGCGGTGAACTGCCCCTCTGTCGACCCGTAGAACTCCCAGACCGTGTCGACGCCGAACGCTTCGATCGCCGCCAGCTTGAGCGACTCGGGGCAGGGCGCACCCGCGTGGGCCAGCAGACGGAAGCACGACAGATCGGGTGACGCCTCCGAGGCGAAGAGCCGCTGGAGGTGCGCCGGGACCATGAACGTGGTCGTCGGGCGGTACCGGTCGATGGCCCGAGCGGCCGCCAGCGCGTCGAAGCGGCCCAGCACGATGAGCTCGCCGCCGCTGAGCAGGGTGCCACTGCCGAAGCGGATCGCCACCGAGTGATGAAACGGGGAGCACACCAGGTGACGATCGGACCGGTCGAACTGCCACAGCTCGCGCTCCTCCTCGAAGAGCTGCTGCGCCTGCTCCTCGGTGAGCACTCCGGACCACACCCCCTTGGGACGTCCGGTGGTGCCCGAGGTGTAGTGCATCGGACGAGCCAGCGGGTACGGGGCGAGCTCCGCCTCGGGACCGTCAAGCAACGAGGTGAGCACGCGGTCGTCGACGATCAGCTGGGGATCGGCGTCCTCGATCAGCGCGGCACGCTCGTGCGGCAGGAGCGACGAGTTGAGCACCACGGGGACGATGCCCACCCGCAACGCACCGAGGATGGCCGACAGCATCGCCGCGCTCGACGAGGTGCAGACCGCGACCCGGTCACCGGGACGCAGCCCCCGGGCCAGCAGCGAACCTGCGACCCGTCGCTGTTGGCGCTCCGACTCGGCTGCGGTGAGGAGCTCCACCTGTCAGCCTGCGAAGAAGACCTCGGCCACGCCGTGGTACAGCTTCGGGTCCACCAGCTTGAGCTCGCGTACCGCCTCCGAGAGCGGCACGGTGACGATCTCACCGCAGCGCAACGCCATCATCTGCCCGAACGCGCCCTCGTGCACCGCGTCGATCGCCGCGATGCCGAAGCGGGTCGCGAGCACGCGGTCGAACGCCGTCGGGGTCCCCCCGCGCTGGACGTGGCCGAGGATGGTCACCCGGGTCTCAAAGCCGGTGCGGGCCTCGATCTCTTTGGCCAGGGTGTTTCCGATGCCACCGAGGCGGACGTGACCGAACTCGTCGCGCTCCCCCGACACGATCTGCATCGTGCCCTCCTTCGGGACGGCACCTTCGGCCACCACCACGATCGACGCGTACCGCCCCTGCGCGTGCCGGCGCTCGAGCGCCTCGCAGACCTGCTCGATGTCGAAGGGCTCCTCGGGAATGAGGATCATCGTGGCGCCACCGGCGATGCCCGCCCAGGTGGCGATGTGCCCAGCGTGACGGCCCATCACCTCGACCACCATCACCCGGTTGTGGGACTCCGCCGTGGTGTGCAGACGGTCGATCGCCTCGGTCGCGATGCTGACCGCGGTGTCGAACCCAAAGGTGAGCTCCGTGCCGGAGAGGTCGTTGTCGATCGTCTTGGGCACGCCGACGACTCCCACACCGTGTTCGGCGAGCTTCGCCGCGACGCCGAGCGTGTCCTCACCGCCGATGGCGATGAGCGCGTCGATGCCCAGCTCGCGGAGCGTGGCCAGGCACCGATCCACCCCGCCATCCACCTTGAGCGGGTTGGTGCGGGAGGTGCCGAGCAGGGTCCCACCTCGGGGCAGCGAGCCCCGGAAGCGCTCGACCGTGGCGTCGACGGTGTTGCCCTCCAGCACCCCCCGCCAGCCATCGAGGAAGCCGACGACCTGGTCGCCGTAGTGACGCTCCGCCTTGCGGACGACGGCCCTCATCACCGCGTTCAGGCCGGGGCAGTCGCCACCACCGGTCAGCATGCCTACTCGCATGACGCCTCCTTCGTGTTGACGCTGCAGGCCCGCCCATTCTGTCCGAGGTCGGCGGTCTTCGGCGCCGGTGGGATGCACCCTGTGCGATCGCGCTGACCCGGGTGGAGCCCGGGCATCATCGGACGCCCGCAGCCGGTCAGCCGGCCAACCGGGTCAGCCGGTGCAGGTCAACCGGGTCAGCCGGTGCAGGTCAGCCGGTGTAGGTCGGCGTGGCCCGGACCGCGGCCGCGGTCGGGCCGCCGCCGGTCCCGGCGCCACCCGTCGAGCTCGGGCCGCCGCTGCGACAGAGACCGGAGACCCCAGCTTCGATGGTGTAGGTCGTCGCGGTCGACACTCCCGATGTCGGCTCGCTGACCGTGTCCACCACGCGGTAGGTCGCCTCAAGGCGCTCGTTGGTCACGTCGCAGACGGTGTAGCCCCGCTGACGCGCGTTGACGTAGCGGACCCACGGGATGCCGGAGATCACCTGCTCCGCCACGTCGACGAGATGGGCCGGGAACGACGACGAGATCGACGTGCCCACCAGCTCGGTGGCCACGGTGGGCGAGTCCGGCTCGGCCCAGTCCGCCTTGATCTCGGCGATGCCGCTGGCGTGGATGTCCCCGGTCACGATGACCGGGTTCGCCACCGCCCCCGAGCTGAACCGCTGGACGAGGCGCTGGCGCTGGGCGGTGTAGCCGTCCCACTGGTCGGGGTTGACGAGGCCGGCGAGCGGCATCGACGCGAACACCACCTGGTTGGCCAGTACGTTCCAGGTCGCCTGCGAGCCTTCGAGGCCCTCGACCAGCCAGCGCTCCTGGTCGTCGCCGAGCATCGTGCGGGCGGGATCGTCCATCGCCGGCGTCGGTGGCACCAGATCGTCGTCGGAGACCTGGTCGCTTCGGTACTGACGACCGTCGAGGGCGTGGAAGCGGACAAGCCCACCCCAGTCGATGCGTCGGAAGATCGGAAGGTCCGGCCCCGTGGGGGCCGGTAGGCGCACGGCCTGGTGCTCCCACCAGGCCCGGTAGGCGTCGGCCCGACGGACGAGGAACGCGGCCGGATCGCTGCCGTTCTCGTCGTAGACCCCGGCGTAGTTGTTCTCGACCTCGTGGTCGTCCCAGATCACCACCCACGGTCGAGCGGCGTGGCTGGCCTGCAGGTCGGCGTCGGTTCGGTACAGCGCGTAGCGGTTCCGGTACGCGGCGAGGGTCGAGGCCTCCCCGCCGGGGTGGGTGCGCACCCCGCTGCCGCCGCCCTCGTAGATGTAGTCGCCGAGGAACAGCACCACATCGACGTCCTCGGCGGCCAGGGCGGCGTGCGCCGTGAAGTAGCCGCTGGCGTAGCTCTGGCAGGAGGCGAACGCGAAGCGCATCGCCGTGCCGGCACAGCCGGCGGGGGCCGTGCGGGCGCGGCCGACCGGGCTGTCGAACCCTCCGGCACTGAACCGGTACGCGTACCAGCGGTCGGGCTCGAGGCCCCGCACGTCGACGTGGACGCTGTGGGCGAACGCCGGTGAGGCGACGACCGACCCCTCCGCCACGATCTCGGCGAAGGTGTCATCGGTGGCCACCTCCCAGGCGACCGGCACCTCGACGTCGGGCATGCCCCCGCCTTCCAGCGGCGCCGGGGCCAGACGGGTCCAGAGCACGAACCCGTCGTCGAGGGGGTCACCGCTGCCCACGCCGAGGGTGAACGGGTCGGCGGGCAGCGACGGCGCTCCGGCCCAGATCACGGGAGCGCGGCCCGCGACCACCGCGAGCGTGGCGGTACCGGCAGCACCCTGGAGGAAGCGTCGACGGTTGATCGTCCTGCGTGTCACGCTAGTCACCGTAGTGGGCAGGTCGGCGCGCCACCGCCCCGTCATCCGCCGACAGGTCAGCATCGGGTGCAGGGTCTGCTCACCTCGACCACCGGAGCCGAGGCCCTAGCCTGCGGTCCATGAGCTCCCCCAGCGCATCCCATCAGCCGGTGGTCCTCGCGCTCGATGCCGGAACGACCGGCGTGCGCGCCATCGCCTTCGACCGCTCGGGCCGCGCCCTGCACGTCGCGTACCGCGAGTTCCCGCAGCACTTCCCGCGGCCTGGATGGGTCGAGCACGACCCGGAGGAGATCTGGGAGGCGTGCGAAGCGGTGATGAGCGAGGTGGCGAGCCGGGTCCCCGCGATGATCGCGGCGATCGGGATCACCGACCAGCGTGAGACGGTGGTCGTCTGGGACCGCCGCACCGGCAGGCCGCTGCACCGGGCGATCGTCTGGCAGGATCGCCGCACCGCGACCCGCTGCGACCAGCTGCGCGAGCAGGGACAGCTCGACACGATCCGTGAGCGCACCGGACTGGTGCTCGACCCGTACTTCTCCGCCTCCAAGCTCGAGTGGTTGTTCGCCCACGGTGGGGTGCCGTCCGGACCCGAGGTGGCGGCGGGCACCGTGGACTCGTGGCTGCTGTGGAAGCTCACCGGCGGCGCCGTGCACGCCACCGACGTCTCGAACGCCAGCCGCACGATGCTGTTCGACATCCATGAGCGCGACTGGTCGCCGCAGCTGTGTGAGCTGTTCGGCGTTCCCCGACACGTCCTCCCCGAGGTGCGCCCCTCGAGCGGTCGCTTCGGTCTCACCGCGGCGTCATCGCCGGTGGGCGCCGGCATCCCTGTGAGCGGCATCGCGGGCGATCAGCAGGCGGCGCTGTTCGGACAGGCGTGCTTCACCCCGGGCATGACGAAGAACACCTACGGCACGGGGTCGTTCGTCCTCATGAACGTCGGCGAGGCATGTCCCCCTCCGGTGGACGGCCTGCTGACCACGATCGCCTGGACGATCCCCGACGGGCGGGGCGGTGAGCTCACCCACTATGCGCTCGAGGGAGCGATCTTCGTGACGGGTGCGGCGATCCAGTGGCTGCGCGATGGCCTCGGGATCATCTCCGAGGCGGCGGAGACGGGACCGCTCGCCGAGTCGGTCCCCGACACCGACGGGGTCGTGCTGGTTCCGGCCTTCACGGGGTTGGGCAGCCCCTGGTGGGATCCGTACGCCCGCGGCACCCTGGTGGGGATCACCCGGGGCACGACCCGGGCCCACCTCGCTCGCGCGGTGGTGGAGGCGATGGCCTACCAGACCCGGGACGTGGTCGACTGGATGACCGAGGCGTCCGGGCATCGGGTGCACGCGCTGCGAGCTGACGGTGGGGCGTCGGTCATGTCGCTCCTGCTCCAGCTCCAGGCCGACCAGCTGCAGGTACCGGTGGCCCGCCCCGCGGTGCTCGAGACCACGGCGCTCGGTGCGGCCTACCTCGCCGGACTGGCCGAGGGGGTGTGGGAATCGCTCGAAGCGATCACGGCGAACTGGGCGGTCGACGTCGAGGTCCGACCGAGCGCTGATCGGGCCACCGCCGACGCGGCCTACGAGCGCTGGCGACACGCCGTCGAACGGGCCCGGAACTGGGCATCCCACTGAGACCCGGTCCTACCCGCAGACCGGGCGCCGATGCCGGCTCCGCTCGGCCCCTGCTCGCCCCGCTGCCCAACGGGCTGGGGATCAGCGACCCGCGGCGGAGGGATGGCCCCGCCGAGCCTCAACTGCTCGCAGCTGCCGGAGGCGGGTGTCGACGATGCGAGCCAACGCCATCACCTGGCGCCGCTCGCGAGCGCGGAACGGATGGCCCTCCCGGCCGAGCACCAAGGTGAGGCCCGCGGCCGGCAGCGGCGCCCAGACCACCTCGACTGCCGCGGGGTCGGCGTGGAGCACCGGCCCGCCGCACGACGATGCCTGGGTCCCCCGCACGAAGGCGACCAGCCACGCAAGCGGTGGCCGCTCACCGAGATCGCTCAGCACCGACTCCTCCGCAAGGTCGATCACCGCGCCCCAGGTCGCGCCGACCGTCCGTGCGCCGTGCTCACAGACCGCCTCCACCAGCTCCGTTGCGGAGGTGGCACCGACGAGGACCGCCGCGGTCTCGAGGGCGTCCAGGCGCGGGTCGCGCAGCGCGTCGGTCACCGGTCGGAGGTCCTCCACGTCGACCCCGTCGACCTGCCGGACCTCACTCACGAGCAGATCCAACAGCTCGGCCGACGGCAGCTCCACGACGAGGTCGTCGACCGCGAGGCCGGCGCCGCGCTCGACGATGTCGATCCCCACGACGTCGCCACCGACCGCGCCGATCCTGCTGGCCACCGCACCGAGGGCACCGGGGCGGTCGGGGAGCCAGACCCGCATCACGTACGTGCTTCGCATGCGGGCGACGATACGGGTCGTACGTGAACACGGTGTTTCGGCTTGCGCACGGCCGGTTGAACGTTGTGCGCGGCCGGTTGACCACCGCCGCCGCACATTCTTGACCGCTTGGTCAAGTCTGTTTAGCGTGGCGGCGATGGCCCGGCGACTCACCCAGCGCGGACGCGAGCGCCGTCGCCAGCTCATGGAGTACGCCGCGGCGCGATTCGCCGAGAAGGGCTACCACCCGACCTCGGTGGCCGAGATCGTCCAGGGGCTCGGCGTCGGCAAGGGCGTGTTCTACTGGTACTTCGACAGCAAGGAACAGCTCTTCTTGGAGATCCTCCGCGAAGCCCAGCAGGACCTCCGACGCACCCAGCAGCAGGCCATCGTCGACGAGGACGATCCCGTCCGCAAGATCGAGCTGGGGCTGCGGGCGTCGATGCGCTGGTCGGCGGAGCACCGGGACGTGAACAAGCTCATCGAGTTCGCTGCCACCGAGGACCGATTCGCCCCCGCGCTCCGCAAAGGCCAGGAGGTCGCGGTGGGTGACATCACCAGGATCGTGAAGGAGGCCATCGCTGAGGGCGAGATCCGCGACTCGGACCCCCTCATGCTCGCCCACGCGATCCTCGGGGTCACCGCGCAGCTGGCACGGGTCTTCGTCCACGAGCAGGGCGCGAACCCCGACGAGGTGGCCGACGCCGCGGTGACCTTCGTGCTCGAGGGCCTCGGCGCGTGCGGCGACGCCCGGCACGGCTAGCGAGCGGGTGCCGCCGGATGGCGACCGGACGCGCCGAGCCGTCGGCGGCAGGCCGGCCCCAGCGGGGCTCAGGCTGAGCGGAGCCTGGTCAGCGCCCGACGCAGGTTGCGGATGGCCTGCGCGGTGCGCTGCTCGTTCTCGATCAGTGCGAACCGCACATGACCGTCACCGCCCGGACCGAAGCCCACACCGGGCGAGGTGGCCACGTTGGCCTCCCGCACCAGGAACGACGCGAACTCGATCGACCCCATGTCGCGGTAGGGCTCGGGGATCGGTGCCCAGACGAACATCGTGCCCTTCGGCGGCTCGAGGTCCCAGCCGATCCGCTTCAGCCCGTTGCAGAGCGCGTCACGCCGGCTCTGGTAGATCTCCTGCACCACCTTCGGGTAGTCGGGCGCCTCGTTCAAGGTGACCGTCGCCGCGATCTGGATCGGCTGGAACGTGCCGTAGTCCAGGTAGCTCTTCAGCTTGGCGAGCGCCTGCACGACGTCGGAGCGACCGACCAGGAACGCCACCCGCCAGCCGGCCATCGAGAAGGACTTGGTCATCGAGTAGAGCTCGACCGCGACCTCCTTCGCACCCTCGGCCTGCAGGATCGACGGGGGCGAGTACCCGTCGAAGCCGAGGTCCGCGTACGCGTTGTCGTGCACCACCACGACCTCGTGCTCGCGTGCGAAATCCACCACCTTCTGCATGAACTCCAGGTCGACGCAGGTGGTGGTCGGGTTGTGGGGGAACGACATCACGATCACCCGGGGCTTCGGCCAGGAGTACTCCCACGCCTCCTGCAAGCTCTCGAAGAAGTCACGACCGGTGCCGAGCGGCACCTCACGGATGTCGGCACCCGCGAACAGCGGGCCGTAGATGTGGATCGGATACGACGGTGACGGCACCAGCGCGGCGTCGCCGGGACCGAGCAGGGTCCACATCAGGTGGGAGAAGCCTTCCTTCGCCCCGATCGTGTTGATGACCTCGGTCTCGGGGTCGAGCGCGACACCGAAGCGACGCAGGTACAGATCGCTCACCGCCTGGCGGAGCTTCGGGATGCCCCGACTGGACGAGTACCGGTGGTTGCGGGGATTGCGGACCGCCTCGACGACCTTCTCGACCGCCACGTCGGGTGAGGGGAGGTCGGGGTTTCCGAAGCCGAAGTCGATGACGTCCTCGCCGGCTCGACGGGCCTCGATCTTCAGGGTGTCGATGATGGTGAAGACGTACGGCGGCAGCGAGGTGATCCGGCGGAACTCCATGCTGCCGAGGCTACTGCTCAGACCAGCCGCTCAGATGCCAGGAGCGCGGCCCCGATCGCGCCGGCCTCCGGACCGAGGGCGGCACCGACCACGGGCACCGGTGGGCGGTGATCGGATGCAAGCACCAGGGAGTGGAACGCCGTGCGCACCGGTTCGAGCAGATGCTCGCCCGCGTCGGCGAGCCCACCTCCGACCACGATGAGCTCGCAGTCGAGCAGATCCACCAGGTTGGCCAGCCCCAGCGCCACCCACCAGGCGAACTCGCGCAGGATGCCGAGGGCGTCGGCGTCACCGCCCAGCGCCGCCTCCGTGACGTGCTCTCCGCGCACCCCCTCCGGGTCGCCGCCGGCGAGCGCCACCACCGCCGGGGCGCGACCCGCGGCGGCGGCATCGCGCCCCAGGCGACCGAGCCCGCTCCCCGAGGCGAACCGCTCCCAGCAGCCCCGACGACCACAGGGGCAGGGTGGCCCCGACGGATCGACCACCATGTGCCCGGGCTCTCCCGCGAAACCGTTCGCTCCCTCGTAGAGCCGCCCATCGGCGATGATGCCCGCGCCGATCCCCGTACCGAGGGTGACGAGCACCACGTCCCGCACGCCGAACGCGGCACCAAGCCGGAACTCGCACCACGCCGCGCAGTTCGCGTCGTTGTCGACGACCACCGGCAACCCCAAGCGCTCCGACAGCGCGGGGCCGACGGCGAGCTCGGCCACACCAGGAAGGTTCGGCGCGAAGCGCAGGACCCCACGGCGGTCCACGAGCCCGGGCATCCCCACCCCGACCGCGGCCAGCTCGCCACGCTCGCGCACGGCCGGCGCCGCCTGCAGCCGCGCGACGACCTCGGCGATCGCGTCCAGGATCGCGGCCGCGCCGCGCGGCGTTCCGACGCGGACCTCAGCGACCGTCGCCCGGGGATCGTGGGGATCGAGCACCCGGCCGAGGATCTTGGTGCCGCCGACATCCAGTCCCCCGACGAGGGGCTCCCTCACGCTCACCCGCCGCAGGCTACCGCTAGACCCGTGGGCCACCCGGAAGGCATCGGGGCACCTGCCGGACGCCCCTCAGCGGCCCGGCCTCCAGCTGTGCGGCCGGACGATCAGTAGCGCAGCAGCGCTCCGATCCGCCCGAGCACGTCCAGATCGGCGTTCTCCACGCAGATCTCGACCCGACAGGACTGGTTCAGCGCCACGTCGACGGCTTCCTCGACGATGTCCTCGACGTGCACCATCTGCGACCCGTCCACGGGGCAGGTCGGCCCCCGATGGCACAGGTAGCCGCACTGGGCACAGCGCCAGCCCGTCTCGCTGTAGCCGTCCGAGACCAGCAGCACGTCGACCCGCTTCTCGACCAGCGCCCGCAGGGTGTCGTCGAGCCCGGCGACGCCACGCACGCCACGGTTCACGGCGTCACGCAGGCGCTGCACCAACTCGGCCTCCCGGGCCCGCTCGATCTCGCTCTCGACGTCGAGCACCGCCCTGCGGATCTCGTCCAGCGAGGCGGTCACTCCGACCTTGAGGTGCGCCCGGAGACGTTCCTTCAGATACGGGTGCAGAAGGCTCTCCACGGTGGACACCAGATCGGTCGGCGCGTCGATCGCCAGGTGCTCGAACCCGTGCGCCTGGAACACGTGGAAGGTCGCCGCGACCGCGTGCCGGAGGTGCTGCATCGCGAGCTCCTCGATGTGGTGCTGCTCCCGCTCGTAGCCGGGGTCGCTGTGACCCCGGGCGTCGTAGTCGCGAGGCAGCTCCTCGAGCAGCTCCGACCGGTCGATCAGCTCGCCGAGCTCGAAGACGAAGATCCGCGCACGTTGCCGGTCGACGAGCAGCACACCGATCCGGTTGAGCTCCTGCATCACCGATTCGAGCTGACCCACCGCCGGGGCGGAGTTCACGATGATCCGGCTGTGGACACGTACCGGCAACGGCACGACCCGCCACAGCCCCTGCTCCGCACACGAGAAGATGGCCAGACCACGGGTCCTCGAGCGGTCGAACCCGTCGCGCACGTAGCGCGCGATGCGATCGAGATCAGCGGTGGGCACCGAGCCGTTCAGGCGGTCCCGTGTCTGGCGCAGGAGACGCTCCAACTCCGCCTCGACGTCCTCCTGGCGGACATGGCGCCGGCCGTCGACGTCGAGATAGCAGGAGACCACAGGAGCGGACTCGCTGCGGAAGCTCGCCAGCTCACGAATGACGTCCTCGGTGATTGCGGTCACGGCACCCTCCTGGAGTGGACCGATGAGATCGGGTGACCGATGGTACGCGCCGCAGCCGGGCCGGCGTCAGGCGAACGCCGGGGGCGCGCTCACCACCGCGGCTCGCTGGAAGCCCACCTCGTTCGCCCAGTCCACCACCACCGGGTCATCGCTGAGGTAGATGACCTGCACGCTCTCGGCCATGCGCTCCAGCTTCCCCAGCAGCGAGCGGACCGCCTCGGGCGGCAGGCCGCTCAGGGCGTCGTCGATGACCAGGGGCACCGAGCCCGCGTACGAGATGTTGCGCAGCGCCGCGAGGCGCGAGAGCAGGTAGAACTCGATCGCCTCAGGGACGGCTGACCCGTCGTCGGCCCCGACTGCCGAGACGTCGAAGTCCAGGTCGCTCACCGATGACCCCGCTCGCTGGCCGCCCTCGCCGGAGCCCGACCGCTCCTCCGAGCCCATCAGATCGGCGGCCAGCTTCATCA
The DNA here is from genome assembly GCA_037478855.1 of Acidimicrobiales bacterium. GTDB lineage: Bacteria > Actinomycetota > Acidimicrobiia > Acidimicrobiales > Acidimicrobilacustridaceae > Rhabdothermincola. Next base: position 81,214 of record JBBFLY010000001.1, on the reverse strand, counting down.
GCCGGGTCGTCGCGACCGCCTCCACCTGGGTCGCCGCATCGACGAGGGCCTCCCGTGCCTCGAGCGCCTCGAGATGGTCGCGCTCGTCCTCCGCGGCAGCCGCGAGCTCGGCTTCGAGCTCGGCGAGCTCGACGCTCGCAGGACCGACCGGCTCCGGCGCCCCCAGGTCGTCGGTGAGGTCGATGACCTCCCCGCTCGGGGTGGTTGCGTCGAGCAGCTCGAGCTCCTCGGTGCAGCGAGCCAGCTCGGCCTCGACCGCACGGCGCTCGCCCCGCAGCTCCTCGATGCGCTCGTTGATGCCCGCCGCCTCCGCGAGGAACGCGTCGGCTACGACCGTCACGTAGTCCACGGTGACCTGCTCGGGTGGCAGCGCGAGCCCGACCAGCTCGAGCTGGTACGCGAGCGCATCCACCAGCTCTTCGATGGTGATCTCGCGCTTGGGAACCTTCAGCTCCCGCAACGCCGTGGCCAGGTCCTCGGGCTCCTCGCCGCCGAGGAGGTCATAGGCCTCCAGGTACACCTCTTCGAGCCGATCGAGCAGCGCCCGGTGCGCCGGATCGGCCTCGATCATGGCGGTGATGTCGGCCCAGTGCGCCTCAGCTGCCTCAAGCTCGAAGCGCGCCCGCTCGAGCCGCTGCTCCGCGATCGGATCGATGGCCAGCAGGCTGGCACCCATGACGTAGGCGCTCCAGGTCGGGAACCCCACCCGGTCGAGGATCTCCTGCTGGCGCGCCAGCGCCTCCTCCAACCGCTTCTGCCCCCGTTTGCCGAAGCGCGACGCCTTCCGCTCCGCCTCCAGCACTTCCTCGTGCGCAGCCTCGAGCTCTGCGACGTCCTCCGGTGACAGCTCCGGCTTCGCCATCGCCCGCTCGGCGGCGTCGAGCTCGGCGCGCGCCTCCTCGAGCCGCTGCATCCCCGACGCCGGCCCGAGACCCCGGGCTTCGAGCGCCTCCTCCAGCACCGCCACCTCGGCCTGGAGACGCTCGAACTCGTCGGCGAGCTCTGCCGCCCGCTCCGAGGGGACGTACTCGACCGGCCCCGGATCACGGATCGCGTCGAGCAGCACCTGGATCGGACGGGTGTCGATGCTCGAGAGCTCCTCGAGCCCCCGCTCGATCCGCTCGAGCTCACCCTGCAGGCGACGGATCTGCTCCTCCAGCTCGGCGCGTCGCAGCGCGGCGTCGCCCTGGACGGCCATGCCGACCGAGGGGGGCGCGCCCCCTTCGAGCTCCGCTCGGGCCTGCGTGAGCGCGGCTTCGACGCGCTCGCGACGCGCTCGCGCGTCCTCGTAGCCCGCACGGGTCCGCTCAACGGCCTCCCGGAGGATGGCCAGCGCCTCACGTGCCTCGTTCCGCCGCCGGCGGGCCGCGTCGAGCTCCGGGAACCGGCCCTCCGGGGTGGTCTCGATGAACGACTCGATCGCCGCCCTGGAGGCCGGCTCACGGGCGCCACCAGCGGATCCGCTCGCCGCCTGACCGTTGCCGGTGGGCAGATCGGCGCGTCGGACCAGGACGTCGAGATCATCCGCCGCCAGGTCCAGCATGGCGAGGGTGTCGGGGGTGAGGTCCAGCATGATGCCGTGGGCCTCGACGAGCCCGCCGCAGCCCGGATCCGAGCCGGACGGGAGAGCGGCGACGGCTCGAAGCACCAGCTCGCGACCGTTCGGACCGAGGCCGGTCACCACGGTCACCATCGGGTGGAAGTCGAGCGCGGAGTCCTCGCTTCCGTTCGGGTTGAGCTGGAGGAGCCTCATCGTCGTGTCAATCGGCCGGATCGGGCGGGGGTTTGAGCGTTGTCACCGGGTCGTACCGTCAGGAGACCCTGATGTGCTGGACACCGTCATCGGAGCCGTCGTCGTCCGGGCCCGTGGGAGCCGTCGCAGCAGGACCGCGCGCCACGCGGGCAGCGCCTCTGGCTGCCGAGCTCATCGCCTGCACCACCGAGGCGACCTGCTCTCGATCGTCGATCATCTCCTCGACGACATCGAGGAAGGCCCGAGCGGCGGCGATCATCTCCCGCACCGCCGCCTGGAGGTGGTCGAGGCCCTCAGCAGCCCGCTCGTCCTTCACCGCGCGAAGGCTACCCGCAGCACGCCGTCGCGCAGTGAGGCGTCGACCACGGGCCGGCGGCGCAGGGAGTCCGGCAGCATCACCGCCCGCCGGTATGGGCCGACGCGGACGAGCAGCTCCTCACCACGCCGTCCCAGCTCCAGGTCGTCACGGTCCGCGAAGGGCAGCTCCTGCACGAGCACGTACCCCTCGTCGGTGGTCTCGACCCGCATCGGCTCACCGGCGTGCAGCACCCCGGTGGGATCCAGATCGCGGTAGAGCGCCTCTCCGAAGCGCCGGAGACGTTCGATGCCGACGAGCTCCTCAGGCGCCAGCTCCGCCCGCAGGATCGGCAGCGGCGCGAAGCCAGCCTCGATGGTGGCGAGGTGCTCCTGCTGCAGCGCCTTCCACCCAGTGAAGAAGGGATCCTCGAGGTCATCGGGGAGCAGTCGGTTCGCGATCACCGCATCGACGTGGTAGCCGAACAGCGACAGGTAGGTGTAGGTGCGCCTGGCCTCCGCCACCACCATGCGCTCGGGGTTCACGACCAACCGCACGGAGGTGACGGCTGGATCGGCCAGCACCTTCTTCACCCCCTCGAGCCGATCGTAGAAGCGGCGGGTGGCCCCGAAGACCTCGTCACCGGCGACCGGCATGGAGGTCACCCGTGCCAGCACCGGTCCGACGAGCCGGTTGAGGCGTCGCCCCATCGGGAAGACACGCTCCATGTACCACTCGAGGATGTCAGGCAGCGACAGCAGTCGGATGGTCTCCGCGGTCGGGGCGCAGTCGACGACGAGGACATCCCATTCGCCCGACTCGGCGTGGGTCTTGAGGTCGCTCAGGCTGAACAGCTCGTCCAGACCGGGAGGGACCGACAGCTCCTCAGCCTCGATGCCCTCTGCGCCAGCCCAGTTGAGCACCTCGACCAGGTAGCTCTGGATCTCACCCCAGTGCTCCTCCATCCGCTCTTGTGCGTCGAGCTGCTGCCCCGAGAGCGTCGCGGTGATCCGGGTCGGCGTCGAGCCGAGCGCAACGTCGAAGGAGTCGGCCAGTGAGTGGGCCGGGTCGGTGGACAGCACGAGGGTCCGGGCACCGGCGTCGGCACAGCGAAGGGCGGTCGCCGCGGCGGCCGAGGTCTTGCCGACGCCACCCTTGCCGGTGAACAGGAGGATCCGCACGACGGCGTCAGCGCTCGGCGCGCTGGCCCTCGATGCGTGCTTTGAGCTCGTCGAGCGCCGTCTTGAGAATGCGAGCCTCCGCCCGCCGCTTGACGAACCCCGGGATCGGCATGATGAGGTCCACGGAGAGCTCGTAGCCCACCTCCGTGGACGCTGGATCGTCCGCCGACGGCTCGAGCGTGTAGGCACCGTCGAGCTCACGCTGGATGTCACCCTCCTCGAGCTGCCAGCCGAGCCGGTGAGGTGCCTGGCTGTAGTCGTAGCGGAGGCGGTACGTGGTGCTGCGCCCCATGGCCGCGGCGCGGAACTCGACCACGAGCGCGCGGCCCTGCGCATCACGCTCGAGGACCTTCGCCTCCTTCAGATCACCCGCCCACTCGGGGTAGCGCTCGAAGTCGGTGAGAACCTCGAAGCATCGTTGCACCGGCGCGTCGATCGTGATCCGTTCCCTCGCCTGCTCGCCCATCGCCGTGAGGATACTGAACGTGGCTCCCCTAGCGGGCAGGCGCCTCACGTGGAGGGAACTCGCCGAACCGCGCTCCCCAAAGGCCCATCAGTCCGAGCCCGTACATGGGGACGAGCAGCCCGAACGCCACCGGGGTGTAGATGCGGATCGAGGCGGTGACGAAGGCGACGACGACCTCGAGCACGAACGACAGCAGCATCGAGCGTCGAACGCTCCGGGGGGCCGACCCGGCGAGGAAGAACAACCCCCCCATGCCGATGGCGTCGTAGCGCGAGCGACCGATCGCCGTGAGGTACGCAGCGAGGAAGGCGATCGTGCCGACGGCGAAGAGCACCAGGGACACGATGACGGTGACCGCGACCGCCCCGAGCCACACGGTGCCGACCAGCGCGGCGAGCGTGTAGAGCCCCGTTCCCACCCAGGACGCCCGCACCAACCGGTCGGAGCTCACCGGGCCGCCGTCCGCTCGTCGAGTGCCTGCTGCAGCGACGCCGCCAGACGGTCGTAGGAGAAGGTGGTCAGCGCGCGCGCCCGGGCGGCGGCCCCCATCGCCTCCCGTGCCGCGGGATCGCCCACCAGCGCCGCCACGGCCGCCGCCACCTGGCCCACGGAGGTGGGGTCGTCGACGACGAGACCTGTCTGGCCATGCACCACGGCCTCGTGCGACCCGCCGCTACGACCGGCGATCTGGGGGACGCCGCATGCGGCGGCCTCCAGGAACACGATGCCGAACCCCTCCTGCTCGAGCCCCAGCCAGCGATCGCGGCACAGCATGGCGAACACGTCCGCGCAACCGTAGAAGGCCGGCAGGTCGTCATCGGAGATGCGCCCCGCGAACACCACCGGGGCTCCCGTCCTGCGCACCAGGCGCTCGAGGCGGGGTCGATCACGCCCGGCACCGGCGATGGCGACCTGCAGGTCGACGCCCTGCCCGGCGAGGAGCGCACTGGCTTCGATGAGCACGTCCATGCCCTTGCGCGGCACCAGGCGGCTCACGCTCACGACCAGCGGCCGGTCGACCTCGAGCCCGAACCGCCGACGGGTCGGATGCCGCTGCTGCGGCGGGAGGGGGTGGAACCGCTCTCCATCGACGCCCGGGGGGACGATGACCGTCGGGAGCGTGCGCCGGGCCGCCCGCTCACCTTCCGCCGCGGGGTACCCGCCGGCGGCGATGACGATGCTGGCGCCACGCAGCACGCGCCCCAGCACCGCCCGTGAACCCGGGAGCCGACCCGGGATCGTGACCTCGGCCCCGTGGAGGACCACGCCGTAGGGCAGCCGGAGGGACGGACCGATCACACCGAGGGGAAAGGCGGGATCGACGAGCACCAGCTTGGCGCCCACCTCCGCCGCCAGTGCCTCGACCCGCCGGCGCAGGCCCGGTGTGGGCAGGAGGATCCGGGACGGCACGCGCTCGACGCGCATCGGCTGTGCCCGGTCGAACTCGGCGGCACCTTCGTAGGCGGTGGTGAGCACGACGGTGCGCTCGGGGTCGAGTCGCCGCCACAGCTCCCAGAGGTAGGACTGGATGCCGCCGATCTTCGGGGGGAAGTCGTTGGTGACCAACAGGTGGATCACGCGGTCGCCTCCGCCACGAGCCCGAGACGGCCAGCCGCCCAGGCGGCGTGACGACGCAGCATCGGATCGTCGCCGTGCAGGTACCGCCTGACCGCTGCCAGCACCTCCTGCTGCGAGACGTCGCCGACGTTGCCGAGCACGACCAGCGCGTTGCGGCGCAGGTAGCGCGGATCGCGCCGCGGGATGTACCAGCGGCCGAACCGGGCCAGGAGCTGGTCGTCGTCGAGGGTGAGCATCTCGATCAGCTCGACCGTCCCACCCCGCACGGGTGGGCCGTCACGCAGCGCTCCGCGGTTCGGCGGGCACACCTCCTGGCAGTCGTCACAGCCGTAGATCCGGTCACCGAGCGCCTCGCGATGCTCCTCGGGGAAGTCACCCTCCGCTTGGAGGAGCCACGCCAGGCACCGGCGGGCGTCCACGATGCCGGGGGTGACGATGGCGCCGGTGGGACAGCTGTCGAGGCAGCGGCGACAGGGGCCGCAGCCGTCGGCGGCGGGTTGGGCGGTCGCCGGCAGCTCGGCGTCGGTGAGCACGGCACCGAGAACCACCAGGCTGCCGATGCCGGGGAGGAGCAGGTTGGCGTTCTTGCCGTACCAGCCCAGCCCGGCGCGGTGGGCCGCCGCCCGGTCGACGAGCGCGTTGTCGTCCGCGAGCACCCGAGCGCGCCAGCCATCGGCCTGCAGGCGGGCGGCGATGGCGTGGAGCCCATCGCGCAGGAGCCGGTAGTGATCGTCGGTGGCGTAGCGGGCGACCCGGGCAACCGGCCGCGGGGGCACGCCGGTGTCGGAGCCGATCGGTCCGGCGACGAGCCGAGCCGGATAGGAGCGGGCTCCCACGACGATCGAGCGGGCCCCGGACAGGGCCCGAGCTGGATCGGTCGAGCGAGCCGGGTTGCGGTAGGTGAACTGCATGCCCCCGTGCAGGCCGGCCGCCTTGCGCTGCTCGAGCACGGCCCGCACGTCGTCGAAGGGATCGGCCGAGGCCACGCCCACCCTGGTGAGACCGGCTTCGATGCCCGTCGCACACAGCTCATCGACATAGGCACGGGACAGCACGGCTGCTCATCGTACGGGTCAGGCCGGGCGTCTCCGGTGGCGCAGCCGTGGGGCGAGCCCCACGTCGGAGAGCAGGCGCAATGCCCGTACCTCCGACACCGCCACCACCACCGCGTCGTCGTGCTCCCGGTTGCACAGGAACGTGACCACACAGTCGGCGCACACCCGGGTGTGCTGCATGACGCACTCGTCACAGTCGATGCGGACCAGATCGCCCATGCGGCGATCGTACGAAGGAGGTGGGACACGATCGGGGCGACCGGCCGGCCGCGCCGGCAGCGCGCTCAGGGCAGCAGCGCGAGCAACTGGTCGACGCTGACCACGTCGGCTCCCCGCCGGCGAGCCCCGACACGGACGCGCCGGTCATCGGAGACCACCACGACCGGACGGTCGAGCGGGTACGCGTCGACCAGCTCGATGATCACGTCATCGGCCTCCACGCCCGCCGGGGAGAAGCGGACCTGCACCTGGCGGGCCCGCGCCCCGACACCGAAGGTGCCGACGGCATCGCCGTCGAAGATCACGACGGGCGAAGCCCCCGTGCAGGCGCCGATCACGTCCAGCACATCGACCAGCCGATCGCGCTGAGCGCCGAGCGGAAGATCCGGCCAGCGGCGCAACGCCACGTTGTAGCCGTCCACCAGCACCACCGCGCCAGGGCGGCGGAGCAGGAACTCGGCCGCCTCCACCGAGTCGTCGAGCACGCCGGCCGGCAGACGGGTGGGGGTCCGTCGCAGCCGCTCGCCGGGAGCGCTCGCGGGGCGCGGGGGACGCTGGTGCCCCTTGGGCGGGTCGACCTGTCCGGCGAGCAGCGCCCGCTGCAGGTCGTCGATGCGGACCGCGGCCTCCGCCAGCTCGCGCTCGAGCGCGAGCCGCTGCCCACGCTCCTCGGCCAGGCCGCGCTCGAGCTCGGCCAGCCGAGCCTCGGTCTCGCGCAGCTGCGCGGTCCGCCGGGCGAAGCGCTCCTCGAGCGCCTTGAGCTCGCGCACCGCGTCCGCCCGTTCCTGGCGAAGCGACGCGGCGAGCGACTCGGCATCCGCGAGTCGCCGCTGCGCGGCTTGGCGGGCGGTCCGCTCGCGAGCCAGCTGCTCCTCGAGAGCACGAGTCGTCCGCTCGGCGCGGGTGCGGGCCTCCTGTGCCTTCGCGCTCACCCGCCTCTGCCGCTCGAGCTCACGCTCCAACCGCCGCCTGGCCACCGCCGAGGCGTCCTCGCCTGCCGCGGCGACGATGGCGGCGAACGCCTGCTCCCAGCCCTGCGGGCGGTCGACGAAGAGCCAGCCGGCCTCCCCCACCAGATCCCGCTCTGCCGCCACCACGTCCCGGACGCGCGACCGCAGCGCCTCGTCCGCCTCCAGAACCCGCCATACGACCTGCAGTGCGGCGTCCGGGAGCTTGGCGAACCGGAAGAACCGGCGGAGCTGCGGTGGCGAAGGCACCCGGGGCGTGGCCACCTCCCCCGCTCGGGCCACGACCACCGCCGTCTCGAGGACGGGGCGGAGCAGGGCCAGCTCCACCCGCTTCAGGTCGTCGCCTCCCCGTCGGCGACCGCCGCCTCGGCATCGCTGAGCTCCACGACGTGCGCCCCGGTGCCGCACCAACGGCAGGAGACCTCCTCGACCTGCTCGGCGAGCACCTCGATGTCCTCGACCTGCAGCTCGCCGCCGACCGTGTAGTGGTGGAACGCCCGCGTGCGGCGGGTGGTGGTCACGTCGAAGCGGGTGAGGTTCCCGCAGGCGGTGCACCGGTAGCGACGAGCTCGCACAGGCGAGATCGTACTCCCGACCCGGGATGCTTGACCTCGAACGCATGTTCGGCTAGCTAGGGATCGTGCAGCAACGCAGCTTCGACGATCTGGGCGCCCCGCTCTCCGAGGTGACCTTCTGCGTGGTCGACGTCGAGACGACGGGTGGGTCTGTCGACAGCTGCGCGATCACCGAGATCGGCGCGATCAAGCTCCGCGGCGGCGCGTGCCTCGGGACCTTCCAGACCCTCGTTAACCCCGGCTGCACGATCCCACCCGAGATCACGGTGCTCACCGGCATCACCCAGGCGATGGTGATGCCCGCACCCCGCATCGACAGCGTCCTTCCCTCCTTCCTTGAGTTCGTGGGTGACGCGGTGCTCGTAGGTCACAACCTGCGCTTCGACCTCGCCTTTCTCAACGCCGCCCTGGAGCGCACCGGTCGTGCGCGCCTGGCCAACCGGGCGATCGACACGCTCGCGCTGGCGAGGAGGCTGATCCGTGACGAGGTGCCGAACCTCAAGCTCGGCACCCTCGCCGCACGCCTGCGCCTCGATCACCCCCCGACCCACCGGGCGCTCGACGACGCGCTCGCGACCGGCGACCTGCTGCACGTCCTGCTGGAGCGGGCCGCCGGCCTCGGGGTGACCGGCCTCGACGACCTGCTGGCCCTGCCCACCATGGCGGGCCACGCTCAGGCGGGGAAGCTCGGGCTCACCGCCCGCCTGCCGCGCGCGCCCGGTGTCTACCTCTTCCGCGATCGGGCCGGGCGGGTGCTCTACGTCGGCAAGGCAACGAACCTTCGGGCCAGGGTGCGCAGCTACTTCTCAAGCGACACCCGCCGCAAGGTGGGGTCCCTGCTTCGCGAGACCGCCCGCATCGACCACACCATCTGCCGCCATCCGCTCGAAGCGGCGGTGCGGGAGGTGCGACTGATCCACGAGCTCCGACCCCCGTACAACCGGCAGTCCCGCGACTGGGACCGCTACGTCTACCTCAAGCTCACCGATGAGCCCTTCCCGCGACTGTCGATCGTGCGAGTCCTGCGGCCGGATGACGCGCTGTACCTGGGGCCGCTGCCCTCCACCGCCTTCGCCAAGCGGGTGGCGGAGGCGATCGAGACCGCCGTGCCGCTGCGGCGATGCACCGCGCGTCCCGGTGCCGTCACCCGCAGCGCCCCCTGTGCCCCCGCACAGCTCGGCGTGGCCACCTGCCCGTGCGCCGGTGCGATCAGCGCGGCGGACTACCACGCCATCGTCGAGCGGGTCCGACGGGGCCTGACCTGTGAGCCCGAGCTGCTCCTCGAGCCGCTGCGCGAGCGGATGGCGGCCCTCGCCGCGGCCGAGCGTTACGAAGAAGCTGCCGACGTGCGCGACCGCTGCGAGGCGCTCGCTCAGGCGCTTCGCCGCCAGCGGCGCATGGAGCTGCTCCGCTCCGCCGGGCGGCTGGTGATCGAGCTACCCGGCCACGGAGGCGCCGAGCTCGCCGGCGGCCGGCTGCTCAGAGCCTGGGGGCCCGATGTCCCCTACGGTGCTGACGACGACGGTGCTGACGACGATCGGCCCGAGCCCGCACTGCCGTTCGACCCGCCCCCACTGGCGCCCGACGACGAGCCCGGAACGGGCCGTCCCGTCCCCAGAGACCTGGCCGACGAGCTGCTGTGCGTGGCCCGGTGGCTCGACCGGGAGGCTGGGCGGATCCGGCTGGTCCACGTCGACGGCGGACTGAGCTCACCACTGCCGCCGCTGCCCTCGTTCACGCCGCGCGGTCCGCGCCTGGCTGACTGCGCCCAATAGCCTGGGACTGCGCCCAATAGCCTGGTGAGATGCGCACCTTTCTGATCTGGTCGACCGCCTTCCTGGTGACCTGGATCGCCGTGCTCGCACTCGCCTTCGTCGTGGTCCGCTGGCGCCTCGAACGGGCGAACCGGGTCAGCCCTGCGATGCGCAGCCCCGCTCCCCTGTGGTGGCTGTGGTCGCCTTCGCACCCCGCCCGACTGCACCGCAGGTTGCGCACCGCCACGGCCACCATCCACCTCGCACCCGCGCACAAGCGCGGTCCCTCGCTGTCGGTCGACGAGCTGCGGCGCGAGCTCGAGTACCAGGCGGTGGAGCTCGACCACCACGTGGTGGCCGCCGCACGTCATCCCCGCCCCTACCGCCAGCGGCTCCTCCGCCAGCTGGAGGCGCAGGTCTGCGAGGTGGAGCGGCTGTCGGTGCGCCTATCCCGGTTGAGCCGACCGGCCAACACCCCGGCGAGCGGGTGGGATGGCGCGTCGGGCCCTCCCGAGGTGCTGGCCCGCATCTCCCGCCAGCTCGACATGCTCGACCGGGCGCAGACCGAGCTGGCCGAGATCGAGCGAGCAGCCGGGCTGGTCGACGTCGACGAGCTGCTGGCCCCCACGACCCGGCCGGTCGCGGCCACCCCACCGCCACCGGCCCGCGGCCCGGTGCTCAGCGATCCCCGGCGGCGCTCGACGCAACCTCGATGAGCCTCGCCAGCACCTGAGCCGCCCGACCGGAGTCGATCGCGTCACGAGCCCGCTCGAGGCCGGTGGACAGATCGTCCACCTCGCCCGCAACCCACAGCCCCGCCGCGGCGTTCAGCGTGACGATGTCCCGGTAGGGGCCACGCTCGCCGGCCAGCACCCGGTGGGCGATGGCCGCGTTCTCCTCGGGCGCGCCACCCCTCACCTGGTCGGCATCCACGACCGCCAAGCCGAGGTCGCGCGGGTCGAGCTCGAAGGTGCGGACCTGCCCACCCTGCAGCTCGAACACCGTGGAAGGCCCTGTCGTGGTCAGCTCGTCCATCCCGTCGGCGCCGTGCACCACCATGGCCCGTGGCGATCCCCGGGTCTGCAGCACCCCGACCACCGTCGGAGCCATCCGCAGGTCGCTCACCCCGATCAGCTGCCGCAGGACCCTCGCCGGGTTGGAGAGGGGACCGAGGAAGTTGAACACCGTGGGCACCCCCAGCTCGGCTCGCACCGGGCCGGCGTGGCGCATGGCTGGGTGGAAGGAGCGGGCGAAGCAGAAGCCCACGCCGGCTTCCCGGACGCAGCGGGCGACCGCCACGCCGTCGAGCTCGATCGGCACCCCGAGCGCGTCGAGCAGGTCGAACGAGCCGCTGGTGGACGACGCTCTGCGGTTCCCGTGCTTGCACACCCGGGCGCCGGCCCCGGCCGCGACCAGGCTCGCCATGGTGGAGACGTTGAGCGCGTGCACCCGCCGGGTCGGCGCCCCACCGGTGCCCACGATGTCGATCGTGGTCTCGGTCAGCTCACCGAGGTCGACCGGCGCCGCGGCTTGGAGCATGGCGTCGACCATGCCGACCATCTCGTCGACGGTCTCGCCCTTCATGCGCAGGGCGATGATGTAGCCGGCGATCTGCACGGGTGTGGCCTCGCCCGAGAGGATCTGGCCCATCGCCGCGGCCGCCTGTTCCCTGGTGAGATCCTGACGCTCGACGAGCGAGCCGAGGATCGCCCGCCAGCCACCCAGGTCCTGGAAGGTCATGGGCTGTTTGTAGCTCAGGCGGTGCGCCGCCGCTGGCGGATGATGCGGCGCCGCTCACGCTCGGTGGCTCCGCCCCAGATCCCCTCCTTCTCCCGGTAGCCGAGCGCATGCTCGAGGCACGGCTCCCGTACGGGGCACTGGGCGCAGACCGCTTTGGCAGCTGCTGCGTCCTCTTCCTCGTCGGTGAGTGGGTAGAAGATCTGCGGATCGAGGCCTCGGCACGCTGCCTTGGCCCGCCAGGGCTGCTTCATCGGGGGGATTCGACTCCCACAGGGATGGACGGACGTTCGGAAACGGCGAAGTATCGCCGTCGCCCTCCCGGACTGTCCAACCCCGGCGACGACCTACCCCGGGACCTGCGACGGCCGGGAGCTGGCCGGGAGTCGGCCGGGGCGGTGCGTCTGGGAGGTCAGGGCCGCAGGTCGGTGAGCAGCTCCTCGCGGGTCTCGTCGGAGAGCATCTGCTCGTGGGTGTAGGCAGGGTGGTCGATGACCACGGTGACGGGCCCGGCGGCGAAGCGCTCGATCTGGCGGTCGTCGAGGGTGAAGTGCACGTAGTGCACCGACGCGGTGACGTCCTCGCGGGTGAGCTGCTTCTCGTGGTCGGGGTCGACCTCGCAGCGCACCTCCTCGGCGTCGTCACCGGCACCGAGCCGCAGGGCCACCGCCCGTTCGATCCCCACCAGCTGGGGTAGCCACTCCCGGAGCTGCTCCTCGGTGGTGAGCTCGATGAACAGCGTGGCCGAGAGGTGGTTGGGCTCGGGGATCAGCGGGTTGTAGATCTGCAGCTCGGTCTCGATGCCCTCGTCGGTGAGGATGCGCTCGGCACGGGCCATCTCCTGGATCTGGAACCGGATCGTGTCCCGGTTCTCGAAGACCAGGGTCACGAACGGCCCGACGTGCACCCGTCGACGCTTCTTCAGTGCGATGACGTGGGCCCGGAAGGCCTCACGCTCCCGTTCGTAGGCCCGCAGATCGGCGATGTCGTCAAGGGTGAGCTTGCGCGTGCTGGTCGGGGTCATCGGTCCTCCTCGGGGATGCCGTAGGCCCGGGCCACGATCGAGATCGGGTGCACGGGCTGCTTGCCGGTCTCCTGCAGGATCCCCCCGTTGGCGAGGTGGCAGTCACCGGCGACCACGTCGTTGCCGGCCTTGTCGATGGCGGCCGCCATCTTCTGGGCGATCTTGCGCGAATCCTCGTAGTGCTGCTCGCGATAGCCCCAGGTGCCGTCGATCGCGCTGCACTCGGCCACCACCGTGATCTTGGCGCCGGTGAGCTTCATGAGGTCGCGGCTCTTGAGCCCGATGTTCTGAGCCCGCAGATGGCAGGGGGCGTGATAGGTGAGCGACTCCGGGACATCCCCGGTGAAGTCCGTGTCGAGCGACGTGTCCTCGGCGGTGTGCACCCGCATCAGGTACTCGGCCGCGTCGTAGGTGTTGGCGGCGACCAGCTCGGCGTCAGGCCCGCCGATGTAGTCGACGTAGTCCTTCTTCAGGATGTACCCACAGGTCGGCTGGGGCACGACGATCTGGCGGCCGGCGCGGACTGCCTCGGCCAGCACCCTGACGTTGCGGCGTCCCTGCTCGACGAACTTGTCGACCTCGCCGCTGTGCAGCCACGGCGCCCCGCAGCACACCTGCCCGGCGGGAAGGTCACAGGAGATGCCGTTGCGCTCGCACACCCGCACCAGGTCCTTGCCGATCTGGGGGTTCTGGTACTCGACGAGACAGGTGGAGAAGATCGCCACCTGGCCCTGGGGCCGCTCGACGGTCGCCGGCTCGGTGGAGCGGCGCTTCCGGAACCAGGTGCTGAAGCGCTGTCGTGCGTAGGGGGGCAGCACCCGCTCGGCCGCGATCCCGACCGTCTTCTCCATCAGCCTGCGGGTCAGCGAGCCAGTGGAGCCGATGGCCTTGTTGGTCAGGGGGGCGAGCGTGGTGTTGACCTTGCCGACGAGATCGGTGCGGGCGAGCGCCTGGTTCTGCAGGCGCTCCTTCATCGAGAGCCGCCGGTTGCGCACCCGCACCTGCTCGGCGCGCATCATGAGCCGAGGGAAGTCGAGGTTCCACTCGTGCTGCCCCGGGATGTAGGGGCAGTTGATGTAGCAGAGCTTGCACTGGAAGCACTCGTCGACCACGCGGTCCTGCTCGGCAGGGGTCAGCTTCGCCGCGTCCTGGTCGTCGTGGCGGTCGATGAGCTCGAACAGCGTGGGGAACGAGGTGCAGAACTTGAAGCACAGCCGGCAGCCGTGGCACAGGTCGAACACCCGCACCAGCTCGTCGCGCAGGTCGGCTTCATCGAAGTACTTGGGATGGAACGGGTCGTAGGTGGTGGTCATCGGTCCCTCGGGCGCGGTCGGAGCCTGGATGTCCGGAGGGGGGACGACCCCGCGTCCCCCCTCCGCGATGAGCAGTCGGGTGTACGAGGCTGGATCAGGAGATGCTCTCGAGACCCTGCGTGAAGCGCCCGGCGTGGCTCTTCTCGGCCCGAGCGAGGGTCTCGAGCCACTCCGCGATCTCGTCGAAGCCCTCCTCGCGGGCGGTCTTGGCGAAGCCCGGGTACATCTCGGTGTACTCGTAGGTCTCGCCCGCGATCGCCGACTTCAGGTTGGCCTCGGTGCTGCCGACCGGCTCGCCGGTGGCCGGATCGCCCACCTCCGCCAGGAAGTCGAAGTGGCCGAACGCGTGGCCGGTCTCACCCTCCGCGACGGAGCGGAAGAGGGCGGCCACGTCGGGGTAGCCCTCGACGTCGGCCTTCTGGGCGAAGTACAGGTAGCGACGGTTCGCCTGGCTCTCGCCGGCGAAGGCTTCCTTCAGGTTCTCGTGGGTCTTGGTGCCCTTGAGCTCAGGCATGCGCGTCTGCGCCTCCTCGTGAGTGGTGGTGTGGTTTGCTGGGGATTCGGGTGCCACCGCCGTCGACGTCGGCCTGACATCTGGGACACAGGCCGCGAAAGACGATCTCGGTGGCCGACACCTCGTACCCGTGGGCAGCGCCTGCGGGGACGTGGACGTCGGTGAAGTCTGCGTAGATGTCACGCACCTCCCCGCACCGATCGCACACCAGGTGGTGGTGCGGATCGAGGTTGGGGTCGAAGCGAGCCGAGCCGGTGCCGAGGTCGAGCTGGTTCAGCTCACCCATCGCGGCGAGGTCGTTGAGCGTCTGGTAGACGGTGCGCAACGAGATGGTGGGCATCTCGGCGCGCACCTGCTCGTAGACCGACTCCGCGCTGGGATGCGCCTCGTTGCCGGCCAGGGCCCGGAAGATGCACTGCCGCTGTGGCGTGACCTTCAGGCCCTGTCTCCGGAACAGCTCGGTGAGCTCGGCTGGCGACTTCACGACGCCACTCTACCAGTAATCTGCAACGATTGTTACCTAGTAATCAGGGAAAACGTTGACGGCGTGCTGCGGCCCCGATCACGGCCGAGCCCTCCGCCGAGCCCCCTCAGTGAGGCCCGGTAGCATGGCCCGGCCCGACCCCTCCCCCAGGAGATCCCATGTCCGCGGCGTTCGACCGTCCGAGCACGCTGAGACGTCTCGCCGACACCCACTTCGACGTGCTGATCATCGGCGGGGGCATCACGGGCGCCGGCTGCGCGCTGGACGCAGCCTCCCGGGGCCTGCGCACCGCTCTCGTCGAGCGCGACGACTTCGCGTCGGGCACGTCGTCGAAGTCGTCGAAGCTGATCCACGGCGGCCTCCGCTACCTCCAGCAGGGCGACGTCCGGCTGGTGTACGAGGCCCTCCACGAGCGCCAGCGGCTCCGCCGCAACGCGCCACACCTCGTGAAGATCCTCCCCTTCCTGCTGCCGGTCTTCGCCGGCAAGGGTGGGGTGGTCCCCAAGCAGCTGTCTCGGGCACTGGGCTCGGCCATGTGGATGTACGACCTCACCGGCGGGCTTCGGATCGGCAAGCTCCACAAGCGCATCTCCCCCGAGGAGGCGCTCGCGCACCTGCCGACGCTGCGCACCGACCGCCTCGCCGACTCGTACCTCTACTACGACGCGCAGGCTGACGACGCCCGCCTCACCCTCACCATCGCCCGCACCGCGGCGATCGACTTCGGGGCGGTCGTGGTCAACGGCGTGCGGGTGCTCGACATCATCAAGGGTCCTTCTGGACGGGCGCAGGGCGCGAGGGTGGCCGTCGACGGCGACGACGAGCTCGAGGTGCGCGCCGACGCCGTGGTCAACGCGGCGGGGGTGTGGTCCGACGAGGTGCGCGCGCTCGACGAGGGAACGCACCCGAACTCGATCCGACCGGCCAAGGGCATCCACATCACCGTGCCCTGGTCCAGGATCCGCAACGACATCGCGGCGGTGGTGCCGGTCCCCAAGGACCGCCGCTCGGTCTTCGTCGTGCCCTGGGGGGAGTTCACCTACATCGGCACGACCGACACCGACTACGACGGACCGCTCGACGACCCGCAGTGCACCCGCGACGACATCGACTACCTGCTGCGAGCCATCAACTTCTCGGTGACCTCCCAGATCACCGAGCGCGACATCACCGGCACCTGGGCCGGCCTTCGGCCGCTCGTGCGTGACGCGAGCAGCGGCCGCACCGCCGACCTGTCACGCCGGCACCGGGTGCAGCACTCCCCCAGCGGGGTGGTCAGCATCACCGGCGGCAAGCTCACCACCTATCGGGAGATGGCCGCCGACACGATCGACGAGGTGCTCGAGCGCGTGCTGGCTGCGAAGGTGCTCGAGCGGGCGCAACGCCACAGCCGCACCAAGCGGCTGCGCCTCCGCGGTGCTGCCGGTTACGAAGAGGTGCGCGCCTCGGAGGCGGACGCGGCGAGGGTGGGTCGCCGCACGCTCGAGCACCTCGCGGACCGCTACGGGGGTGAGGCCCGCACCCTGCTCGCCATGATCGAGCACAACCCCGATCTGGGTCGCCCTCTGGTGGAAGGTCTGCCCTACGTGCGCGCCGAGGCGGTCTACGCCGCCCGCTACGAGATGGCCCGCACCCTCGACGACATCCTCTCGAGGCGCACCCGTGCCCGGCTGCT
>JBBFLY010000001.1:0-64605 GCA_037478855.1 Acidimicrobiales bacterium | reverse complement strand
CGCCGCAAGTCGCGGCGCTCGTGGCGCCCCACCTCGGTTGGGACCGCGAAGAGCAGGCCCGCCAGGTCGACGAGTATCGACGGCTGGTCGAAGAGGAGCGCCGCGCACCCGGGTTGCCCGAGACCGCTCTCGACGCTGCGATCGGAGCTTGAGATGACCGCCACCCACGACGAGCTGGGCCCGGGAGCACCGACCCCACCCATCGCACTGGCAGGCGGCGCGACCCGCGTGACCGCCCGCCTCGGCCTGCCCTTCGTCGATGTCGACGACGCCCTCTTCGAACGGCTCGCCGGGGTCTGCTCGTCGGTGACCCGGGACGCCACCACCATCGCAGAGGCCAGCCGGGACTGGTGGCCGCTCGCCATGACCTGGGCGCTCGACGGCCAGGTGGCCGCGCTCGCCGCCGTGGTGGCCCGACCGTCGACCCCCGAGGAGGTCGCGGCGGTCCTGCGGGTCTGCGACGAGGCGGGTGTCCCGGTCACCGCTGCTGCGGGACGCAGCGGTGTCTGCGGTGGATCCGTCCCCCTCTACGGAGGTGTGGTGCTCGACCTGTGCGGGCTGGCTGGCATCCGCGACGTCGACGACACCTCGCTGGTGGTCGATGTGCTGCCGGGCACCTTCGGCGATCACTTCGAGCACGAGCTGCGGTCGGGCCACACGCTCACCGCCGGGCACTGGCCGCAGTCGATGGCCCTCTCGACCGTCGGGGGGTGGCTGGCGTGTCGGGGGGCGGGTCAGCTCTCCACCCGCTACGGCAAGATCGAGGATCTGGTGGTAGGGCTCGACGTCGTGCTCGCCGATGGCCGAACCATCCGCACCGGCGGAAACGCCCGCCAGGCGTCCGGCCCTGACCTCAACCAGCTCTTCGTCGGATCAGAGGGCACGCTCGGGGTGATCGTCGGCGCCCGCCTGCGCACCCACCCCTGCCCCACCCACACCCGTCAGGCCGCCTTCGGCTTCGCGTCCTTCGAAGAGGGTCTCGACGCGTGCCGGCGGGTGCTGCGCCGGGGCGCCACGCCCGCCGTGCTCCGGCTCTACGACGCGACCGAAGGGGAGCGGAACTTCTCCACCGGCGAGGTGGCGCCGCTGCTGGTCTACGACGAGGGCGACCCGCAGCTCGTGGACGTCACCGCGGAGATCGTCGCCGAGGAGTGCACCGACGCGCTCCGACTCGACGCCACGCTGGTCGACCGCTGGATGGAGCACCGCAACGACGTCTCCGCGCTCGAGGCGCTGATCAGCCGCGGGTACGTGGTCGACACCATGGAGATCACCGGACCGTGGGCGTCGCTGCCGCGGATCTACCGCGACACCCTCGCGGCGATCGGCTCGGTGGGGGGAACCCTCGTGGTCAGCGCCCACCAGTCCCACGCCTACACCGACGGAGCATGCCTGTACTTCACCTTCGCCGGGAAGCCCGAGCCGGGCGCCGGCGACGACTTCTACCGGGCGGTCTGGGATGCCGGCACCCGCGCGGTGCTGGCGGCGGGCGGATCGCTCAGCCACCACCATGGGGTGGGCGTGAACCGCGGGCGGTTCATGCCCGAGGCCCTCGGCGGAGGGTTCGACGTGCTGGTCGCCCTCAAGCAGGCGCTCGACCCCCGGGGCATCCTCAACCCGGGCAAGCTCGGCCTGCCCAGCCCGTTCGGTCCCGACCCGTTCCTCGGTTCGCGCTGACGTTGGGTGCCGTCGAGCTGCGATCGGTGGGGGTCGGGTTGGCGGTCGCGGTGGCGGTCGCGGCTCCCGTCGTGGTCGTGGCCCGGGTCGCAGCCGGGGAGGGCGCGACGGGTGCTTCGACCGCGCTGGCAGCAGCGAGCCTGCTTGCCGCCGTCGCCGGCGGGGTGGTCACCGGCCGGCGCGAGCGGGGCTGGCCGATCCTGAACGCCGCGCTCACCGGTGCAGGCCTGTACGTGGTGGTCCGGGTGTTGTGGGCGGCGCTCGGCGGATCGGTGCCGAACGTGCTCTCCCTCATCCTCGTGACGATGATGTACGCGTCCGTGGGTGCCGTGGGCGGCGCGATCGGTTCGATGCGAAAGGTTGGTGACCGGTGAGCTTGCTCGTCATCGATGTGGGCACGAGCGCCGTGCGGGCGGCGATCGTCAACCCCGACGCACAGATCACCCACGAGGCCCGGCGCGAGGTCCTGCCCTCCACCCCGGCCCCTGGCCTCGTCGAGTTCGACGCGGCCGCGATGGCCGATGCCGCGCTCGACTGCGCGAACGAGGTGCTGGCAGCGGTCGGCTCGGTGACGGCGGTGGGCATCACCAACCAGCGGGCGTCGACGATCGTGTGGGACCGGAGCAGCGGCGTCCCGGTCGGGCCGGGCATCGGCTGGCAGGACCTGCGCACGGTCGGTGACTGCCTGGCCCTCCAAGCCGAGGGTCTGCGGCTGGCCCCCAACCTGTCGGCCACCAAGCTCGCCCACCTGCTCGACCAGCATGATCCTGAGCGCGTGCGCGACCTGTGCTTCGGCACGGTCGACAGCTGGATCGCGTGGCGACTCTCGCAGGGTGCGGTGCACGTCTCCGACCTGTCCAACGCGGCGGTCACCGGGCTCGTGGACCGGGAAGGCCGGGGGTGGGACCAGCGGGTTCTCGACATCCTCCGGGTGCCAGTCGAGGTCCTGCCCACGATCGTCGACACCACCGAGGTCGTCGGCGAGGCCAGCGCGCTGCCAGGCGCCCCCCCAATCGCCGCGCTGGTCGGGGATCAACAGGCGTCGCTGGTCGGTCAGGGCTGCGTGGCGCCCGGCCCGGCGAAGATCACGTTCGGCACCGGTGGGATGCTCGACACCGTGTACGGACCGGACCGTCCGGGCTTCGACACCCGCGGCGGCGGTGGCACGTTCCCGATCGTGACCTGGCGACGAGACGGCCGGGTCATGTGGGGCATCGAGGCGATCATGCTCTCAGCTGGCAGCAACGTGGAGTGGCTGCGCGACGACCTGGGCGTGATCGAGAGCGTGGAGCAGTCCCACGACGTCGCCGCTGCGTGCACCGACACCGACGGGGTGGTGTACGTGCCGGCGCTGCTCGGTCTCGGCACCCCCTTCTGGGACTACGGTGCGCGAGGCACCCTGCTCGGGCTCACCCGGGGTACGGGACGTCCGCAGCTGGTGCGAGCGGTGCTCGAGGGCGTGGCCCAGCGGGGCGCCGACCTGGTGGAGGCGGCTGAGCTCGACGGTGGGACACCGATCCCCGCAGTGCGGGTCGACGGCGGCATGAGCCGCAACCCCACCTTCGTGCAGGCGCTCGCCAACGCCTGCGGGCGCCCAGTGGAGGTCTCGCCGGTGGTGGAGGCCACCACCCTCGGGGCGGCCCTGCTCGCCGGGCTCACCACGGGAACGTGGGTCGGGTGGGACGACATCGCCGCCACCTGGCGACCCC
This sequence comes from Acidimicrobiales bacterium, assembly GCA_037478855.1. GTDB lineage: Bacteria > Actinomycetota > Acidimicrobiia > Acidimicrobiales > Acidimicrobilacustridaceae > Rhabdothermincola. Next base: position 61,219 of record JBBFLY010000001.1, on the reverse strand, counting down.
GCGAGGTGGTCGAGCCCAACGGGAAGCTCGACCGGGACCGGTGGCGGGAGGCGGTCGAACGGGCGAAGGGCTGGCACGCCGAGCTGTCAGCGCTCGACTTCTGAGCCGGGGTGCGGCAGCGGCGATGAGCATCACGACCGTGCCTGCGGTGCGACGGGCGAGCCAGCGGCGCCCCACCCGTGGCCTGCTGGCCATCGCCGCCGCGGTGACGGCCCTGCTGGCCGGGTGCGCGAGCAGCTCGAGCTCGACCCCGGCGGGCGCGGGCCGAACGACCACGACCGTGTCATCCACCACCGCCGGCGCGGCCGCAAGCACCGATCCTGCACCGACACCGCCGGACACGACCGCCACCCCCACCGTCGGATCCGGGGCCACGGTCGAGATCACCGACCATCGCTTCGTCCCCAAGCACCTGGAGGTCACCCGGGGCATCGCGGTGACCTGGGTGAACCACGACGACGTGGAGCACCGAATCGTCTCGACCCTGCCGAATGTGCTCGACTCGGGCGAGATCGGCAAAGCTCAGGGTTTCACACAGACCTTCAACAGACCCGGTACCTATCCGTACTTCTGCAAGATCCACAACTACATGAAGGGCACCATCGACGTCCGCTGAGGACGGCACGGCGCCCCGAGAGGGGAAGGACGACACGAGATGAGCATCCGCCGTCTGGTGGAGCAGGTTGACGAGCAGCACCGGGAAGCGATGCGGACGATCGCCGACGACCTCGGCGAGCTGCACTTCGGTGCCCGTTCCGCAGCGGTCGACGAGTCGCGCCGCCGCTTCGTCCGCCGCCTCGGGTTGGGAGGCGTGGCGACGCTCGGCGCGGCCGCCGTGTCGGCCGCGGTGCTTGCACCTGCCGCGAACGCCGCCGAAGCACAGGAAGCCGGTTCGACCGCGGGTGCCGGCGAAGAGCTCCCCGAGGTCGATCTCACGATCGCCGGGTTCGCGATCGGGCTGGAGCTGGCGGCCCGGGCGGCCTACGAGCTGGCGGTTCAGACCCGGCTGCTCAGCCCCGCCGAAGCCGAGCTCTGCCGGACCTTCGCCGGCCACCACGGTGACCACGCGGACGCGCTGGCGGTCCTTGCCGGCGAGAAGGATGCCTCCACCAGCTCGCCGAACCCCCGTGTGGTGGCCTCGGTGCAACCGCAGCTCGCCGGTGCGTCCGACTCAAAGGCGCTGCTGCGGGTGCTCTACTCGATCGAGGAGCGGGCGGCCGCCACCTACCTGCGCGCACTGGGGCAGCTGGAGTCGCCGACGGCCGCCGGAGCCGCAGCGAGCATCATGCCGATCGAGGGGCAGCACGCGGTCGCGCTCGGCCAGCTGCTGGAGCTTCCGACGACCGACTGGATGCCTGCCTTCCAGACCACCACCGACGCGTTCGACTACGCCGGCTGATCCCGGGACCGAGAGAGGAGTGACGATGGAGCTCAGCCGAGATGAGGTGCGCCGCCAGCTCGCCTCCTCGCAGCGCGAGCACGCTGAGGCGATGCCCCGCATGCGCGAGGCGCTCAAGCGGGTCTTCGACCCTGACGGCGACGCCTCCCCGCAGAGCAAGGCCGCGCTGCTCGGCCTGCCCGACCGTCGGGGGTTCCTGCGCCTGGGTGGTGCCACGGTCGCGTTCTCCGCGGTGCTCGCGGCCTGCGGCAAGAGCGCAAAGAAGCAGATCCCCGTCACCGGCACGACACCAAGCAGCGTGCCGGGGATGTCGGCCGAGGTCTACGACCGGGGCCAGGAGCTGAACGTGAACCTGCTGCGCACCGCCCAGTCGATCGAGGTGCTCGCGGTCGACACCTACCAGACGGCGCTCGACTCGGGGCTGGTGACCACCGCCGCGGTCGCAGACGCCATCCGGGTGTTCCAGCAGCAGCACCGCGATCACGCAGACCTGCTCGCCAGGGCGACCGAGGACAGCGGTGGCACACCCTACGACCAGGCCAACAGCTACCTGCAGGAGAAGGTCGTCGCGCCCGCGGTCGCGGGCTTGACCGACGAGGACTCCGTCGTGGCGCTCGGGTTGCAGCTGGAGACGACGGCCGCGCAGACCTACGTGTTCGCCACCGAGCTGCTCACCACCGCTGAGCTGCGCGAGGCGGTCATGAGCATCGGTGGCGTCGAAGCCCGCCACATGGCGGTGCTCTACGGCGTGCAACGGCAGCCCCAGGTGCCGTATCCGTTCATGCCGCGGCGCGGGCACATCAACGACAAGGGCTTCGTGGGGGCGGGGTCGATCGAGCCCATGCCTGAGCAGGAGACGACCACGACCGAGAAGACCACCGCGACGACCGCCCGGTGACGGGTTCAGACGGCCGGACGGCGGCCACGCTCCCTGCGTCGCGCACCGGTAGCGGGTCGTAGGTCCGTGCGATCGGTGCGGGGCGACCAGCGCGAGCTCGCCATCGGGGCGCGCACGCTGGCCGTGTCCCGATGGCAGAATGGACCAGACGGTGAGCCGGCCGGGTGGCCGCGGCTCGGCGGGTCCTCCGGGACGTGACCGGGTCGAGGAAGGTCGGGGCTCCGCAGGGCAGGGTGCTGGCTAGCAGCCAGTCGGGGCGACCCGAAGGAAAGTGCCACAGAGAACAGACCGCCGATGGCCGAACCGGGCGACCGGGACGGCACAGGCAAGGGTGAAACGGTGCGGTAAGAGCGCACCAGCATCCCGGGTGACCGGGATGGCTCGGTAAACCCCACCCGGAGCAAGGCCAAGTGTGGGCATGGGCTGCCCGTCCGCCCTCGTCAGAGGGCACCCACTGGTAGGCCGCACAGATGGATGGTCACCCAGGCGCCGGGAGGCGCTGGACAGAACCCCGCCTACAGGCCGACTCACCGTCACCCCCGCGCCGCACGGGCGAGTCAGAGGGTCGGGGAAGGTGCGTCGGTGGGCACCAGGTCCGGGCTAGTAGTCGATGCCCCGCATCGCCCGGATGCCCGCACGGTACGCGTGCTTGACGTCGCCGATCTCGGCCACCGTGTCGGCCACGTCGATCAGCGCCGCCGGCGCGTTGCGCCCCGTCGCCACCACGCTGACGTGCGCCGGCCGCTCCCGGATCGTGTCCACCACCTCCTCGGTGTCGATCCAGCCCCAGTTCATGGGATAGGTGATCTCGTCGAGCACGACCAACCGATGGTCGCCCGCCACAATCAGCGAGCGGGCGTGTGCCCACGCACCGGCGGCCACCGCGCGGTCGAGGTCGAGGTCCTCCGAGTCCCAGGTGAACCCCTCACCCTCCGCCCACCAGTCCACGCCGAGCTGGCGGCACATCTTCTCCTCGCCTGTGTGCCAGCGACCCGACTTGAGGAACTGCACCACCGCCACCCGCCACTCCCGGGCCAGCGCGCGCAGCACCACGCCCATGGCCGCGGACGTCTTCCCCTTGCCCGGACCGGTGTTCACCAACACCAGCGACCGGGCGCGACGGAGTCCGCCGGGGCGGGGATCGTCGGTCGGGATCTCCTCGGGGTCACGTTCAGGCACGGCGCACCTCCGGGTCAGGGATGAGGGTCGTGAGGGGATCGCTGCTGGCGAGCTCCTCCAAGTCGATCGCCACCGCGCCCGCCACGTCCGCCAGGCGGCGGGCCAACCCCAGCCGGCCCGGGCCCCGCTCGCTGTCGACGACCACGACCTCGACGCCGCGACGACGAAGCGACCGAGCGACCTCCACCGCCCGCTCGAACACCTGCCTGGGGTCGGCACCGACGGCGGTAGCACGCCCATCGGTCACCACCACCACCACGACCGGCGTCCCGGGCGAGGCACGGTCCGCGAGCATCGCCGCCTCGCGAAGCCCCGCGTCGATCGGTGACGCGCCACCCGTCGCCAGGTCCGCCAGCCGCGCTCGAGCCACCTCGACCGAACCGGTCGGGCGCAGGACGGTCTGTGCGCCCTCGCCGCGGAACGCGACCAGCGCCACCCGGCAACGGTGGCGGTATGCGTCCGCGAGCAGCCCGAACACCGCGGCCTTCGTGCCGGCCATCCGGTGCTCGACACCCATGGAGCCGCTGGCGTCCACCACGAACACCACGAGCGCACCGACAGCCTGCTCCCGGCGCACCCCGCGCAGGTCCTCTGCGGTCACCGCGGCGTCGGAACGGCCGACCGCCGCTCGCCTGCCGGCCAGCGCCACCGCCGAGCCGACCGGATCCACCGGCAGGTCGGCCTCGAAGGGGACTGACGTGACCCGACGCCCACGCCGACCCGCGGGAGCCACGGCGGCCCGCCCCGAGGGGGCCGAAAGGGTCGAGGAACCCGGGCGACCTGTGCCACGGACGGGCAAGGTGACCTCTGTGGGCCGATCTCCGCTTGGACGATCGACCCGACCTCCCGGGGCAGCACCATCCAGGGCAGCACCCTCCGGCACCGCGTCGTCCGCCAGCGCGCCCTTCGTCGGAGCACCTCGGCGCGCCGCGCCCTGAGGCGCACCCGCCTCCCCCGACTCGAGCGTCACCTCCGACCCGGCTTCCGCCTCCGACCCGGAGCCCGACCCGGGGCCCGACTCGCGACCGGTCCCGGCCGAACCACCCCGAACCGACCCGTCCTCCAGCGCGCCGGCGAACGCCTCCTCCAGCACCTCACGGTCGATGCCGGGCTCCTCGAAGGGACGTCGACGACGGCGGTGGCCCAGCACCAGCTCGGCGACCGCCCGCAGATCACCCAGCTCCGCTGCTGGCCGACCGCCCAGCGCCGCATGCGCCCGTGCCGCACGCACCAGCATGAGATCCGCCCGCAACCCCTCCGCACCGACCGCCACCGCGACCGAGCTGGCCACCCGCAGCAGATCGTCGTCCACACGCACCTCAGCCCGGCGCGCCGACTCCACACGGCGTCGCAGGTCGGCCGCGTCAGCGACCATCGCGTCCGAGACGCCCTCACGCTCGAAGGCGAGCTGGCGGCGCACCGCCTCCACCCGGTCCGAAACGTCCGCCGGTGCGCGCACCTCGACCGACAGCCCGAAGCGATCCAACAGCTGCGGCCGCAGCTCACCCTCCTCCGGGTTCATCGACGCGATGAGCACGAAGCGGGCCGGGTGCGCGTGAGAGAGCCCGTCGCGCTCGACCCGGTTCACACCCGACACCGCCACGTCCAACAGCGCGTCGACCAGATGGTCGGCCAACAGGTTGATCTCATCGACGTAGAGCACCCCGTCGTGCGCCGACGCGAGCAGACCGGGCCTGAACGTCGGCGTCCCCTCGGTGAGCAGCGCGCGCAGATCGAGCGAACCGAGCACCCGATCCTCACCGGCGCCGAGAGGGAGCTCCACGAAGGGGGCGTCACCGGGGAGCAACGCCGCCAACCCCCGGGCCAGGGTGGTCTTCGCCGAGCCCTTGTCCCCGCGCAGGAGCACACCACCCAGACGCGGATCGACCGCGGCGAGCAGCAGGGCGGTCTTCGCCCGGTCCTGTCCCACCACCGCGGTGAACGGCAGCGGTGTGCTCATCGCAGCTCCTCCCAGCCCTCGGCCTCCCAGACCGCGTGGCGCAGGTCCTCGAGCGTCGCCTCCGCTGCGTCCCACATCCCGCGCTCGGCCGCTTCCAGCAGGCGCTGCGCGATCGACGCCAGCGCCGCGGGGTTCGAGCGCCGGAAGAACTCGCGCATCGACGGGTCCTTCACGTACGCGGCGCTCACCCGCTCGTACATCCAGTCGTCCACGACCCGTGTGGTGGCGTCGTAGCCGAACAGGCAGTCGACCGTGGCTGCCAGCTCCGCCGCGCCCTTGTAGCCGTGCCGGCGCATCGCCTCGATCCACTTCGGGTTGACCACCCGGGTCCGCACCACGCGGGCGGCCTCCTCAGCAAGCGAACGCACGACCGGGCGAGCCGGATCGGACGAGTCACCGAGCCAGCCGCGGGGCTCCGCGCCGGTCAGCGCCCGGATGCTGGCGATCATCCCGCCGTGATCAGCCAGGTAGTCCGCCGAGTCGAACACGTCGTGCTCGCGGTTGTCCTGGTTCTTCACCGCGACGTCGATGAGCGCGAACCTCCGGCGCATCGCCTCCTCGTCGGCCACGCCGTAGGCGTCGCGTCCGTACCGCCACCCCGACCACTTGAGATAGATGGCGGCCAGATCCCCCTCGTCGCGCCACGCCCCCGACTCGATCGCGTCGAGGATCCCTGCGCCGTAGGCTCCCGGCGCGGGACCGAACACCCGGGCGTCCTCGATCCCGTTGGCCCGCACGAAGTTGCACTCGGGGGGCTCGTCCAGCCCCGCGACCAGCCGCACCGCGTCATCGATCATCGCCACCAGGTGAGGGAAGGCGTCGCGGAAGAAGCCGCTGATCCGCAGCGTCACGTCGACGCGCGGCCGACCCAGCTCCGCAAGCGGGATCGGCTCCAGCCCGACCACCCGGCGCGACCGGTCCTCCCAGCACGGGCGCACCCCGAGCAGCGCGAGGGCTTCGGCGATGTCGTCGCCCTGCGTGCGCAGGATCGCGGTACCCCACACGACCAGCCCGACGGAGCGGGGGTACGAGCCGGTCTCGGCGAGGTGGCGTGCGAGCACCTCGTCGGCCATCCGCTCCCCCACCTGCCAAGAGAGCCGGGTGGGCAGGGCCTTCGGATCGAGCCCATAGAAGTTCCGCCCCGTGGGCAGCACGTGCGCCCCACCCCGGGTGAGGGTGCCGCTCGGCCCGGCGGGCACGTAGCGACCGTCGAGGCCCGCGAGCAGGTTCGTGATCTCATCGCCCGACCGTCTCAGGTCGGGCACCAGACGCTCGCAGACCCAGCGCAACGTCGGGTTGTCACCGTCGGGCCGCCAGCCGTGGGCCGCGGCCTCCTCCACCAGCTGCCGGCACCGCGCCTCGATCTGATCAAGCGCAGCCGGATCGTGCGGGTCGACGCCGAGCTCCGCGGCGACCGTGGAGCGCAACGACGGCACCGACCCGTTGTCGAGCCGGGTCACCGCCAGCACCAAGTCGATGAGCGTCTCACCTGTCGGCGTCTCGCCGAGCACGTGGAGGCCACCTCTGATCTGCGCGTCCTTCAGCCCGCACAGGTAGCCGTCCACCTCGACGAGCACGTCGTCGAACTCGTCGTCACCCGGCGGCGCGTCCAGGCCGAGATCACGATCCAACCTGGCCTCGGTCAACGTCTTCCAGATGCGCTCCCGCAACGCCGGCAGCTTCGCGGGGTCCAGCGTCTGCAGCTGGCTGTGCTCATCGAGGAGCTGCTCGAGGCGGGCCAGCTCGTCGTAGGTGTCGGCCCGGGTCTGCGGAGGCGGGAGGTGGTCGATGATCACTGCGTGCGCCCGGCGCTTCGCCTGGATGCCCTCACCTGGATCGTTGACCAGGAACGGGTAGAACAGCGGCACCTCCCCGATCGCGACGTCCGGCCAGCACGACGCGCTCAACGCCAACGGCTTGCCCGGCAACCACTCCAAGGTGCCGTGCTTGCCGAGGTGCACGATCGCGTCAGCTCCCCAGACCTGATCCAGCCAGCGGTAGAAGGCCAGGTAGTGGTGGGTGGGCGGAAGTCCCGGCGAGTGGTAGACGGCGACCGGGTCGTCCCCGTACCCCCGCGGCGGCTGGATCGCCACCAAGACGTTGCCCAGCTCCACCCCGCTGAACATCAGGCGTCCGTCGTGCACCCGATGCACCCCGGGTGCCGGTCCCCACGCCGACTCGACCTCGCGGCGCGCGTCGTCGGGCAGGGTCGCGAACCAGCGCAGGTACTCCCCCGCGCTCAGCGACCCGACGGCCAGGTCGATCTCACGCCGACTGAGCGTCGCCTCGTCGTAGGTGAACCCCGCCTCGAGGGTGGCCATGAGCGCGTCGGGGTCGGTGACGACCGGCTCCACCCGGTAGCCCGCCTGCGCGAGCGCCTCGAGGAGTCGGACCGCCGAGGCGGGCGTGTCGAGCCCCACCGCGTTCCCCAGACGTGAGCGACGGCTCGGGTACGCCGAGAGCAGCACCGCGACCCGACGCTCGGCCGGTGGCGTCCGCCGCAGCCGGGCGAGCCGGCACGCCAGCCCCGCCACCCGCTCCAGCCGGTCCGCGACGCTGCGATAGGCCCGCACCTCGTTGCCCAGCTCGACGCCGTCGTCAACCACCTCGTTGAAGGCGAAGACCGGGCCGATGATCCGCCCGTCCATCTCGGGGATCGCCACCCCCGCGGTGGCGTCGTAGGGGCCGAGTCCGTTCGGGTTGTCGAGCCACTGCTCGCTGGTCTGCCCCGACGAGGGCACGTGCAGGATCGGCACGTCGAGCGCCGCGAGCCCGCTCACATCCCAGCCGTCCCCATCCGCGTCGGCGGCACCGCCCACCACCCCGGCGCCCGCGCTGGCCCCGCCCGAGGCGAGCACGGTGGTGACGAGCACCTCGATGTCGTGGTCGCGCAGCTCTCGCAGCACCGGCTCGGCCGCTTCCGAGCGGAACGAGTAGCACCACATCGCGACCACCGCCGCGCCGCGCCGCTCGAGCTGATCGACGAGATCGTCGATGAAGCGGGTGTTCCCCGCCACCAGATGCGCCCGGTAGAACACGACCCCCACCCGGGGTCTGCCGTCGTGGAAGGGTTCGCTGCGGCGCCAGATGCCCTGGGCGGGGATCTCGACCGGTGCCTCGAAGGTCACGGGCAGGCCGAGCACCCGGTTCGCGACGAAGCGGAGGAGCTGCTCGAGGTTCGACGGGCCGCCCTGCACGAGGTAGCGGAACGCCTCGGCGTGCACCGACCCGGGAACCGTCGAGTACCCGGCGAGCTCCAGATCGGGGACCGCCTCGCCACCGAACGCGAGCAGCGGGACCCGCGAGCGGGCGCAGCGCTCCCGCAGCTGATCGAAGCCCTGCTCCCACGCCCGCCGGCCACCGAGGAGCCGCACGATCACGCAGCGCAACCCTTCGAGGTCGAGGGCGTCGTCGAAGCGCCACGGCTGGGTCGCGCGCACCGGGGGGAAGGCGTCCGGCAGACCCTCGATGGCGATCCGCAGGGCGAGAACCTCGGTGTCGACGTTGGTGACGTAGAGGATCACGCCGACCCCGCTTCCGGTTGCGCGTGCGGCGCGGGTTGCCCGGGTCGCGCGGGGTGTCCGGGTTGTGCCGGTTGTGCCGGTTGTGCCGGTGTCAGCTGCGCGAGCCGGCGAGCGGTGCGCTCCTCGCGATCCGTGAGGCTGCAGTCCTCACAGCGGCGACCTGCGGACTCTGTGGTGCGGTACCACAGACAGCACGCGGTCCGGTTCCAGTACCAGCCAGTCGCACCTCCCGCCTGGAGGGTCTCCCACTCGCCCTGTGCGGCGAGCCGGGCGTCGGCGGCCACCAGCTGGTGCCCCCGACGTCGCACCGCCGGATCCCCGACGGGTCCGACGTCCTCGGTGGCCCGCATGAGCGCCGCGACCGACGCGGCGACGTTCGACCACAGCAGACGGCTGCCGATGCGGATCTGGCCGCGCAGGGCCGACAGCACCGGTGCGAGCAGACCATCGAGCACCGCCGGCGCCAGCGTGGTCACGTCGTGACGGGTCAGCTCCGTGGTGAGCACGCCGAGCACTGCGGGTCGGCTCCGTCTGAGCCGAACGGCGACCAGGGCCGGGTCGAGGGTGACGACGGGCAGGCCGAGTGCCCACGCGGCGATCGCCACGCTGGGGGCCCGGAAGGCGAGCGCCTGCACGAACAGCGACGCCGCCACCTGATCGGAGGGGGCACCGCGTGCGCTTCCGGTGCTCCGCACCAGCTCGACGAGCAGCTCCGGGTCGTCTCCGAGCGTGGACAGGCGGATCCAACCGTCCCGAGTCGACGCCTCTTCCAGCAGCTCACAGCCGAGGTAGGGGACCCGGGCGCGCACCACCGCACAGACCTCGTCGAACCGGGCCAGGTCGAGCCCGGCGCCCGACCCGGCGGTCACCGGATGCCTCCTGGCACACCGAGCGGAGCCGCCGCGCGGATGAGCGACTCGACGAACGCCAGGTCGAGGTGCTGCTCGATCGCGTCGGCCACCCGGTCGATCGCGGCCGCACGCTGCTCGGCGAAGGACACCCCGTCGCTCACCCAGCGCTTGCCTCGCCGGGCGGCGACCAGCTCGAGGAACCGGCGACGGAAGACGTCACCGTCGAACAGGCCGTGCACGGTGGTGCCGAAGACCGCGCCGACGCCCACCCCGTCGAGCCGCTCCCCGGCCGGCTCGTCGAGCACCACGAACGGCTCGCCACCTTCGGGTCGCACCCGGCCGTGGTGGATCTGGTAGCCGTGAACCGGCAACCCGGCCCCGTCGTACCGGCCGGACTCGTCGGTCGGGCTCGTGCCGACACCACCCACCCACGCGGTCCCCCGGCAGACGCGGGTCACCTTCTCCGAGTCGAAGACGGTGCGAACCGGTAGCAGCCCGAGCCCCGCGACGGTTCCCGCGCCGGACTCCACCCGGTCATCAAGGTCGTCACCGAGCATCTGATAACCGGCGCAGATCCCGATCACCGTCGCGTCGAGTCGGGGGATCGCCGAGTCCAGGCCCCGCTCGCGCAGCCAGAGGAGGTCCGCCACGGTGGCCTTGGACCCCGGGAGGATCACGAGGTCGGGGTCCCCGAGACCAGCGGCGTCGTGAACCCACCGCAGCCGCACCCCCGCCTCCAGCCGCAGCGCGTCCAGGTCGGTGGCGTTCGAGATGCGGGGCAGCCGCACCACGGCGACGTCCAGCTCGTCAGCCGACGCCGGTCGTGGAGCTGGCATCGGACGCTCCAGCGCCATCGAGTCCTCGGCGTCGAGCCAGGTGTGCTCGATCCAGGGCAGCACGCCCACCACCGGCACCCCGGTCCGGGCCTCGAGCAGCGTCGCGCCGTCGCGCAGCAGGTCCGGGTCGCCGCGGAGCTTGTTGATCACGAAGCCCCGCACCAGCTCACGCCAGCGGGGTGGGAGCAGCTCCACCGTGCCGACGAGGGAGGCGAACACCCCACCGAGGTTGATGTCACCCACCACCAGCGCTGGCACACCGATCACCTCGGCCAGCCGCAGGTTGACGATGTCCCGGTCGAACAGGTTGATCTCCGCCGGGCTCCCGGCCCCCTCGCAGAGCACCACGTCGAAGCGCTCGCGCAACGACCGGTAGGCGTCGACCACCGCCGGGAGCAGCTGTGGCTTCGTCTCGTGGTACGCCGTGGCCTCGCAGACCCGCCAGGGTCGACCAGCGACGACCACCTGACACGTGCGCTCACCGGTCGGCTTGAGCAGCACCGGGTTCATCGCCACCTCGGGTTCGACGCCCGCCGCCCACGCCTGCAGCGCCTGAGCGCGGCCGATCTCGCCTCCGTCGACGGTGACCGCCGAGTTGAGCGACATGTTCTGCGCCTTGAACGGTGCGACGGCCACCCCTCGGCGGGCGAGCCAGCGGCACAACCCGGCGACCAGCGTGCTCTTGCCGGCATCGGAGGTGGTGCCACAGACCATCAGGCCCCCGACGAGCCGGCCGTTCACCCCGACACCTCCGGGGAGGCGACCCCTGCGGACGCGCGGGCCGAGCGGAGGTGCGCGGCGAGCGCGGTGACATCCCCTGGACAGCTGCTCGGACGCAGGTCGCCCGGCAGGGACTGCCAGATCGTGACGACCGACGGTGAGCGCAACCGGGCCGAGTCGATCAGCACCCGGTCGTGCAGCACCTCCCGGGATCCGCACGCCGCGACCGAGCCGGCCGCCATCACCGCCACCGCATCCGCCCACCGGTGGGCAAGATCGACGTCGTGGGTGGAGACCACGATGGTCGTGCCCGCGGCGTGGAGGCGGTCGAGCAGGGCCAGCACCTCCTCCACGCCGGCCGGATCGAGACCCGCGGTGGGCTCGTCGAGCAGCAGGACAGCCGGCTCGGTGATCGCCATGGCGGCGATGGCCACCCGATGCCGTTCCCCCACCGAGAGCAGATGTGTGGGGCGGTCCCGCAGGTGATCGAGGGAGAGCGCGGCCAGCAACTGGTCGGCGGCAACCCGGGCCTCATCCTCGGAACGCCCGAGGTTGAGCAGCCCGAACGCGAGCTCTTGACGGACCGTCCCCGCGAGGAGCATGTCGTCGGGGTTCTGCACGACGAGGCCGACCTGCCGGCGCCAGCGACGCAGGCCGGCCCGGTCGTAGCTGGTGGCCACCCCGTCGAGGCGGACCTCCCCGGCGGCAGGCCGGAAGCTGCCGTTGAGGAGCAACAGCAGGGTGGTCTTGCCGCAGCCGTTCGCGCCGAGCAACGCCAAGCGCTGACCAGCGGGCACCGCCAGCGAGCAGGCCGAGAGCGCGTCGCTGTCGCTGTTGGGGTACCGGTAGGTGAGCGACACCGCCTCCAGACGGGCGGGGCGCGCGGACACGTCCGTCGGCACCTGCCGGTCCGTCCCGCTCACGAAGCACCCCACAGGAACGAACCCACCACCACCAAAGCCAGCATCGAGACCGCTCCAGCGAGGAAGCGCGGTCGGTGTGGGGCGCCGTCGTCGAGCAGCCACACCGTCCCGTCGAAGCCGCGCGCGCCGAGACCCGTGGCAAGACGCTGCGCGTGGGTGATCGACCCCACGAACGCTGCGGCGGCGAGCGCGGCCACCGACCGCATCGAGCGCCGCAACCCGTCGTACCCCAGCCGGTTCTCCTGGGCCAAGCGTTGCCAGCGCAGCCGCTCGAGGCTCACCGCGATCATCCGGTACATGAGGATCGCGACCTCACAGACGACCGCCGGCACCCCGACGCGACGGGCCCGCGCGAGCAGCTCGGGCACCGGGACCGTCAGCGCGAGCAGCGCTGCGGCTGCGGTGCCGGCGATGCCGCGCCCGGCGAGAGCCGCTGCCGCGCCGAGCTCGGTGAGTCGGATCGGCGGCCACCGTCCGGGGGTCAAGCTGATCGCGGTGATCACCGCGCCCGACACGATGAAGCCGAGCGGGACGCGAAGGATCCCGAACAGCACCCGCAGCGGGATGCCCGCCAGCGCGCACGAGCACAGAACGCAGACGGTCACCGCCAATGCACCGGGCCACACCGGGGTGAGCAGCGCAGCCGCCACCAGACCCCCGGCCCACACCACCTTGTCGCCGAGGTGGTGGTGGGACCAGCGGTTGGTGTGGGCGATCGTGTCGATGGTCGAGATCGCAGCCACGACAGGCTCAGGAGCCGCTCGTGTCGGTGAGAGCGGAGCGTGCGTCGCGACGCCGCGAACCGAAGACGTAGCCCACCACCCCGGCGCCGATCGCGGCTTGGAGCGCGAACAGGAACGACGCGACCTCACCCGAAGGCGGTGTCCACCACCCCTCGAACCAGGGCTGGTAACCCGGGTCGATGGTGGTCACCGTGCCGATGGCCCGCGCGTCGGCTCCGGCCCACTCGGCTCCACTGCGGGCCACCAGCGGAGCCGTCACGAGCAGCACGACCCCGGCGAGCGACCAGGCGACCCTCCTCGCCGGCAGCGAGCCTTCACGGACCCGTCCGGTGAGCGCGGGGATGTCCAAGCTCGACCGGGCCGACAGCCATCGCAGCGCGAGCGCGGTGATCACCGCCTCGACGACCGACAACGGGATCTGGGTCAGCGCGAAGATCCCGAGGAACTCCACCAGCGAGCCACCGACACCAGAGACCGGGTCGGGGTGGGCGAGCGCGAGCTGCACCGCGGTCACGCAGTAGGTGGCGAGAGCGGAGACACCCGCGGCGATCCCCCCGGCCAGCGACATCGACAGACCCCCGGCGGTGCCGGCCCGGTACACCCACCACGCCACCCAGGGCCCGACCACGGCCATCGAGAAGATGTTCGCCCCGAGGGTGGTGAACCCGCCGTGGGCGAGCAGCATCGCCTGGAACAGCAGCACGATCGAGCCCAGCGCAGTCATGGGGAGCGGACCGATGAGGGTGGTGCCGAGCCCCACTCCCGTGGGATGCGAGCAGCTCCCCGTCACCGACGGGATCTTCAGCGCCGACAGGACGAAGCAGAACGCCCCCGACGAGGCGGTGGCGAGCTTCGCGTCGACGCCGTCATCGATCCGCCGCTTCAGGGAGCGAAAGCCGGCCACCACGAAGGGGGCGGCGGCGAGGGTCCACAGCAGTGACCAGACCGGGGGCAGGAAGCCCTCGGCGATGTGCATCGCGAAGATCACGGTGACGTCTCCTAGCGTCGCGTTCGGTTCGCGGACGCAGGTGTCCTGGCTCCCGGATCAACGCTCCCCCTCGGCCTTCCAACCCCGAACGGTCGTGGCCTGTCAGTTGAGGGATCACTCCCCGGTCACAGTTGCTGGACAGCCCCGGATTCACACCGGTGTTCCCTGCGGCCGGCGGGGACTGTACCAGCATCCGCCAGCCCGTACGATCCAGACCGTGACCCGGGTGCTGGTACTGGCCGGAACCACCGAGGCGACCAGGCTGGCCGAGCGGCTCGTCGATCGCGACGTCGAGGTGATCAGCTCCCTGGCCGGCGTGACGTCACGTCCGGTGCCCCGACCGGGCCGGACCCGCGCGGGGGGTTTCGGCGGGGTGGCGGGACTGCGCGCCTACCTCGTCGATGAGGGCATCGACGCGCTCATCGACGCCACCCACCCGTTCGCGGCCCGGATGCCACACCACGCCGCCCGTGCTGCCGCCGAAGCGGGTGTCCCCGCGCTGCGGCTGCTGCGCCCGGCGTGGACGCCCACCACCGGCGACCGCTGGATCGTGGTGCCGGACCTTCCCGCAGCCCGGGACGCGCTGGTGCGGCTCGGTGCGCGCCGGGCCCTGCTCACGGTCGGCCGTCGTGGGATCGGACCCTTCCTCGACTGCCGGGAGATCACCTTCGTGATCCGGGCCATCGACGCACCCGACGAGCTTCCGGCGGAAGCGACGCTCGTGCTCGAGCGCGGGCCGTTCGACCTCGACGCCGAACGCCACCTGCTGCTCGAACATGGCGTCGACGTGGTCGTCGCCAAGAACGCCGGCGGCACGGCGACACGGGCCAAGCTCGACGCCGCACGCGAGCTCGGCCTGCCTGTGGTGATGGTCGACCGGCCACCGCAGCCGCCGGTCCCACAGGTGGGCGACGTCGAGGGCGCGCTGCGGTGGCTGGAGCATCTGGAACCTTTGGGATCAGATCAAGCTACGACCTGAGCCAGGTTCCGGTTTCCCCGAGCGGAACGTTCCTGACAGGCAACACCCCTGGCGAGCGGGCGAGCTGGCGTCGACCAGCATCAGCGCGCGTGAGGCCCCTCGAGCGCCTCGGCCACGTTCGACACGTCGATGCCGAGCCCTAGCCGGCGCGTCCGCTGACGACACGCTCCCGCTGCGAACACCGCACGAGGCCGCGGTGGATGAGCTCGCCGACCGCCTCCGACACCCCGACCACGCTGGCGACGGGGAGCACGGACGCAGTCCGGATCCACCGGGATGCTCTGGTAGCGGGGCGGCAGTGGGGTGATCTGGCGGGTGGTCGTCGCCGGGGTGGTCGGAGCGATGCCCCGGCACCCTGAGGCCGTGGCGTGGGACGACGATCCCCGTCATGCCAGCCGAGAAGCGCCATGTGGGAGAGGCGTCGCGGCTGACGTGAGAAGCCGTTGCGCGCTCGGTCGCCGTTTCGTGCCTGAGGGCGCGGGCTCCCGCAAGCTGTGCGCTCGGCTACGCCGGGCGGACTGGGCTCAGAGCTCGTCGAGCAGAGCAGTGCCCACCAACGCCTCGCGAGCAGCCCGCAGCAAGGGCACCGCAAGCACCGCACCCCCGCCCTCACCGGTGCAGATGCGCAGATCCAGCAGCGGTCGGAGCCCCAACCACTCCAGAGCGGCGACCGTCGCCGGCTCCGGTGAGCGGTGCGCCGCCAGCATCGCGTCGCGCGCACCCGGTACGAGCGCGTCCGCGACGCACGCAGCGGCGAGCGCGATCACACCGTCGATGATCACCGGCACCCCGATCGATGCGGCCCCGACGACGAAGCCCGCCATCGCCGCGATCTCCAGGCCACCGAGCCGACACAGCGCCTCCATCACGCCGGCATCACGCGGCACCGCCGCCACCGCGCCCGCCACCACTGCCCGCTTGCGCTCGAACGCGTCGTCGGGGATCCCCGATCCCCGACCGGTGAACGCGACCGGGTCACCACCGGTGAGCCACGCGATCAACGCCGCCGCCGCGGTGGTGTTGCCGATCCCCACCTCACCCACGCAGAGCGTGCGGTGACCTGCCGCCACCAGCCGCTCCGCGGTGCGCTCCCCCACGTCGAGGGCCGCGACGGCTTCCCGCGGCTCCATCGTGGGGCCGAACCGGATGTCGGCGGTGCCGCTGCGGACGCGCTCGTCGCGGACCCCGTCGGGGGTCGGGCCGGTCGCCAACCCGACGTCGACCACCTCCAGGTGCACCCCCGCCGAGCGGGCCAGCGTGGCCGCCAGCCCCCGCCCTTCCGCCAGCAGCGCGGCCACCTGCCGGGTGATCGTCCACGGCCAGGGGGTGACCACATCACCTTCCGCGACGCCGTGGTCACCCACGAACACCGCGCACGCCACCGGATCGACCGGTGGGATCTCCGACCGGGCGATCCCCGCCATGCGGGCGAGGGTCTCCTCGAGGATCCCGAGCGCACCCGGTGGCTTGGCCAGGCGATCGAACCGGGCCCGGCACCGCTCGACGCTGGAGGGGTCCGAGCCCCGAAGCGGCGGTCGCGCCGGGACAGCCGGCGATCCGGTGGACCCCACCGGCTCTGAACGGGTTGCGTACCGCTGCAGGGTCCACCGCAGGTCGACCCCCGTGAAGCAGAACGCCACGCCTGCGCCAGCCGCAGCGTCCCGGTCGACGGGGTCGTCGCCCACGTAGAGCACCTTCGAGGGGTGCAGACCCATCGACGCCAGCGCCGCCCGGATCGGCTCGGGGTCCGGCTTGTGCACGCCGAGGTCAGCGGTCGCCACCAGGGTCTCGAAGAGCTCCCCGACGCCCACCCGGTCGAGATGGTCACGGAGCGTCTCGCCATCCATCACGGTGGTGTTCGAGACCACTCCGAGGCGGAGGGCGCCTCTCAGCGCGCGCAACGCCTCGAAGGCCCCCGGAAGCAGCCTCGGTTCCAAAGCCTCGACAGGTGTGTGCGGAGGGGCCTGCTCCACCAGCGTGCCGCCGACGTCGAACAGCACCGCCTCGAACCGTTCGGCCAGGGCGACCACCCAGGCCGCCGGTCCGCGCCGGTCAGCACCCGCAGCCCCGGCCAGCCCGGTCGGTCGATCACCCAGCTCTCGGTCCAGCTCTCCCTCCACTGTTTCTCCCTCCATTGCTCGGTCCAGCTCTCCCTCCACTGCTTCTCCCTCCATTTCTCCCTCCATTGCTCGCTCTAGCCCTCCACCCCTTCCCGCTCTTCCTCCGTCACCCCTCCCACCCCGCCGGGCTCGCCACCACCGGCGCGGACCGGCCCGGGAGCGATCACCACCAGGGCAGCGCCACTCCCCGACCGGCCAGCGCAACCACCCCGGCGAGCACGACCGTCTCGGCGAGCTGCTCGGCCGCACCGAGCACGTCACCGTTCACCCCGTCGAGCCGGCGCTGGCCCCATCGGCTGACCGTCACCGCCACCACGCCGGCCGCCACCACAAGCCCGCTCCCCCACCCGCCGGCCACAGCCACCGCCACGACCACCGCGGAAGCGGTCGCGACCACGACGTCGCTGGCCCGCAGCACGCGCAGCACACCCGCGCCGAGCCCAGCGCCGAAGGGCCGGGCACCGACCATCGCCCAGACCGCGCCGGCGCGCCCGAGGCTGTGCGCCACCACGAGGGCCACCGCGCCCGCACCCGGGTCGAGGGACGCGAGCAGCGACCATTGGGCGAGAACCTGCAGGACCACCGCGGCGACGCCGTAGGTGCCGTGACGCGGGTCGTCGAGGAGCGCGCGGCGCTGCTGCGGACTCCCGCCGCCGACCAGCGCGTCCATCGAGTCGGCCAACCCGTCCAGGTGAAGCGCTCCCGTGACCGCCACCGTCGTGGCCAACGCGGCGACCGCCGCCCCTCCCGGCGGCAGCAGCAGACCGGCGGCCAGCCAAACGCTTGCGCCCAGCCCGCCGATCGCGGCGCCGACCAAGGGAAACCAGGCGAGCGCCGCGCCGGACACCCCTGCCCCCCGAACCGGCACCGGCACCCGGGTGAGCAGCCCGAGCGCCTGCGCCATCGCCTGCAGCCGGTCGTCGGTGGCACCCATCAGTGCGTGGTGGCGTCCACCGGTTCGAGCGCTGCCAGCTCCACCCCACGTCCCGCGCACATCAGCACCACGCGGTCAGCGAGGCCGGCGAGGGTCGCGTTGACCCGACCGAGCACGTCGCGGTAGCGACGGCCGAGCGCGGTCTCCGGTACGAGCCCGAAGCCGACCTCATTGGTCACCACCACCGACGGCCCGACCCGACGTCGCAGCACCTCCGCCAGCGCCGCGGCCGCAGCCTCGATCTCCCCGTCCGGGACCCCGCGGTGGAACAGGTTGCCCACCCAGACCGTCACGCAGTCGACGACCACGCACGACCCGGGTGCGACCGTGCGGACCGCCGCGGCGAGCTCCACCGACTCTTCGATGGTCGCCCAGCCAGCCGGGCGACGGGACCGGTGTGCCTCGATGCGAGCCGCCATCTCCTCGTCAAGGGCCTCAGCGGTGGCCACCACCGTGACGGGCAGGCCGGTACGGGCCGCGAGCCGCTCGGCGTATGCGCTCTTCCCCGCCCGTGCACCGCCCGTGAGCAGCCACACCCCTCTCGGCGGCACGGGCTCCGCCGCCGATGAGCCGACGGGATCGGTCGCGGCGCTGTCAGAAGCGACAGCACGGCCCTGGTCGTGGCGGCGGGGGGTGTAGACGTGGACCTGCCCAGCCCGCGACACCAGCCGGGTCGCGTCCGAGCCGACGATCAGCAGCACGGACATGTCCACCGTCGCGGGGTCGAGTCCGGCGAGCGTGGTGAGGGTGATCCGCTCGTCGGGACGGCCGACGTTCCTGCCCACGACCACCGGTGTGTCGGGAGCACGGTGCCGTCCGAGCACCTCCATCGCCCGCCGGAGCTGATCAGGACGGTGGCGGCTGCGCGGGTTGTAGAGCGCGAGCACGAACCCGGCTGCCGCGACGGCGTCGAGGCGGCGCTCGATCACCTCCCACGGCTTGAGCAGGTCCGACAGGGACAGCACGCAGAAGTCGTGACCGAGCGGCGCACCCACCCGACTGGCCAGCGCGCACGCCGCCGTGACCCCCGGCTCCACCTCGAGCTGAACCGTGTCCCATCGGGACGGGTCCGCGTCGAGCTGCTCGACGAGCGCGGTCGCCATCCCGAAGACCCCCGGATCCCCGGAGGAGACCACCACCACCTCGCCGCCCGCAGCTGCGAGATCCAACGCCAGGCGGGCTCGCTCCGCCTCGACCCGGTTGCCCGAGGGGTGACGGCGACCCGGCAACGGCTCGCCCACCACGTCGTCGGCGAGCGCCAGATAGCGCTCGTAGCCGACGAGGTCGGTGGCCTCAATCAGGCGTCGGCGCACCGCCGGCGTGCACCAGTCGGCCCGCCCCGGTCCCACCCCGACGACCGTCACCCGGCCGCTCATGCGGGCACCGGCCGTCGGGCCAGTCGAGTTCCCGGGACGAGGATCAGCGAGAAGTAGGGGGCCTGTCTGCGGCCCAGATCGCCCACGGGAACGACCAGCTGGTCGGGGTGACTCGCCCGTTCCACGTAGAGCGCGCTCGACGCGCGGCCGCTCAGCTCGAGCGCCGAGGCCACCGTCTCGAGATGCCCGCCGAGCTTCAGGATCACCACGGCGTCGTCCCCCGCCAGCACCCGTGCAAGCTCCTCCGGGGGAGCGGTCGCCGGGATGACGACGAAGCGTTCGTCCCGCGAGACGATCGGGGTGCCAGCCGCGGCGCACGCTGCGGAGAACGACGTGATCCCGGGCACGATCTCGTAGGGGTAGCGGTCCGCCAGCCGGATGTGCAGGTGCATGTAGCTGCCGTAGAAGAGGGGGTCGCCCTCGCTGACGACCGCCACGTCACGACCGGCGTCGAGGTGGGCGGCGAGCCGACGGGCGCACTCGTCGTGGAAGGCGTCGAGCTGGCGCTGGTACTCGTCCGGCGGCAGGGGCTCAACGGTCACCGGGTACTCGAGCCGTTCGATGACCTGGTCCGGGCGCAGCAGCTCCGCGATCGTGCGCAGCGAGTTGCCCTGGCGACCACGGGCGGCGAAGTGGGCCACCACCGGGCAGCTGCGCACCACCCACTCCGCCCGACGGGTCATCAGGTCGGGGTCTCCCGGACCCACCCCGACCCCGTAGAGACGACCGTTGGCGGTGTGCCCGCCCGGCTCGGACACGCTCACCGGGGGATGATCTCCCGGTCGTCGGCCAAGGCGTTGACCGCCGCGGCGGCGATCGCGCTGCCCCCTCGACGGCCGTGCAGCGTGAGGTAGGGCGTGCCGTGGGACAGCGTGGCGAGCGCCTGCTTCGACTCCGCGGCACCGACGAAGCCCACCGGGACCCCGATCACGGCGGCGGGACGGGCCACACCGTCGAGGAGCAGCTCGAGCAGCCGGAACAGCGCGGTGGGTGCGTTGCCTATCACCGCCAGGGCACCGTCGAGCGATCCGAGCCATCGGTCCACCGCAGCCGCCGCCCGGGTCGTGCCTGCCCGGCGGGCCATCTCGGGGACCTCCGGATCGCCGATCGCGCAGCACACCCTGACACCGTCGGGGAGGCGGCTGCGGGTGATGCCCCGCGCCACCATCTCGCTGTCGCACCAGATCACCCCTCCGGGGCGCAGCGCGCCCCGAGCCAGGTCAACGAAGCCGTCGCTGGCCTCGATCAGGTCCACGATCGTGGTGTCCCCCGCCGCGTGGACCATCCGTACGACCACCCGCTCCAGCTCACCGAACTGCCCGAGGCGTGCGCCGAGCTCGCGACGGATCGTCGCGAACGAAGCCCGGTAGATCGCCTCGCCGTCGCGCTCGTAGTCGAGTCGGGTACTCACCGCCGGCGCTCCTCGATCCCGTCCGGGGTGGCGATCAGCTCGCGCGCGGCGCCGGGCGCGCCGCAGCGCTTCGGACAGCCCGACACGTGGGTGCGCTCCCCGACCCGGATCCGGCTGGCCAGGCGGTGGGTGTCGACGAACGCCGCCGAACAGCCCCGTGTGCCGATGCAGGCAGAGAGGAGCCGGCGGGGATCGTCGTCGGCGATCACCCACCCGTGCCTGGCGAGCGTGTCGAGCGCGTCGAGCAGCGATCCGGTCTCGTGGACGGGTGCCACCGCGACCACCCCCCGCTCGGTGGTTGGCCGGATCGACACCGCGGGTCGCCGGGCGAGCCTGGCGAGCACCCGCAGCGACGCGGCCCCTGTCACGCCGAGCGCGGGCGACGCGCCGGCCACGACGACTCGTCCGATCTGGCGGGGGCCCCACCACGCCGTGCGACGCTCGGCGATCGGTGGGGTCACCTGGGCCGGGACGTCCGTGGCGGAGGTGGTCAGCTCCGACCGCACCGGCGCGGGAAGTGCAGCGGCACGGCAGCGCAGCTGCGCACAGCGCTGCACCAGCGTCGCCACGGCGGGCAGCGGGTCGATGAGGTGGCAGCGTGGCTCACCGGCCACCCACAGGACCCAGCGGTCGCCCCGCTGCGAGACGGCGAGGTCCGCGCTGTGGCACGGGGCGGGCCAGGGCACCTCCGCGTCGACCACCGCCCACCACTTGGGGGGCAGCTGCCGGCCGTGCCGGGCGACGACCCGCTCGATCCCTGTCTGCACCCGCCTGCGCTCGGCGAGCACCGGGGTCTCCCAGGGGTGATCGAGGAGCGGGTTGAGCATCACCGAGCGCGAGCGATCGACGTCTTCCGTGGACGCCGCGAGCCCCGCAGCGATGAGCTGGCCAGCCGCGATCCGGAGCCGCTCGGTCCGCAGACCCCGGAGCTGGACGTTGGCCCGGGAGGTGAGCTCGACGACGCCGCTGCCGTCGCGCTCGGCGACCGTGGCCAGAGTCTCCCACTGCAAGGCTCCAACGGGACGAGCGCCGATCCGGACGCGCACCACCCAGCCGTCGAGGGCTTCGAGCGGAGCGGTCACGCTCGGGCACCACCCTCGGATCGTGGGCGGGGTCGGGGTGCGGGCTCGCATGGCCACGGGACCCTAGCACCAGGTAGGGCACTGCACCCTACGTGGCCTACGGTACGGGTGATGCCGATCCCACGCCGTCCTGCTCACAGCCTGCCACCGCGGGTGGTGATCGCCGCGACCCACTCGGGGGCGGGGAAGACGACCGTCGTGACCGGCCTGTTGGCGGCCCTGCGACGTGCGGGGATCCGGGTGGCCGGGGCCAAGGTCGGACCGGACTACATCGACCCCGGCTACCACCGTCTCGCCTCGGGACGCCCGTCGTACAACCTCGACCTGTGGATCTGCGGTGCCCAAGCGGTGCTCGCCAGCGCGGCACGCGCCGGCGCGGGGACCGACCTCCTCGTCGTGGAGGGCGTGATGGGCCTGTTCGACGGCGCTGCCGACGGCACCGCGTCGTCAACCGCGGACGTCGCCCGTCTCCTCGACGCGCCCGTGGTGCTGGTCGTCGACGCGGCGTCAGCCGGCCAGTCGGTCGCAGCCACGGTCCACGGCTTCGCGAGCTTCGACCCGGGGATCCGCGTCGCGGGCGTGATCCTCAACCGGGTGGGCAGCGACCGCCACGAGGAGCTGCTCCGGGCCGCCCTCGCGGATCGTGGTGTCTCCGTGCTCGGCGCGCTGCGGCGCGACGACCGCCTCGCCTGGCGGGACCGGCACCTCGGTCTCGTACCGGTGGCTGAGCAGCCGGCCGGCCTGCACCGGGCCCTGGAGCGGCTCGCGGAGACGATCCGGACCCACATCGACCTGGCTGCGCTGCAAGCCATCGCCGCCACCGCCCCACCGCTGCGCGTGGAGCTGCCCGCGGTTGCCCCACTTGACCCGGTCGTGCGGGTGGGGATCGCGTCGGGTCCCGCGTTCAGCTTCATCTACCCCGACAACCTCGACGCGCTCCGCCGCGCGGGCGCCAAGCTCGTGCCCTTCGATCCCCTGGTGGACCGCCACCTGCCACCGGAGCTGGGGGGTGTCATCGTGGGTGGCGGCTTCCCCGAGGTCTACGCCTCCGAGCTCGCCGCCAACGAGCCACTGCTGGTCGACCTCCGGGAGCGGGTCCGTTCCGGTCTGGTCGTGTGGGCCGAGTGCGGCGGGCTGATCTGGCTCAGCCGATCGCTCGACGGCCAGGCGATGGCCGGCGTGATCGATGCCGAAGCGACGATGACCGGGCGGCTCACCCTCGGCTACCGGAGGGTCACGACCCGACGGACCACACCGCTTGGGCCGGCGGGGACCCGCCTGCGCGGCCACGAGTTCCACTACAGCAGCGTGCGACCCGAGGGCGACGTCTTCGAGCTCGACAGCCGGGAGGGCACGACCCTGGCCGGCTTCGGCGGGCCCCGCCTGCTCGCGTCCTACGTGCACGTGCACCTCGCGGGTCAGGAAGCGCTGGCGCAGCGCTTCGTCGACACCTGTCGGGCATCCCGGTCGCCCACCCTGGTGGAGGAGCGGCGTGGCTGACCCGCCGGCGTCGATCACCCCAGCCGATGCAAGACTGCCCTACTGATGCCCTACGCGCGGTAGGGTCGCCAGGTGCACAAGTCGTCGATCTACCTGCCCGACGATCTCAAGCAGGCGCTCGCCGAACGAGCCGTCGCAGCCGGCCGCTCCGAGGCTGACCTCATCCGCCAGGCCATCACCCGACTCCTCGCGACCGGCGACGCCGGCACCCGCCACGACCAGGCCGCACCGACGCACCCCGGACCGGTCGAGCTCCCCCGGCCGGCGTTGATCGGGGTCGGTGTCGGACCGGGCGACCCCGGCCTGGTGACGAGCCGGGCCGTCGCGGTCCTTGACGCAGCCGACCGGGTGCTCGTCATCAGCACCGATGAGCGCTCGATCGGCCGGGCCGAGGCCGTGGTGCGAGCCGTCGCTCCGCTGGCCGAGATCCGCCGACAGCCCTTCGACCTCAGCAGCAACGGCCGGACGTCGTCGATGCGCCAGCTCGTCGACGCAACGCTGGCGGGCGTGGACGTCGGCGAGGCGGTCGCGGTCGCGGTGCTCGGCGACCCGAGCCAGTGGACCGTCTTCCCCGAGCTGGCCGCCACGGTCCGCGCCCGACGCCCGAGCGTGCCGATCCAGGCGGTTCCCGGCGTCACCGCCTGGCAGGCCGCCGCTGCGACGTACGCGCTCGGCTTGGCGACCGGCACCGGCACCCTCGTGATCACCGCCGATCCGGCACGGGCCCGACAGGCGATGCTCGACGGCGATGCCGTGGTGCTGCACAAAGCCACCACCGACGGCGAGACGATCCGGGCGTTGGTCCGCGAGACCGGTCGCGAGCACGCGGTGGTCGCCGAGCTGACGGGCCTACCCGGTGCCCGGAGCTTCCCGGCCACCGACACCCCCGACGGTCCGCTGGCCTACCTCAGCGCCCTGATCGTCCCCGCCGCGTCCACTGCCGGTCCCCCGGCGGTGGCGGCCTCCCGATGATCTCGTTCGTCGGTGCCGGCCCGGGAGCGGCGGACCTGCTGACCGTGCGCGCCGTCGACCGACTGGCCAGCGCCGACATCGTGATCTGGGCCGGGTCGCTGGTTGCACCGGAGGTGCTCTCGCACTGCCGCGACGACGCCGTCCTGCACGACTCGAAGCACATGACCCTCGAGGAGATCTGCGGGGTGTTCGCCGCGCACCCCGAGGCGCGCATCGTTCGGCTGCACTCGGGAGACCCCACCATCTTCAGTGCCGTCGCCGAGCAGATCGCCTGGTGCGTGGAGCACGGACGGGCCTTCGAGATCGTCCCGGGGGTGTCCTCGTTCACCGCGGCCGCCGCCGCTGCGGGCTGCGAGCTGACCCTCCCTGGGGTCGCGCAGTCCGTGGTGCTGACCCGGCTCGCCTCGGGCACCGCGGCAGGGATGCCACCCCGCGAGACCCTGCGGACGTTCGCCGCGACGGGCGCGACGCTGGCGGTGTTCCTCTCCGTCTCGCTGGTCGAGGAGCTCACCGCTGAGCTCCTCACCGAGGGCTCGGGGTTCGAGCCGCAGACCCCGGTCGTCGTGGCCCACCGCGTGGGTCAACCCGCCGAGCGCGTCCTGCGCACGACGATCGCCGATCTCGCCCACACCGTGCGCGCCGAGGGACTCCGCACGACCACGCTGTTCCTGATCGGTCCCGCGCTCGCCGGTGCGACCGGTGCGGCCTGCGGGATCCGCAGTCACGTGTACGCACCTGACTACGTCACCCGGTTCCGCCCGGCCCGCCAGTCGTCGAGCTCCCGAAGCGGCCGATGAGCACCCGTCTGAGCGTCGTGGGGATGGTCGGTGGCGAGGTCTTCGGCCGTCGGGCACGACGAGCACTTGAGGAGGCGGAGGTGCTGGTGGGCGCACCGAGGCACCTGACCTACGTGGATGCCGGCGACCGACGCCTCATCGAACTGCGTGGACCGCTCGACGTGATCGTCGACCGGGTCGCCGCGGAGCTCGCGTCCGGCCTGCAGGTCGCGGTGCTCGCGTCTGGCGACCCCGGCTTCTTCGGCATCGTCCGGCTGCTGCACCGGCACGTCGCCGGCGACCCGCGGGTCCGGCTCGAGATCCACCCCGCCCCGTCGTCGGTCTCGCTCGCGTGGGCCGCGGCCGGCGAGCCCTGGGATGACGCTGATGTCGTCTCCGCGCACGGTCGCCGGCTCGACGCCGCGGTCGAGCAGGTGATGCGCAGCCCGAAGGTCGCCGTGCTCACCTCGCCGGAGAGTCCCCCGCAACGTCTCGGGAGTGCGTTGCTCGCCTCCGGATGCCCACCTCGACGAGTGGTGGTGGCCAGCCAGCTCGGCGAGCCTGAGGAACGGCTCGAACGCACGGATCTGGAGGGCCTGGCTGGGGGGGTGTTCGACCCGCTGTCGGTCGTCCTCCTCATCGCCGATCCCGACGCCGACGGAACGGGCGCTGCCGTCCCACGCTCCGATGCACCGCGCCTGTCGTGGGGCAGCACCGTCGACCGCTTCGAGCATCGCGACGGCATGATCACCAAACCCGAGGTGCGGGCTGTCGTGCTGTCGAAGCTCACGCTGGGCGGCGCCTCGGTCCTGTGGGACATCGGCGCGGGCAGCGGCTCGGTCGGCATCGAGGCGGCGACGATCCGTCCCGACCTGGTCGTCCACGCGGTCGAGCGCCACGCCGCGGACGTCGAGCGGATCCGACGCAATGCGACCGCCTTCGGCGTCGCCGACCGGGTCTGCGTCCACCACGGCGAAGCACCTGAGATCCTCTCGACCCTCCCCACCCCCGACCGGGTCTTCGTCGGTGGTGGCGGCCCCGAGGTGCTCGACGCCGCGTGGGCGCTGCTCCCATCTGCTGCGGTGCTGGTGGCCACCTTCACGGTGCTCGAGCACGCGGTGCGCGCGTCGACCCGGCTCGGGGAGCTGCTGCAGATCCACGTCGACCGGGCAGTACCCGTGGGCGGAGCCGGCCTGCGTCTCGAGCCTGCGAACCCGGTGTTCATCGGTCGGGGGTGCCGGTGAGCTGCGGGGAGGTCGTCGTCGGCGTCGGGCTCTCCTCAGCCGCCACCGCCGACGAGGTTCGCCAGCTGGTGGTCGCGGCGCTCGAGGATCACGGGCTGTCCTTCCCGCCGACCGCGATCGCCACCCGCAGCCGCTTCGTCGACGACGCGCGCCTCGACCTGGGTTGCGGGGTGATCGGCATCGACGACGAGGAGCTGCTGGCCGCCAGCCAGCCGGTGAGCCGCTCCGTCGGGATCGCGGCCCGGGTGGCCGAGACGGCGGCGCTGCTGGCCACCCGTCCCGGCGGTCGGCTGCTCGGCCCGATGCACCGCAGCGCGCACGCCACCGCCGCGGTCGCGGTGACCGAAACCGGGAGGTTCCCTGCGTGAGCGTCGCACTGGTCGGTGCCGGCCCGGGCGATCCTGAGCTGCTCACCCTGCGCGCCGCCCGTCTGCTGGCGCAGGCGGAGGTGGTGATCCACGATCGGTTGATCCCCCACGAGGTGCTCGACCTCGCGCCTGTGGGCGCAGAGCGAATCGATGTGGGGAAGCGACCCGGGCACGCCCCGGTTCCGCAGGCGGAGATCAACCGCCTGCTCGTCGAGCACGGGCGGGCGGGGCGTCGGGTCGTGCGACTGAAGGGCGGGGACCCGTTCGTGTTCGGTCGCGGTGGCGAGGAGGTGGCCGCCCTCGCCGCGGCTGGGGTGCCCTTCGAGGTGGTGCCGGGGGTCAGCTCAGCGATCGCGGCGCCCGCCGCTGCGGGGATCCCGCTGACCCTGCGGAACCGGTCGCTCGCGTTCACCGTGCTCACCGGCCACGAAGACCCGGCCGGCGGGGTGGCGGTGGACTGGGAGGCCCACGCCGCCACCGACGCGACCCTCGTCGTGCTCATGGGCGTGGAGCGGATCGGCCGCATCGCCAAGCGACTGATCAGCGGCGGACGGAGCCCCGAGACGCCGGTGGCGGTCATCCACCGCGCGACGACCCCTCACCAGCAGGTGGCGCGCTGCACGCTGGCGGAGGTGGATCAGCTCGAGCTGGCCGCCCCTTCGACGATCGTGATCGGGGAGGTCGCGGGTGCGGATCTGTCGAGGCTCCCCCGGTGCTGAGCGAGCCCTCAGCGCCGGCACCACCTCCAGGTCCCCACGGCGGTGACTCCTGGCGGGTGGCGGCCGCGCTCGGGGTCGACGCATCGGAGCTGCTCGACCTCTCGGCGAGCACGAACCCCTTCGCACCGGATGTGACGGCCACGCTGCGCAGCCTCCTCGACCGCCACCCGGAGCTGGTCACCCGCTATCCCGACGACACCACGGCGACGCGCGCTCTGGCGGACGCGCTCGGGGAGGACCCCGATCGGGTGGTGTTGACCAACGGTGGTGCGGAGGCGATCGCACTGGTCGCCCACCTGGAAGGCGCCGGCGAGGTGTGTCCGCCCGAGTTCGGTCTCTACGCGCGTCACCTGCCACGCGTCGATCCCGGAGCCCCGCGTTGGCGGTCGAACCCCTCCAACCCGCTGGGTCGCCTGGCCCGCGACGACGAGGAGGCTCGGGTGTGGGATGAGGCCTTCTTCCCCCTCGCGACCGGCCGTTGGACCCGGGGCGACCGGGCGAGCTGGCGCCTCGGTTCGCTCACCAAGCTGTGGGCGTGCCCCGGTCTGCGGCTGGGCTACGCCATCGCTCCGAGCCCGCTCGACGCGATGCGTCTGCGCGACCTGCAGCCGCGGTGGTCGGTCAACGCCTTGGCCGCCGCGGTGGTGCCACGGCTGCTCGCGCGCACCGACCTGGTCGGGTGGTCGAAAGCGATCGCGTCGCTGCGCGCCGAGCTCAGCGGCGAGCTGCGGGCGCTCGGGTTCACCGTCGAGGAGACCGACGCCAACTGGATCCTGGTGCACCGACGTGATCTCCGTGCCGATCTGCTCCGTTGCTCGGTCCTCGTCCGGGACTGCGCGTCGTTCGGTCTGGAGGACGTCGCCCGGGTCGCGCTGCCGCCACCTCAGGCGCTGGATCGAGTGATCGGGGCCTTTGCCCGGGTCGGACCGTGACGGCCATCGGTGCAGCCGTCGGCGTGGTGATCGACGAGCTGGTCGGCGAGCCGCCGTACCCTCGTCATCCCGTCGCGCTCTTCGGCTCGGCCATGACACGGATCGAGCGGCTCACCTACGCCGACTCGCGCCTCGCGGGCGTCGTGCACCTCTCGCTCGGGGTCGGCCTCGCGCTCGCGGTGGGACGACTCGCGACGCGCCTCGTGGGACGGAACGTCGCCACCGCCGCCGCGGTGGCGGTCTGTGCCGCCGGTCGGATGCTCGACACCGAAGCCCTCGCGGTGCGCGACCTGCTGCGTGCCGGGAGGCTCCCCGAGGCACGTCTGCGGGTGCGTTCGCTCGTGGGGCGCGACACCGGGCAGCTCGGCGACGAGGAGCTGTGCCGGGCGGTGATCGAATCCGTGGCCGAGAACCTCGTCGACGCGGTGATCGCCCCGCTGTGGTGGGGTGCGGTGGCGGGACCGGCGGGGGCGCTCGCGCACCGTGCGGTGAACACGCTGGACGCGATGGTCGGCCACCGCAACCGGCGCTACCGCCGCTTCGGCTGGGCGGTGGCGCGTGCCGACGACCTCGCCAACTACGTGCCGGCTCGCCTCGCAGCCCTGGCGGTCGCCGCCTCCCACCCCGAACGGGCCGGTGCGGTGCAGCGCGTGGTCCGTCGCGACGCGCCCCGTCACCCGTCCCCCAACGGAGGGGTGATCGAGGCCGCCTTCGCCGCCGGGCTCGGGATCACGCTCGGCGGAGCCAACCGCTACGGAGACGTGCTCGAGGATCGCGGGGTGCTCGGCGAGGGCGGAGCACCCTCGGTGGACGACATCGAGCGCGCCGTCAGGCTGCGCCGACGGGTCAGCCGCGCGGTGGCGCTCGCCGCGATGACAGCCGGCGCGCTCTCCAGCTACCGACGTCGCAACAGATAGAGGTCGAAGACCCACCCGAGTCGCTCGCGCAACGCGGTGCGCAGCGACACGATGGTGTCCGCGACCTCGTCGAGGGGCCCGGCGACGAGCTGCTCCTCGGGCATCCCGAGACAGGCACCCCACCAGATGTGCCAGCCGTCGCCTCGCAGAACGGTGAAGCTGCACTCGCGGTCGAGGAAGACCACCACGTCATCGATGCCGGCGGGCAGCCCCTCACGCAATCGTCGACCGGTGGTGATGAGCAACGATCCCCCCACCTCATGCAGCGGGACCGCGTGACGGGCGGCGAGCAGCTGCAGGCTGGACACCCCCGGTACAACCTCGACGTCCACCTCGACCCGTCCACGGGAGCGCAGCTCGTTCAGCAGCCGCAGGGTGCTGTCGTACAACGACGGGTCGCCCCACACGAGCATCGCCACCCGCTCGCCGTCGCCGACCTCGTCGAGCAGCGCCTGCTCGAGGGCTTCCACCCGGCTGCGGTGCCAGTCATGCACCGCGTCGCGATACGGCCTCCCCGGGTCACGTCGCCCGTCGTCGAGCGCGATGACCCGACACGGCCGACCCTCGCGGGCGCGATCGAGCACGGTGTGCCGGAGGTCCTGCAGCTCGGTCGCTCGCTCGCCCTTGTCGAAGACGATGACGGCGTCCACCTCTCGGAGCGCGGTGAGCGCCTGGAGCGTCACCATCGAGGCGTCACCGGGTCCGATCCCCACGACGAGCACCACGCGGTGAGCCGCAGATGGTGATCGGCGCGTCATGCTCCTCGCCTCCGGTGCCGCCAGCGGTCACGTCGCTGCGGCGCACGCTACCGCCGGCGCGGACTGCGGACGAACCCGGTCTCAATCGTTCGGGTTGGGTGGCGCCCGATCGCCGAGTCGGGGCGAGCCGCAGTGGCGGTCCGGTGATCGGCCGGCGAAGATGACTCGATGACCGCTGCCTCTCTTGTGAGCTCCTCTCGCGCCGGTCGTGTCCGGCTGCTCGCCGGGCTGGTCGTGGCGAGCCTTCTCGGCCTCTCCTGCGCCCAGAGCACCTCGACGGCCACCCGATCGGAGACCACCACCCCGGAGCCGACCAGCCCGGCGAGCACCACGGCGCCGGTTCCGCCCTACACGAGCGAGGTGTACGCGGATCCCGCACACTGGCTCTGCCGGCCTGACAAGGCCGATGACGTCTGCCACCGCAACCTCGACGCCACCGTCGTGCATCCGGACGGCTCGCTCGAGGTTCAGCCACACACGGTGGCGTCCGACCCCCCGATCGACTGCTTCTACGTCTACCCGACCATCAGCGCCGACCAGACCCCCAACTCGGATCTGGTGCCCAGCGACGCCGAGGAGGGCTCGGTGCTCAGCCAGGCGGCCCGGCTCACCAGCCAGTGCCGGGTCTTCGCGCCCGTCTACCGGCAGCTCACGCTGCCCGCGCTCCTCGGCAGGGTGCCAGCTGACCGGCTGGCGGCGAGCCAGGTGGCCTACGCCGACGTCCTCGACGCCTGGCGGCACTACCTGGCGAACGACAACGGTGGCCGCGGGGTCGTCTTCATCGGTCACTCGCAGGGAGCGAGCCATCTGAACCGTCTCCTGCGCGAGGAGTTCGATCCGAACCCACAGATGCGTTCCCTGCTGGTCGCGGCGTACCTGATCGGCTCGACCGTGCGGGTGCCCGAGGGCGCCGACGTGGGAGGTGACTTCGCCAACATCCCGCTGTGCCGGCGCACCGAGCAGATCGGCTGCGTGGTGTCGTACGCCTCGTTCCGCTCGACGGCGCCGCCGCCCGCGAACAGCTTCTTCGGCCGGCCACGCGGTGGGGACGGTGTCGCCGCGTGTGTGAACCCCGCCGCGCCAGCCGGTGGTCGCGCCCCGCTCCGGCCGTACTTCCCCACCGGCCCTTGGGTGCTGCGACACCCCGCGGCGGCGGCTCGGATCACCACGCCGTTCGTGACCCTGCCCGGGCTGCTGGAGGGTGAGTGCGTCCAGCGCGACGGCTTCAGCTATCTGGAGGTCACGGTCCGCAGCGATCCAGCCAGTCCGAGAGCCCGGGACATCACCGGTGACCTCACGCCAGAGTGGGGGCTGCACGTGGTGGACGTGAACCTCGCGATGGGTGACATCGTCGAGATGGTGGCCGCCCAGGCAGCCGCGTTCAGCGGTGCGCCACCTCGTTGAACGTGTGGAGCACCGGCCCGCGCCGGGACAACTCGATGCGGGTGATCGAGGCTGGGGCCACGAACAGCCGCCAGGTGACCTCGTCGCTGACCCCCAGCGCCCACGCGACTGCCGCCTTGATCGGCGAGACGTGGGAGACCACGACCACGTGCTCCGAGCGCGCGCGGTCCGCCAGCTCTTCGAGCGAGGATCGCACCCGAGCTCCCAGCGAGGCGAGGGACTCGCCACCGGGCGGCGCGAACGACAGGTCACGACGCCACGTCGACCACACCGAGTCGGGCACCTCGCGCAGCGGTGTCCCGTCGTAGGTGCCGTAGTCCAGCTCGACCCAGCGCTCGTCGATCTCGACGGGGAGCCCGAACGCCGCTGCGGTCTGGCGGGCGCGCAGCAGGGGGCTGGAGATCACCCGGTCGACCGGACCGACCGCGGCGGCGAGCCGGGCCGCCTGACGCTCGCCCTCAGCGTCGAGGGGGACGTCGAGACGGCCGAGCAGCAAGCCCTCGGCGTTCGCCGCGGTGCGGCCGTGGCGGACGACGAGCAGCACCTATCCCACCAGGTCCCGGCTGAGATGACCGGTGCGCCAGAACAGCTCCCGCTTGTCACGGTCGGAGAACCCGAAGGTCACCCAGCACCACGCCAGTGCCGCGACCCCGGCGAGCTCGAGCAGGGCGATGACGACGGCGGGGCGGTCCAGCTCCGGCAGGCTGGACGCCTCGAAGCTGACGCCGAGGAACGGCCACCAGAACACTGCGGCGTCGGCCCAGACGCCGTCGAGCACAAGGTGCATGAGCATGCCGATCGGGAGGCTGATCCACCGGCGCCGCACCAGCCGCCGTCGTTGGGTGGCGAGCATCACCACGGTCAGCAACGCCACGGGAGCGAGCAGGGTGTGCGCGAGCTTCGGCCCGCCGAGCGCGAGCTCCCCAAGCGGCAGGACGGAGCCGAACATCACCAACCGGTAGTCGAGTGCCGGACTGCGGAACACGACCCAGACGAAGGCGAAGCTCACCCCTGCGAACCAGAGGAACATCGCTGGTCCTAGCGGATGAGGAGCCGGCCGCACTCCTCGCAGTGCACCAGCGCGTCGGGCGGCTCGTGCTTGATGCGGTCGAGCTCGACCGCCGACAGGCTCAGGTGGCAGCCACCGCACTGGCCACCGACGAGTCGGGCGACCGCGATCCCATGCAGGCGCCGGCGCAGATTCTCGTAGTGTGCCAGCAGGTCTGCCGGTATCGCCTGCTCGATCGCAGCTCGCTCCGCCTGCAGCGCTGACAGCTCCGCGTCGATCCCGGACTCGACCTGTGCGAGCGCGGCTTCCAGCTCGACACCCTGGCGGTCGAGGTCGGCTCGTTCCGCGGCTCGTGCGGCGAGCTGTTGGTCGAGCGGTTCGATCTGCTCCATCAGCTCGAGGATCTCGTCCTCGAGCTCGCGCTGCCGTCGTCGCAGCGAGTCGAGGTCGTCCTGCAGAGCCTGAAGCTCGCGTGGCGAGGTGACCGTGCCCGAGTAGAGCTTGCGGTCGACCTCCTCGACCTTCGCGGCGAGGGTCGCCACCTCGTCTTCGATCCGACGCTGGGACCTGGCCAGCTCGTCGCGCCGGGCGGCCAGCGCGCCGGTGATCTCGTCGTGGTGGGCGACCTGCTCGAGGTGGGCGTCACGGGCGGCGCGCTCGGGCAGCGTGGACAGCCGGTGGCGGAGCTGGTCGATGCGGGTGTCGTGCTCCTGGAGCTTGAGGAGGTCCTCGAACGCGTTCATCACCCTCCCGGTGGTGCTGCGGTGGCAGTGGACGGTGGCGCGGTGCTCGATGGCGTCGTCGCCTCCGGCGTCGCGGTGGTGGTCGTCGTCGATGCGCTCCCGGTTGCGATGGTGGTGGAGCTGGACGACGAGGTCGAGCCCATCCCAGGTACCGTCCCGAAGATCGGCTTGCCATCCTTGCCGATCCGCACCCCGTTGAGCGCGTTGTCGCCGCGGCCCACCACCGGTCGACCGCTGCGGTCGGGCTTGGGGCAGGGTGCGAAGCTCCCCACGGGCAACCCCTGGTGGATCACCTCGTTGAACGCCCGCCAGATCATCGCCGGATAGGTGCCCCCGAAGTTGGCCACTCCGTTGAGGTTGGCCATCGAGACGTCCTGGTCGGGGTTGCCCATCCATATCGCGGTGGTGAAGTACGGGGTGAACCCCACGAACCAGGCGTCGAAGTTCTCCTCCGCAGTGCCCGTCTTCCCGCCAACTGGCTGCTTGGAGAGCCTCGCCCGGGTGCCGGTACCGCTCTTCACAACTTCCTGCAGGATCTCACGGGCGTAGCAAGCCGATCGCTCGCTGATCGCCTGCTCACCGCCAGGCTCGTGCTCGAAGATGACCCTGCCGTTCGCGTCCTCCACCCGCTCGATGAAGTACGGGGGCACGCGCACGCCGTCGTTCGGGATCGTCGAGTAGGCAGAGGCCATCTCGAGCGGGGTGATCTCACGGGGACCGAGCGTTAGCGACAGCACCGGCGGGAGCTCGCTGGTAACCCCCAGCTTGCGAGCCGTCTCCACGACGTTCGGGATGCCCACCACCTGCGCCAGACGCACGAACGCGCCGTTCGAGGATCTGGCGGTGACCGAGGTGAGGGTGCCTCCAGCCCCGGAGACCACGTAGGGGTCCTTGCTGCACCCCGGGCACTTGAACGCCCCACCACCGCCGATGGTGTCGCTCGGCAGGTTGCCCTGCTCGAGCGCGGTGAGCAGCGTGAACACCTTGAACGCCGAGCCGGTCGGCTGTCCGGGCTGGTGGGTGGCGACGTCGTACTTGTACTGGTCGTAGCCCGGGCCGCCGACGAGAGCTCGCACCGCCCCCGTCGAGTTCTCCACGGTCACGATGGCCGCGGTGACGCCCTTGCTGTTGCGGGGCACCCCCTGTGCGTGCGCCAGCTCCGCCGCGAGCTGCATCTTCGGGTCGAGCGTGGTGAAGATGCGGAGGCCACCACCGAAGAGCCGCTCGATGCGCTCGTCGCGCGTCGCGCCCAGGCGAGGATCGGCGAGCAGCTGCTGCTTCACGTTCTCAACGAAGTAGTTCTCCGGCGGTGGAAGCTCGATCCCGTCACCGCAGCCGGCCGGCCGAGGTCCCGCTGTGCTGCAACGGTTGACCGGCAGCGGCGCACTGCCGTAGCGGACGGCGTCCTCGCGGCTGATCTTCCCCAAGGCGACCAGCCGATCGAGCGCGGCGCGACGTTGCTCGTAGGCCCGCTCAGGGTGCCGGATGGGGTCGTACTGCTCCGGGTTGGCGATCAGCGCGGCGAGCATCGCCCCCTCCGCGTAACCGAGCTGCTCGACGCCGACCCCCCAGTAGGTCTCGGCAGCGGCCTGCACCCCGTAGGCACCGGAGCCGAAGTAGACGGCGTTGAGGTACCTCTCGAGGATCTCGTCCTTGGAGAGCTGCTGCTCGAGCCGGATCGCGAGCGGGATCTCCTTCGTCTTGCGGTCGAGATCCCGGGAGGGGTCCCGGAGCAGCGCGTTCTTCACCAGCTGTTGGGTGATGGTGGACCCACCCTGCTCGACACCACCTGAGGAGACGTTCTCGAAGAGGGCCCGCCCGATCGCCCGGAAGTTCACCCCGTTGTGCCGGTAGAAGTCGGCGTCCTCGACCGCGAGGATGGCGTCGATCACCGGTTGGGGCACGCTCGACAGCGGAACGGGTTGCCGGTTCTCGGGGCCGTGCAGGGTCGCGAGCAGGCTGCCGTCAGCGGCGAAGACCCGCGATCGCACAGCGAACTCATCCAGCGCCGCGAGGTCGAGCGGGGCTGCCTCGGCGTGGACCGAACGGGCAAGCCGGTCTGCTGGGGCGATGAGCGCGACGATCGCGCCCGCCAGCAACACGCCGGAGGCGCTGATCGTCACGAGCAGCCGAGCCAACTTCCGCACGCGGACCCGACGATACTCAGGCCGGTGGTGCGTTAGCGTGCCGCGATGGCTCACGATCGACGCTTCCGCTTCGGGGTCCAGCTCGCCAACGCCGCCTCCGGCGAGGAGTGGGTCGCGCTGGCTCGCAAGGCGGAGGATCTCGGGTACTCCACGTTGTTCCTCCCCGACCACTTCGGCGACCAGCTCGCTCCCCTGCCCGCCATGCAGGCGGCGGCCGATGCCACCAGCGAGCTGCGGGTCGGGGCGCTGGTGCTCGACAACGACTTCAAGCACCCGGTGGTGCTCGCCAAGGAGATCGCGACCATCGACGTGCTCTCGGGTGGTCGGGTCGAGCTCGGGCTCGGTGCCGGCTGGATGCACACCGACTACGAGCAGTCGGGCATCGCCTATGACCCTCCGGCCGTACGGGTGAGCCGGATGGAGGAGAGCATCGCGGTGCTGAAGGGCCTCTTCGCCGACGGGCCGTTCGACTTCGAAGGTGCGCACTACCGGGTGACCGGTCTCGACGGCACCCCCAAACCCCAGCAACGACCGCACCCGCCGTTGCTGATCGGCGGCGGTGGCCGGCGGGTGCTGACCATCGCGGCCCGCGAAGCCCAGATCGTCGGCGTCAACCCGTCTCTGCGCAGTGGACGGATCGACGCGCAGGCGGCGGCGGACGCGACGGCGGCGGCGACCGACCGCAAGCTGGCATGGCTGCGGGAGGCCGCGGGTGAGCGCTTCGCCGAGATCGAGCTGAACTGCCTGTTGCTCGCCGTGATCGAGACCACCGACGCGGCGGGCGCCGCCGAGATGATGGCGGGCATGTTCGGGATCTCCCCCGAGGAGGCTCGTGAGGTTCCTCACGCGCTGATCGGGACCGTCGAGGAGATGTGCGAGCTGCTGCAGGCACGGCGGGAGCGCTGGGGCTTCTCGTACATCGTGGTGCAGGGCGATGCGATGGACACCTTCGCGCCGGTGGTGGCCCGCCTGGCCGGCACCTGAGCACCCGTGACGACGATCGCGCTCGCCGGTGCGGGCGAGCTCGCCGTGGTGCACGGTCTCGCCGCGCAGGCACTCGGGTTGCGGGTCAGCCACGTCGCATCGAGCGGGCCGGACGACGCGGCCGAGCGCGCCCGACAGCTCGGTGCCCAGGCCTGCTCGATCGAGGAGCTGCCGGCCGGGGCCGACCTGGTGATCGTGACCACGCCACCTCCACAGCACGCGAGCGACGTGCTGCGCGCCCTTCGCGCCGGCGCTGCCGTGCTGGTCGACTCCCCGCTCGCGTCGACCCTGGCCGAGGCGGACGCCATCGTCGACGCCGCTCGTGACGCGGGCCCGGTCATCTACGGGGAGCACTTGCTCTTCGCACCGATCGTGCGGGCGGCCCTCGCTCGGATCTGCGAGCTGGGCCCGATCCAGCGGATCGAGGTCCGCTCCCTGCACCCTCCCGCCGGGCGTACCGCTGCCGGATCGGAGCGCTCCCCCGGCGTGCTCGTGGGGGTCGGCGCCCAGCCGCTGGCGGTCGCGCTGGCGTTCGCTGCACCGGCGGCGCCCACCGCGGTGCGAGCGCGCCTCGAACCTGACGGTGACCCGATGCGCGCGGGGTACGCGGAGATCGAGCTGCGCTTCGCGAGCGGTCTGGTGGCTGTGGTCGTGGTCAGCCGGCGCGAGCGGGTGCCGGTGTGGGATCTGCAGGTCTCGAGCACCACCGGGGTGCTGCGGGCCGAGCTGCTCCCGACGCTCGCACTCGAACACAACGGTGAGCTGGTGCCGGTGCCTGCCCCATCGGTGGTGACCGAGGCGCCCCAGCTGGTGCAGTTCGGCTACCTGGCTCAGCTCGAGGCGGCGGCCGCGCTGGCCGCGGGTCGCCGGGTCGAGGCCCCCGACGCCCACTTCGGACGGTTGGTCGTCGAGGTGCTGAGCGCGGCCCACCGCTCGGCGGCGGAGGGCTCCAGCTGGCAGGACCTCCCCTTCGACGGACCGCGCGATCACACCCGGCTCGTGCGCGGCAGCGGCCCGTAGGCGGCGCCGCCGGGATCGTCGCCTGCGTTGCTCGCCTCCCTCACTGCTGTTACTGTCAGTAACAGTGAATGACTGGGCCGGCGATCCCCATCGCAGCACCACCGAGAGCCGGCGGGAGCGGGCAGCCCGCCAGAGCGCCAAGCGGGAGCACCGGCGCCAGCAGCTGCTGGAGGCCGCCGTAGCGCTGGTACGCCGAGAGGGGCCGTACGCCACCATGGAGCAGATCGCTGCGGCGTGCGGTGTCACCAAGCCGATCCTCTACCGCCACTTCGGGGACCGGCAGGGCCTGGTCCTGGCCATAGCCGAGGGGTTCGTGACCGACCTCATCGCCGGTCTAGCCCCCGCGCTCGTGAGCAGTGAGCCTCCCCGCAAGCTCCTGGCGCGCACGATCGACGCCTACCTGACGCTCATCGAGCGCGACACGAACCTCTACCGCTTCCTGTCAGTCCATGCCGACCCCGGCAAGCGGGACCTGCTCACAGCGCTGATCGCGGAGGAGGTCGCCATCGTCCTCGAGCGCATCCTCAGCACCTTCGGCCTCGATCCCGCCGACGGGAAGCCGTGGGCGTACGGGGTCGTGGGCATGGTGCACCTCGCCGGCGACTGGTGGGTGGAGAACCGCCCGATCCCTCGCGCCCGGCTCGTCGACCGGCTCACCACGCTGCTGTGGTCCGGCTTCGAGGGCGTCGGCGTCCCCGACCAGCAGACCGCTGGTGTGCGCTCCCCCCGATCCAGTGATCCATCCCCCCCGACCACCGAGGAGAACCGACCATGACCCGTACGTTGCTCGACGTCGGCGCTGACGTCACGACCCGCTTCACCTGGAACTACGTCCAGGATCGCCCCGCTCTCACCAAGCTCTACGAGAAGGGCAAGGTCTCCCAGTGGAACGCCACGACTGACATCGACTGGACGCCGGAGGTGAACTTCGGCGACCCGGACCCCGACCTCACGGACGAGGACCGGGCGATGATCGACGGGTTCATGGGCTTCGACCAGCCCGACTCGCCGTTCTACGGGTTGAGCCAGGAGGAGCGCACCGTCATCGCCTGGGAGTTCCAGAGCTGGATGGTGAGCCAGTTCATGCACGGTGAGCAGGGCGCGCTGGTGGCTACCGCGCGGTTGGTCGAGACCGTGCCCGACATCGACTCGAAGTACTACGCAGCCAACCAGGTCGCTGACGAGGCCCGCCACGTCGAGGCCTACGCCAGGTACCTCAACGAGAAGCTCGGCCAGCACTACGAGATCAGCAAGCCCTTGGAGTCGCTGCTGATCGACATCATGACCGAGCGTCGGTGGGACATCACCTACCTGGGCATGCAGATCATGGTCGAGGGGTTGGCGCTGGCCGCGTTCGGCCTCGGCAACGTGCTGTTCCGCGACCCGGTCATCAAGCAGATCACTGACTACGTGATGCGCGACGAGGCCCGCCACGTCGCGTTCGGGGTGCTCTCGCTGCAGGACTTCCTCCCCCAGCTGAGCGCCGCCGAGCTCAAAGACCGCGAAGAGTTCCTGCTCGAGGCCACGGACCTCATGTATCAGCGCTTCCTACTCGAGCAGGTCTGGGAGAAGGTGGGCATCGACGTCGAGGAGGGCAAGCGCTTCGCGGCGACCAACCCCCTCATGGTGATCTTCCGCCAGATGCTCTTCTCGAAGATCGTGCCGAACGTCAACAAGCTCGGCCTGCTGACGCCGCGGGTGCGGGAGCGATTCGAAGCGCTGCAGGTGATGCAGTTCGCCAACGCCCCCGACTCCGCGAGCGAGGTCCTGGCGTCGGCCTGACTCCCCGTCGCGGCCTCACCACCATCCGCGCGCAGCGGACCGAGGCCGCGTACGCTCGCGGCTCCAGGTCCGTGGGCCAGGGCGGAGAGCAAGGCAGAACGACCATGCAGCACACCATCAAGTTGGCGAAGCCGGTCGAGTTCGGTGACATCCAGCTCGCCCCCACGAGCGAGCTCGCGGGGCTGGCCGAGCTGAGCCGTCTCCGCGACCACGAGAGCATGCTCGATGCCGTCGTGCGGATCGCCGCGACGATCAAGGCGGAGGACGAGGAGCGCGAGCGGGTCGCCGCGCTGCGGGCTGCGGACGCCGTCCCGCTACCCCGACGCCGCTGACGGTCTCCAGGGTCCACCAGCACCTCCGCGGTGACCTCTAACGTTGAGCCACCTACTCGCTCGGGCG
Organism: Acidimicrobiales bacterium; assembly: GCA_037478855.1. Taxonomy (GTDB): domain Bacteria; phylum Actinomycetota; class Acidimicrobiia; order Acidimicrobiales; family Acidimicrobilacustridaceae; genus Rhabdothermincola. The sequence continues at coordinate 21,622 of JBBFLY010000001.1, read as the reverse complement.
GAGAACGGAAGCGAAGGCAGGAGATCGTGAACGACAACAACCAGCACGTCGACCTGGTCACGCTTGAGGAGGTGCAGCGCGTGCTGCGCGACACGGAGTTCGCGAGCGTCGACGAGCTCCGTGCCTCCGTCTCACCGTCCGACCTCAAGCGTGTGATCGAACGGTCGCAGACCAGCGCACCCCCCGTCGAGCCCGCGAGCGTCGACTCGCTCGCGCCGCTGCCCCGTCGCCGTTGACTGGTGGGGCGTTCGCAGGAGCCGCGGACGTGACGCCCGAAGCAGGTGCCCGCGAGCGGTGTGGGAACCTCATCGACCTCACCACGATCCGCATCGACCGCACCACCAACCCGCTCGACGCGTTGAGCGACGAGGAGCGGATCCGACTTCTCGTGCGTGTGCTGTGCGAGCTGGTCGCCTACGGCGAGTACGAACCGACCGGAACCTGACGGCCAGCAGACCAGCTCACAGACTCACCGGCGGGCGCGGGCCAGGCGCCGGCGCGCGGGGAGGTTCTCGTCCGGCTCATCCGCCACGGGCACCGGCCAGCTGCGGGCCGGTCCGCGATCGGCTCGCTCGGCCGCGACCGCTGGACGCGCAGCCTCGCCGTCGAGGGACTCCTCGGAGCGGGCGACCAGCAGGCAGAGCACCCGAACGATGACCCGCCGCCGTTCGAGCGCAGGCAGGTTCGCGAAGTGGGTGAGCTGTCCGGGCCGACGGGGCACCTGATCTGACAGCTCGGAGAACAGCACGAGCTCCTCGACCGGGTCGGCACCGCGGGCCGGGTCCACTCGTTCAACGAGGTCGCTCAGCGCCTCGACCACCTCGCCCTCATCGATGTCCGGGCGCTCGACGAGCTCCGCGGCGACCTCCGCCGCGTCCTGCGCGCTGACCCCGAGGCGCTGGATGAGCGCCTGCAGGATCTCATCCACGTCCGCATCGCCCTCGTCGGGCGGGTCCGTCGCGGGCGCATGCCCGCCGGGGGTGCGCTCGGTGCTCGCCGAGGTCTCCGTCGCGGCGGGTTCCTCGGTGAGGACCACCGCCGCGCCGCGGTCGTCGAGCACGATCACCGGCTCAGGCGCTGGCTGGGGCTCCGAGTCGGGTGTGTGCTCCGCCTCCGCATCGGCGACGCTCGCCGACCGTCCGGTCCGGTCGGCTGGTGCTCCAGCACCGTCTCGCTGGTCAGAAGCAGCCTCGGCGAGCGCGTCGACGCTCGGGAGGAGGTGCATCGGCTTGCGGGGGACGGTCGGCTGGTAGCCCGCTGGGGACCGGCGCGCCCGCTCGCCGGGGGCTCGAAAGCGATCCACCACCGGCTCGTCGTCGGCGTCGTCGTCCGCGTCGTTCGCACCTTCTGCAGCTTTCGGGTCCCGCCCGTCGCGAACGACCCGATCGCGGTCGGACGCCGCGATCGATGCGACCGGGGCGGCGACCGGAGGTGCGGGTGCGGCGCCCGTCAGGGTCGATGCCGCCGGTGTGGCTCCGGTGCCTTCGAGCCGGCTCGAGACGTCGACGAACTCCTCGGACGTGGCCGGGGTCCGCGACCGCAGGACGAACACCGTGACGAGCCCCGCCATCGCCAGGACCGCCACCAACGCGACTGCGACCATCTCTCACCCGATCCGAGATCGGGAAGCGTCGCTTGCGCGACCCGCTTCCGCCCGACTGACCGGCTCCTTTCTAGCGCAGCGGCGCCCGATGGGTCATGCACCGCCGCTGGTCCGGCGCGATCAGCTCACCTGGGTGCGCAGCTTGTCCTTGAGCTCCTCCCAGCGCTGTGCGCTCCCGCCACCCTGCGTGAACAGCTCGAGCGCCTTCCACTCCGGAGCCTCGTAGTCCTTCTCCACCGAGTCGACGGCCACCTCGGTCCCGTCGAGCGTCACCTGCAGGCGAGGCCAGGCGTCAGGGTCGTCGCCGCTGCGCAGGAACATGCGGATCTGGTTGGCCTCACCCCGGTCGTCAGCCAGGATCAGGAACGTCCAACGCTCCATGAGCGCTCCTCTCGTCTCAAGCTCATCTCAGCGACGCGTGCCGATCGGGAACTCGATCGTGTCGGCGGTCTGACGCAGCAGCTCGGCGAGCCCGTTCACCAGCAGCTGCGGCTCGCCACCAGCTGCCGCGACCTGCCGCAGCAGCGGTCGGACCTGATTGCTGATGAACTCGCCGAAGACGGCGACGAAGCCGGCGGCGATCTGGCGGCCCTCTTCGGAGTCGTTCAGCACCGCCCGCTCGATCTCAACCGTCTCCAGGTCGAGGTCCTCGATCCCCAGGCTGTCGTCGTAGTCCCCCATATCAGGCTTGTCGGCCCCCAGCGGGAGCGAATCAAGCCCGACACCCGGAAAAATCACCGGGAGCGAGAGGGGGGTCGCGCCGGGCGAGCTGATGCCGGCCGGCGACCGTTAGGCTCCTTGGCGGCACAGGTGCCCCCAGGCAGGAAGAAGCAGTGGCACACGACCAACCAACCGTCCCAGGATCGACCCCACCCGTGGTCGACCAGCGCGAGTCACAGTCGGAGCGCCTGGTGCCGACGATGGCTGAGCAGCTCGAGGGCGACTTCGCGTGGGCGGTCGTGGAGGTCGCGCCGGACGGCATCCTGATCGCCGACGAGGCGGGCACGATCGTGCTGGTCAACCGTCGCATCGAGGAGCTGTTCGGCTACGAGTCCGGTGAGCTGCTCGGACAGCCGGTCGAGGTCCTGCTCCCGCCCGAGTCCCGCCAGGCGCATCGCGCGCACCGCACCCGCTACCGCGCGGAGCCCCACACGCGACCAATGGGCTCTGGTCTCGATCTGCTCGGGCTCCGCCGCGACGGCACCGTCTTCCCCGTCGAGATCAGCCTCAGCCCGCTCGTGCGGGGCGGTGAGCTACGGGTGATCGCGGTGATCCGCGACATCAGCGACCGGATCGCCTCGGAGGAGGACAACCGCCGGATCCGCACCACCCTCGACGCGACGCTCGACGGCGTGTTCATCTTCGACCCGGTGACCCTGCGGCACTCCTACGTGAACCTCGGGGCGGTGGAGCAGACCGGCTACTCGGAGCGGGAGCTGCTCGAGATGACCCCGGTGCACCTGAACCCCGAGCTCAACGAGCAGGCGTTCCGGGAGCTGCTGGCGCCGCTGCTGTCGGGTGAGGTCACCGCACGCACGCTCACCACGGTGTTCCGTCGCTCCGACGGAACCGACGTCCCGGTCGAGGTGCTCATCCAGTACCCGCCCGCGCGCCGCGAGTCCTCGAGGGAGGTGGTGGCGATCGTGCGCGACATCACCGACCGGGTCGAGGCCGATCGGGCCATCCGTCAGAGCGAGGAGCGGATGCGCACCCTCTACCGGGTGGCCTCGGAGCTGCGCATCGGCTCCGACGAGCAGTTCCAGGAGACCCTGCGCGCGGCCGCCACGCTGCTCGGTCTGGACGGTGGCTTCCTGGCCCGCATGGATGACGACTCGACCCAGGTGCTCCAGTCCTGGGAGGCCGACGGGCGCCCCGCCACGCAGCTCCCGCCCGAGCTGGAAGAGTGCGGCGCGCAGATCCTGACCACGGGCGACGTCGTCGCGCTGGAAGGGAGCGTCTGCTTCATCGGCGCGCCGATCGAGGTCGAAGGCGCTGCCTTCGGTGTCGTCGCCTTCCACGGCTCGGGTCCACGTGAGGAGCCCTGGTCTGACGCCGACAAGGACTTCGTGCGACTGATCGCCAACTGGTTGGCCCGCACCATCGAGCGCAACCTCACCGAGGATGCGCTGCTACTCGCACAGCAGGACCTGGCGGTGACCGAAGATCGCGAACGCATCGCCCGTGACCTGCACGACACGGTGATCCAGCGCCTGTTCGCGGCGGGGATGGGCCTGCAGAGCACCCTGGCCCGCGTCACCGACCCGGCGGCCCGGGAGCGACTGGAGCAGGCCGTCGACGATCTCGACGAGACGATCCGTGAGATCCGCAGCGCGATCTTCGGGCTGCAAGCCCCACCAGATGGGGGCCCGGGTCTGCGCGGTGACATCGTGCGCATCGCCAACGGGTCCCGCGAGGCGCTCGGGTTCACGCCCCGACTGCAGTTCACCGGCGCGATCGAGAGCATCCCGGCGCCGATCGCCGAGCACCTGCTCCCGGTGCTGCGGGAGGCGCTGGCGAACGTGGCCAAGCACGCGCACGCCACCGCCGTGCGGGTCTCGATCGAGGTCGACCGCGACGTCCGGCTCCGGGTCACCGACAACGGCATCGGCACAGCTGGTGAGGTCACCGGCGGGCACGGCCTACCGAACCTGCGGGCCAGAGCCGAGCAGCTCGGAGGGACGTTCTCGCTCAGAGCCGCGCCGACCGGCGGGACGGTGCTGGAGTGGTGCGTGCCGATCGAGCAGCTCGCCTCGTCGTAGGGGTCCAGGAGCCCGGAGGCGCGCCACGGCCCAAGCCTGACCAGGGGCCCGGCCGCTCCGAGCCGATCGCCCGTGGCGACGGCACGCCGCTGAGATCGCACCGCTGCAGGCGACAACATGGCGTATGTGGCTTCCTGGAGGGAGGTGCGACCAGGCCGTTCACCTCTTCCAGATCGAGGTCACCGAGCTGGCACTCATCAGGCCGAGCGCTGACCACGTGGTGATCGAGTGGTGGCGGCAGGGTGCCGGAACGAAGCGGGTCGAGCGCCGCTGAGCGATGATGCAGACATGACCGGCGGCGCCCTGCAACCACCGGACCCGCCGCTGACCGACGGGGTGATCGTGCTGCGCCCCTTCAGCGACGCCGACGTCGAGCAGATCCGCTCCGCCTGCCAGGATCCGCAGATCCAACGGTTCATCCCGATCCCCCGTCCCTACGAGCGGGCGCACGCGGAGGCCTACGTGCGCCGAACCCGACAGCAGTGGGCGGAGGGGACCAAGGCCGCCTTCGCCATCGTCGACGCCGCCGATCCCGCGGTGCTGCTCGGCGCGATCAACGTGGCGATAAACGGTGCGGTGGGCAACTCCGGCTACTGGGTGACCCCGGAGGGGCGGGGTCGAGGCATCGCCAGCCGTGCGCTACGCCTGCTCACCAACTGGGCGTTCTCCACGCTCGGTCTCGGTGTCATCCTCCTCGAGATCCGTCCCGAGAACGCGGCGTCGATCGCGGTGGCTCGTCGAGCCGGCTACCACCACGCGGGCGAGATCGACGTGAACCTGCAGACCGGTGAGGAGCACGGCCTGATCTTCGCCCGTCTGGCCACCGACCTCCCCACGAGCTGACGGGGCCCGCCGGTGACCGGCCGGCGTGATGGACCCCGAACCGCGTCCGCCCCATAGCATGAGGCTGCTGTGACCGCGCACGCGCTCAGGGTCGGCGATCACGAGTACCCGGTGGTCCTCCCCACCGTCCGTGACCCGCGCATCCACCTGGCCTCAGTGATCTTCACGGTTCAGATCCTCGGCCAGACCGTGCTCGGCTTCGAGCTGTCCATCGCCCAGATCCTCGTCTCGCTCGGCACCGCCGCCGCGCTCGAGCTGGCGATCGTGTTCCGCCGCCGGCGGGCCATCGTGTGGCCCGGCAGCGCGCTGCTCACCGCCAACGGTGTGGCTCTGGTCCTGCGCGTCCCCGGCACCGAGCATGGCGACTGGTGGAGCCTGCACGGCTGGTACTACTTCGCCGGGGTGGCGGCGCTGTCGCTGCTGTCGAAGTACCTGATCCGGTTCCGCGGGCGGCACGTGTTCAACCCCAGCAACATCGGTCTGGTCGTCGCGTTCCTCGTGCTGGGCAGCAACCGCATCGAGCCACTGGACTTCTGGTGGGGGCCGATGTCGCCGGGCGTCGCCGCCGCAACCGCGGTGATCCTGGTGGGCGGGTTCGTGATCACCTCGCGCCTCGGCCTGCTGGGCATGGCGGTCGGGTTCTGGCTCGCCTTCGCGCTCTCGCTCGGGGTGGTCGCGTGGAGTGGGCACTGCATGACCGCGACCTGGCACCTCGGCCCGATCTGCGACGGCTCGTTCTGGTGGGTGCTGGTGACCTCGCCGGAGGTGCTCATCTTCCTCTTCTTCATGATCACCGACCCCCGGACCACCCCCGACGGGCGCGTGGCCAGGGTGCTCTTCGGTGTCTGCGTGGGCTTCCTGGCGGCGCTGCTCGTCGCCCCTCAGACCACCGAGTTCGGCTCGAAGGTCGCAGTGCTCGGCAGCCTCGCGATCATGTGTGTCGCCCGCTACCCGCTGGCTCGCTTGGTCCCGGCTGCGGGCAGCGAGGACGATCGCCTGCGCGACTGGCTCGTCCGGCGACTCCGCGGCGTGGCCCGCGCCGGCAGAGCGGTGCCGTCCAGCCTCGGGCTCGGAACCCTGGGCGGTGGCGTCGCCACCGCGGGGATCTGCGTGCTGGCGCTGGTGCTCGCGGGCACCCCGGCCCGCGAGCCCACCGTGCAGCTGCGCGAGGACGGCACGGTCGGCTCGGATCGCGACGTGGCGATCGACGAGTCGGCGCTCCCCCCGGTGACGATCAGTGAGGCCATGCGGGAGTTGAGTCCACGGCTCACCGACCGCACGGCCCGACTCATGGCGGCTGACGTGTTGGCCGACCTGGCGGCCGAAACCCGCGCCCGTCTCGAGCTCGACCCGGCCGCGGCCGCCGAAGGCGCGGTGTTCAGTCGTCTGCGTGACCTGGAGGCCGAGATCGAAGCCCTGCGCGCAGGTGGCGAGGTCGTCGTGCCCGAGTACTCGATCGAGCGGATGGTCATCGTTCCGGTCTACGACCCACGGAACGCGCAGGCCGGGCCGCAGTTCGGGGTCGAGGTCCACGGGACCGTCACCCTCAGGCCCTATGGGGGGTCACCACCGACCACCCGCGCCCCGTCAGCACCCGAGTCGTTCGAGCGGGTCTTCGCCCTGTTCCTCTCGGGCGATCGCTACCTGTTGGCCGCCGACTACCCGCCGGAGGGCCGATGAGCGTCAGGCCTTCGCGCCGGACGCACCGGGCGCGCCGAGGTAACCGTGCTGGACGATGATCTCGGCTTGGTGGTCGTAGCTCTCCTGGTCGTCAGGGGCCCAGGTGGCTAGCCCGTCGACGTAGCGGTTGTACATGCAGAACGCGGCCGCGATGAGCACGGTGTCGTGGATCTCGACGTCGGTCGCCCCCGCTGCACGAGCGGCCGCGATGTCGTCCTCGGTGACACAAGAACCGCCCTGCTGCACCTTGGCCGCGATGGCCAACAGCGCCTTCATCTTGTCGCTGATGGGCGCGCTCGCCGGGTCGGCCTTCACCGCCTCGACGACCGACCAGCCGTCCTCGAGCTGCACCGCCGCGAACGTGGTGTGCGAGCGGGAGCAGAACGTGCACTCGTTGAGCCAGGACACGTACCCGGCGATGAGCTCCCGCTCCCCACGCGAGAGCGAGTGGTCACCACGCAGAAGCACCTCAGCCAGCTCGTTGAGCGGCTTGGCCGTCTCAGGCCGGAACATCAGCAGGCTGAGAATGCCGGGAACGCCCTCGGGCAGATCGATGTGCGGCATGTGCGTGCTCCTCCTGTTCCCACCGTCGCGTCCTGCCCTGGCGGGGATCGTAGCGGCGGGCCTCCCCCTTGAGGTGGGGAAGCAGAGCCCAGCGAGTGGCCGCGGGCTCCGTGCGGGGACCGGTCTCGGGAGCCTGATCCGATCGCGGCGGGGTTGGATGCCTCATCCTCGGCATGAGCCGCGCACGCGCCAGGAGCGGCTCACGCACAGCACGACAGGTGCTCCACGTCGTGGTCGAAGGACCGGGCGGTGAGCCGGATCGCTTCCGCATGGGTGAGATACGGGGCCCAGGTGGACGCGAGATCGTCGACGGTCATCCCGTTGCGGATGGCGTAGGTGGCGGCCAGCATCACCTCCCCTGCGGCAGGTGACAGGGCGTGGATGCCCAGGACCCGCCGCGTGGAGCGCTCGGCGACGATCTTCACGGCACCACGGGTGTCGTGCTCGACGATCGCACGCGGCACCTGGTCGAGGGGCAGGACCCGCACCTCCGGTCGCAGTCCCTGGTCACGGGCCGCGAGCTCCGTCAGCCCCACGGACGCGAGCTGCGGGTCGGTGAACACGACCTGCGGCAACCCGGACAGGTCGACGGTGGATCCCCGCCCGACGATCGCGTGCTCCGCGGCGACGGCACCCTGGGCGGCGGCGAGGTAGACGAACTGGGGCGATCCGGTCACGTCGCCGGCTGCGTAGATCCGGGGATTGGTGGTGCGCTGGTGGCGGTCGACGACGATGGCGCCCTGCTCGTCGAGGACGACTCCCGCCCGATCAAGACCGAGCCCGGCGGTGCGCGGCCGACGGCCGGTGGCCACCAGCAGGTGCGAGCCCTCCACGCGCACCCCGTCGGCAGACTCGACCAGGACGTCGTGGGAGGCGCGCACCCTGACGGCCCGCTGCGACACCAGGGTGATGCCTTCTTCCCGGAAGATCGAGGCCAGCTGGTCGGCCAGCTCGGGCTCGGCGTGGGGCGCAAAGCGACCGACCAGCGTGACCCGAGCACCGAGACGCCGGAACAGCTGGGCCTGCTCCAGCCCGATGAAACCGGCACCGATCACGATGAGGTGCTCGGGCAACGTCCCGAGTGACATCGCGGTGGTGGAGGTGAGCACCTCCACCGCGTCGATCCCGTCGATGTCGGCAAGAGCCGGCTCCGCGCCGGTCGCCACGATGATGCGCGCTGCGGTGATGGTCCGCCCCGCGACCTCGACGGCATCTGGTGAGCTGAAGCGGGCCTGGCCTTCGAGGAGCTCGAAGCCGTAGCGCTCCAAGAGGTCAAGGTACTTGGACCGTCGCATCTGCCCGACGAGGTGGTCTCGCTGACGGAGAACGGCGGCGAGATCGACCCGGCCGTCGTGGTGCGGGATGCCGTCGAAGGGGTGGCGGTGACCGATGTGGTTCGCCCTCGCGGCCGCGAGCAACGCCTTCGAGGGCACACAGCCCACGTTCACACAGGTGCCACCGATCGTGGAGCCCTCGACGAGGGCGATGCGGCGCGCCCCGAGCTCGTGGGCTCGGATGGCCGCCGAGAACCCCGCCCCTCCCGTGCCGATGATCAGCAGCTCGAACGACTCGTTGCCGCTCACAGCCAGTCCGGTCCGATCCGATCGCACGACGCCAGGTACGCGGCCCGGCGACCTGCCACCTGCCAGGCAGCTCCGAGCAGCTCCTGCATCCCGTCGTCGACCAGCTCGTAGCGGACGGCACGACCCTGCGGGCTCGCGTCGACGAAGCGGCAGTGCTTCAAGCAGGCGAGGTGGTTCGAGACCCGTGAGCGGGGTAGGTCGAGCCGTTCGACGAGCTCGCTCACCGTCAACGGCCCATCGCCCAGCAGCTCGATGATCCGGAGGCGGGTCGGATCGCCGAGCACCCGGAAGAACCGGGCCAAGGCTCGGGTGTCGAGCCGAGCGAAGGTGCGGGTGGTGACCACGATCGCCAATCTAACAGGTTTTCCTGTTATGATGTGGCGAGCCGGGCGGCGTCTCCGTGACACAGGGGCACGGGAGCAGCCGATGGTGCCAAGGTTGTGGTCGGCTCACCCGATGACCGTGAGGGAGGCCCGACGCGTGAGGATCCTGTTGATGGGCGCCACGGGCTACATCGGGGGACGGCTCGCCCCCCGCCTGGTGCGCGCAGGACATGAGGTCCGGTGTCTCTCCCGGCGGCCCGAGCACCTGGCCGGGGTGCCCTGGCGCGACGACGTCGAGGTCGTGCGCGCGGACGCGCTCGACCCCGCCAGCCTCGGGTCCGCGATGGACGGCGTCGACGTCGTGTACTACCTCGTGCACTCGATCGGCAGCGGCGCCGACTTCGAGACCTCCGACCGGATCGCCGCCCGCTACACCGCGATGGCTGCGGCGGCCGCCGGCGTCACCCGGATCATCTACCTAGGCGGTCTGGTTCCCGAGGGCGAGCAGGCCTCCCCACACCTCCGGTCGCGGGCGGAGGTCGGGCAGATCTTCCTGGACTCACCGGTCCCGGCGGTGGTGCTACAGGCCGGGGTGATCATCGGCAGCGACTCCGCGTCGTTCGAGATGCTGCGGTACCTCACCGAGCGTCTCCCCGTGATGATCACCCCGAAGTGGGTCCGGTCGCTGGTGCAGCCCATCGCAGTGCGTGACGTGCTCGCTTACCTCGAGGGTGCGCTCAACCTTCCACCGCAGACGAATCGGCGCTTCGATATCGCCGGTCCCGACGTGCTGTCGTACCGGGAGATGATGCAGCGCTATGCGCGCGTCGCGGGGCTGAAGCGCCGGATCATCATCCCGGTCCCCGTGCTCTCGCCCTGGCTGTCGAGCCAGTGGGTGAACGTGGTGACCCCCGTACCGAAGGCGATCGCCCAACCGCTGATCGAGTCGCTGCGCAACAACGCGATCGCGCACGAGCACGACATCGAGGCCCTCATCCCGCTCGAGCTCTGCCCGTTCGACGAGGCGGTGCGTCTCGCCCTGGAGCGGATCGGCCGTGCAGAGGTCGAGACCCGCTGGTCGGGGGCGCAGTGGCCGGACGCGCCGAGCGACCCGATGCCCACCGATCCGGACTGGGCCGGCGGAAGCGTGTACCGCGACGATCGGTCGCTGATCGTCGATGCGCCGGTGGAGGATCTGTGGCGGACGATCGAGGGGATCGGCGGTGATCGAGGCTGGTACTCGTTCCGGCTCGCCTGGCTGGTGCGCGGCCTGGTGGACCGCCTCGTCGGTGGGGTCGGCCTGCGCCGCGGACGGCGCGACCCGGACCGGCTCATCGTCGGCGACACGGTGGACTTCTGGAGGGTGGAGGCGATCGAGCGGCCGACGCTGCTACGGCTCCGAGCCGAGATGAAGCTGCCCGGCCAGGCCTGGCTCGAGCTCGCCATCGATCCCTCGGATCCCGAGCACCCGGTGCTGCACCAGCGTGCGCTCTTCGTGCCCCGGGGCCTCGCCGGCCACGCCTACTGGTGGGCGATCAGCCCCTTCCACAACATCGTGTTCGGCTCCATGATCGCCAACCTGGCCCGCGCGGCGACGATGGCGGGACGGCAACCCCCTCGTTGACGGACCGACCGAGTCAGGCGGATCCGAAGCGGCGCTCCCGTGCGCCGTCGGCGTCCGGATCTGAGCTCCGGGGTGCCATCCCACGAAGGCGGCGGACCAGATCCGGCGGGATCACCGCGTCGGGATCGCGCAGGCCGCCGAGCTCGGCGCGCACACCGACCAGGGACGCGTACAGCGGCGGACAGGTCGGGCAGACCTCGAGGTGCCGTTCGAGCAACGACGCGGTGGCCTCGTCGAGGTCGCCGTTGAGGTACTCCGACACGTGTTGGCGAGCATCCCAACAGGACATGGGCACCCCCTTCAGGCTCGCACGTCGCTCCCGACCCTCGGCGAGCGCGCTGACCAGCATCATCCGACCCCGCCGGAGCCGCTGCTTGGCCGCGGGGAGGCCCATCTCGAACAGGTCGGCGATCTCCGCGACGGTCCACCCCTCGATGTCGTGGAGCATCACGACGGAGCGGTAGATGTACGGGAGTCGAACGAGGGCGTCCTCGAGCTCCTCGCGGATCTGGGCGCGCTCGGCGACGGCCGCAGCGTCGACCGTGTAGCTGTCGTCCCGCCAGCGCTGCTCGACCTCTTCGGCTGGGATCTCGCGCTCGGAGCGGCGGGATGCGTCGATGGCCAGGTTCCGGATGATGCGGCGCAACCAGGCGGCGAGAGGCGCATCGCCTCGCCACTGGCCGATCGAGCGCGAGGCCCGGACCCACGCCTCCTGGATCAGATCGGACGCGAGATCCGGATCCCGCGTGATCGAGCGCGCGAACGGATACAGCTCGATGACCGCCGCGGCGAGCGTCTCGTCGTCGGGTGGTGACGCCGGTCCGATCGGGTCGCTCACAGCTCCGAGCCTGACACAGCCGCCGGGCAGGCGTTGCGATCCACCTGCGACCTGGTCACCGCCGATCTCCCGGCCATCGCTGACCCGCTCAGCGCCGACCTGCCGGGCCCGACCGACGCGAGCACCGGCAGGTCTGCGGACCCGACCGTCGCTTCGACCCGGCGGGGATCATGCTGACGTGGAGCGCTCCGGGGGGCGGTTGGTGCGGATGTGCAGCACGCGGTAGAGCGGGCAGTACCCGACGAGTCCGGTGATCAACGGGACCAGACCCACGACGCCCAGCACGACGCCGAGGGTGCCCCCGACCACGGCGAAGCCCACCACCAGCAGCGCCACGCCGAGAAGGACCCTGAGGATCCGGTCCCATCCCGCTTCGTTCACGTAGGTCATGGTGTGCTCCTTCTCCTCCGATCCACCGGGAGGTGGATCCGTCTGATGCACCTTCATGACGCACAACAGCCCCGGAGGGATACACCGCCCCCTCCGCCTTCGCCCCTTCGCCGCAGCCGGACCCGGGCGGACCCCGATCGATCACCCTCCCGCAGGCTTCGCGCTCGGGGGCGCGCCCGCCCCATACTGGGGCGCCATGACGGTTGCCCCGCCATCGGAGCGGCCCACGGTTCCGTCGATCGACGTCGCCGCGAGCCTCGCTCCCGATGAGCTGCTCGACCTTCTCGGGTCCCGGCGGTCGGGGCTCACCGCCGAGGAGGTCGCCGCGCGCGCCGCAGTCTTCGGGCCGAACGCGGTCCGCTCACATCATGCGAGTGCGTGGTCGGTGCTGGCCCGCCAGGTCCGCAACCCGCTGCTGTGGTTGCTGCTCGCCGCCGCAGCGGTCTCCGCGGTGGTGGGCGAAGGGTTCGACGCGGCGATCATCGCCGTGATCGTCGCGGTGTCGGTGGGCCTCGGGTTCGCCAACGAGTACCGGGCTGAGCGCGCCGCGGAGGCGATGCACTCGGCAATCCTCCACGAGGTCCCGACGACCCGCGACGGGACGCTGGTGAGCGTCGAGGTGACCCACCTCGTGCCGGGCGACATCGTCCACCTGGGGGTCGGCTCGATCGTGCCGGCCGATCTGCGGGTCCTCACGGCGAGCAACCTCGAGTGCGATGAGTCCCTCCTCACCGGCGAGTCGGTCCCGGCGGAGAAGTCCGCAGACCCGGTGCCGAGCGGTACGCCGCTGCCGGAGCTGTCCTCGTGCCTGTTCATGGGGACCGTGGTGCACAAGGGAACGGCCGAGGCCGTCGTGGTCGTCACCGGATCAGCGACGCAGTTCGGGCGCATCGCGATCGGCCTCGGTGAGCGACACCCCGAGACCGAGTTCCAGCGCGGACTCACACGCTTCTCCGGATTGCTGGCGAAGGTGGGCGGCACGCTCAGCGCCGTCATCTTCGTGATCAACGTCGCCCTCGGTCGTCCCCTCATCGACGCGCTGCTGTTCTCGCTCGCCGTCGCGGTGGGGATCACCCCCCAGCTGCTCCCCGCGGTCGTCTCCACCAGCCTGGCCACCGGTTCCCGCCGCCTCGCGGCGAAGAAGGTGCTCGTCAAGCGCCTGGTGTGCATCGAGGACCTCGGCGACATCGACGTCCTGTTCACCGACAAGACCGGCACCCTCACCGACGGCCACATCAGCTTCGAACGGGCGATGGACCCGACCGGCAGCGAAAGCCGCGAGGTGTTCATCCTCGGGCTGGTGTGCAACGAGGCCACCCCGACCGGAACGACCGCGATCGGTGGCAACCCGCTCGACGTCGCCCTCTGGGAGGCTCCCGGTGCCACGACCGAGCTCATCGGCGAGTACCGACGGTTCGCCATCGCTCCCTTCGACCACGAACGCCGCCTCGCGTCGGTGCTCGCCGACCGGGCCGGCCAACGACTGCTGATCACCAAAGGCGCCCCTGAGGCGGTCCTGGACCGTTGCACGGTCGTGCCCGAGGGGGCCCGACAGGTCCTCGACGCGCAGCTCAGGGCGGGCAAGCGGGTCATCGCAGTGGCCAGCCGCCCGGCCCCCGAGCTCACCGCCGTCAGCCCCGACGACGAGCACGACCTCACCGTTGCGGGGTTCCTCGTGTTCCTCGACCAGCCCAAACCGTCAGCCGCCGCCTCCATCTCCCGCCTCGCGGAGCTCGGCATAACCGTGAAGATCGTCACCGGCGACAACCCCGTCGTCGCCGAGACGCTCTGCCGCCTCCTCGGCGTGACCTCCGGCGGCACCCTCACCGGCGCCGACCTCGACAGGCTCGATGACGCAGCGCTCGCCGAGGCGATGCAGACCGTGACGATCTTCGCCCGGATCAGCCCGGAGCAGAAGGCGCGGATCGTCCAGACGCAACGGGGTCTCGGCTCGGCGGTCGCGTTCCTGGGCGACGGGGTGAACGACGCCCTGGCCCTTCACCACGCCGACGTCGGCATCTCGGTCGACTCTGCGACGGACGTGGCCAAGGACGCCGCCGACCTCATCCTGCTCGAGCGGGATCTCAACGTGCTGGCCGACGGTGTCGTTGAAGGGCGGCGGATCTTCGCCAACACCATCAAGTACGTGCTCATGGGCACCTCGTCGAACTTCGGGAACATGTTCAGCGTCACCGCGGCCGCCGCGTTCCTGCCGTTCCTGCCGATGCTCCCCTACCAGATCTTGCTCAACAACCTGCTCTACGACACCAGCCAGATGACCATCCCCACCGACCGTGTCGACGAGGAGCAGCTTGCCCGACCCTCGCACTGGGACGTCGGGTTCATCCGTCGGTTCATGATCCGCTTCGGTCCGATCAGCTCGATCTTCGACTTCGCGACCTTCGCCGTCATGCTCTGGGTCTTCAACGCCACCGCACCCGAGTTCCGCTCCGGATGGTTCGTCGAATCACTCGCCACCCAGACCCTCATCGTCTTCGTCATCCGCACCCGACGCGTCCCCTTCCTACGCAGCCGTCCCTCACGACCGCTCCTGGCGTCGGTGGCACTCGTCGTCACCGCGGGCGCGCTCATCCCGCAGAGTCCTCTGAACGACACCCTGGGCTTCGCCCCACTCCCAGCAGCCGTCCTCGCCGTGCTCGCCGCGTTTGTGATCGCCTATCTCGCTGCGGTCGAGGCAGCCAAGTGGGTCTTCTACCGGACCGCCGAGCCGACAGCCGCCCGGTCGCTCCAGCGCGCCCGGTCCCACCGCGTGCACCGGCTCGCAGCACGCTGGAGCCACCATCGACCGCTGCGGGCGCTCGGATCGTGAGTGCGCCCCTGAGGGCGCTTGCACGACAGCGCCGTTGACGACCCCACAACGCCGGCATCTGGACCGGGACGTCTGGCACGAGACAGCCCACAGGCCGTTCATCCTCTCCGGCGATGGCGCCGCGATCGCGCCACCTCCCCGCGCGGTCCCACGCTCCCGGGTCGAGTCACGGCCAGACCCTTGCACCGCCCTGGGATCCATGGAGGCTCCGTTCCTTGAGTGACGGATGGAGCGATGCCACGACATGGGAAGTACCCGAACGAGCTGCGTGAGCGGGCGGTGCGGATGGTGCTCGAGCACCAGCACGAGCACGACTCGCGCTGGGAGGCGATCTGCTCGGTCGCCGAGAGGCTGGCCCGACACCCGAGCCGGTGCGCGAGTGGGTCCGCCGCGCTGAGATCGACGGTGACACCCGACCTGGGGTGACCACCGAGGAGGCCACGGAGATCAAGCGCCTGAAGCGGGAGAACGCCGAGCTGCGCCGCGCGAACGAGATCTTGAAGGCGGGTCTCTGACGCCAACTTGCGGGTGTACGGGGCCGGCAGATCTGGGATCACCTCAACCACACCGACGGCATCAGGGTCAGATGCTGCCGGGTCGAGCGGCTGATGCGAGAGATGGGCTTGGGGGGGCTGCCGGTGGGGCCGCACCTGGGTGCGCACCACCGAGGGCGACGAGACGCTCGAGCGGCCGGCGGATCTCGTGGACCGCCAGTTCCGGGTGCTGGCACCGAACCGTCTGTGGGTCGCGGACATCACCTCCGTCAAGACCCACTCGGGCTGGGTGCATGTGGCGTTCATCGTCGACGTGCTCTCCGGGATGGTCGTCGGGTGGCAGGCGTCGAAGTCCTTGCGCGCGGACCTGGCGATCGACGCGGTGCAGATGCCGATCTGGAACCGCCAACGCGCGGGCGCGGACCTGTCGCAGCTGACCCATCACAGCGACCGCGGCGTGCACGACCTGTCCATCCGCTACACGGCCCGGCTCGACGCGGACGAGATCGTCGCGTCGGTCGGCCCTTGGGTGTGCACCCGGGGGCCGACCCGCGTCGCCCACCTGCCGATCCCAGCTCCACCGGAGGTCATGGTCAGCGCGACCCCGACTGACCCTCGACGGTCGATCGTCGGGCCGGCGCCGTTCAGCGGGAGGGGCTGCTGGCCATCGGCTCGTAGCCGGGGATCCGTTCCAGCGGGGTGGTGACCTGCACCTTGCACTCCGGGTTGCCCTGCAGCTTGCCGTGCGACCATCGGATCTCGCAGTAGCCCTCGACCACACTGAGCGCCCTGGTGGCCCGATCGGCGATCTCGGCCCGCCAGTTGACCTGGGGTTGGCCGGCGTGCGCGTCGAGCACCGTGAACCGTCTGAGCTCGAACCGCTCCCGCCAGCTCCGGGTGTCGTAGACCCGCAACCGCACAGGTGACTGCCCCTTCGTGCCGAGCAGCCAGTACGGGCCACCGGCGATGCGCAGCATCCGGAACAGCATCTGGGTGCGTTGCGGCAGGGTCGCCGTGTCGATCCGCCGTCGCCATCGCAGGGTGGTTTCGATCGACACCGCCCGGCACAGTGCGGCATAGGCCTCCTGCTCCGACCGGGAAGGCGCCCGCTCCCGCATCGAGGCTTTGAGCCGGGCTTTGGCATCGCGATCGAGGTCGCGCACGTCGTGGGGCAGGTTGGTCAGCGGGAGGTGCGCACGGACCTGTTCGTAGTAGGTCTGGAGTTCGTTGAGCGCGACCTCCTCGAACCAGGAGACCCGCGACTCGATCGTGTGGTCGACGAGCAGCTCGTCGACCAGCGAACCCGGCGAGGTGTTGAGCACGCAGCGCGAGTCGTACTTCGCCTGGATGAACCACACCCCGTCGACGGTGAGGTCGCGGGGCACATCGGAGGTCCACACCGACCTGGCGCCACCCGACCACTCGATGTGCTCCGGGAGTCGGCCGCGAAGCACCAGCCGGCGGAACGCCTGTCCGTTCGCGACGGCCCGCAGCAGCAGGTCGCGCTCGGGGCCAGCCCGGCGCGCCGCGGGCAGCACGATCGGATGCCACACGGCCGGGTCGATGCCAGGCACCTCCAGCTCGTCGAGCTCTTCGGGCCACCGCTGCGACGGGTCGTACACCAGCCCGAGGGCGGTGCCGAGCTCGGTGAGATGGGTCTTGCGACTCGCCACCGGGTCTCAGTCGGCCGTGGGCATCGACACGGGACCTTCCTTGGCGTACGTCTTCAGCCGTCGCTGCCCCTCCGCCGAGAGCATCTCGATGGCGTCGAAGACGAGGTTTCCGGGGCCGAGCACCGCCTGCAACGCCCTGCCACCCGCCGAGTTGCGCGGTGGGAGGTCGGTGGTGAGCAGGACCAGGCGATACGCCTCGCGCCCCGAGGCCTGGATGACCGCGGCCTTTCCGATCGCCTTCCAGAGCGTGTCGGTGCGGCGGAGACCAGCGCGGCTGTTCCCTCGACTGAACGCACCGGAGACGTCGAAGTACCAGTTGTTGCCGTGAGCGTCCTTGCAGGCGAAGTTGACCTCGACACCGGCTGCGATCTTGCAGTCGGCCTTGATGTCGTGGAACTGCGCCACCTCGAGGATCTCGCGCGCGAGCTCTTTGGCCATGCGACCTTCGCGCACGGCACGGGCCTGGAAGTCCTCGGAGCTCCCGTCGGCCGGGAGAGGGGGAGGGACGAACCACCAGCGATCATCCGTCTCGGAACGCTCGCGCTCCTCGCGCTCGCGCAGCGCCCGATCGGCACGCTCGCGTGCCGCGGCCACGTACGCGGGGTCGGTGTCGTAGCCGACGTAGTGCCGGTGGGTGTTCACGGCTGCCACCGCCGTGCTCCCCGAGCCCATGAACGGGTCCAGCACGAGGTCGCCACGGTAGGTGTAGAGCTCGATGAGACGCTGCGGCAGCTCCACGGGGAACGGGGCGGGGTGACCGACCCGGGTGGCGCTCTCGGTCGGGATGTCCCAGACGTCGGTCGTCCAGGTCATGAAGTCTTCCTTGGCGATGGTGTCTTCGTGGGGAAGCCCCCGTGCCGCCCGGTCGGGCTTCGGGATCGCCCGGTCGAAGCGGCCCTTGGACGCGATGATCACCCGTTCCGTGAGGTCGCGCAGCACCGGGTTGGAGGCGCTCTGGAACGAGCCCCACGCGCAGTTGCCTGACGCGCCCTCCGCCTTGCGCCAGATAATCTCGCCGCGAAGCAGGAGCTTGAGGCGATCCTGGAGGATGCCGACCACGTCAGCGGCCAGTGAGCGGTAGGGCTTGCGCCCGAGGTTGGCGACGTTGACCGCGATCCGCCCGCCCGGTTCGAGCACTTCCACGCAGCGGGCGAAGACCTCGGTGAGCATGTCGAGGTACTCGACGTAGGACGCGGGGATGTGCCCCTCGCCGAGCGCCTCCTCGTAGGCCTTGCCGGCGAAGTACGGCGGTGAGGTCACCACCAGGGCGACGGAGTTGGGCTCCAACGGCGGCGTGCCGTTCGCCATCTCTCGGGCGTCCAGGCACTGGATCCAGTCGACGATGGGCTGGCGCCTGACCGTGGCGTCGTTGGAGATCGTCGGTGCGGCAAAGCGTGCGTAGAAGTCCGACGAGTCGTGGCTCTCCCGCCGGCTCACGCCGAAGTTCGAGGTCGACGTGGCGCGGCTGCGTCGCTGCACGACGCTCATGGTAGGTCTCCGCCTGTGCCGGCCGGGGCGACCGCGACAGGGAGGGCGTCGACGGACACCCGGTCGATGGGCACCCGGTCGACGGCCGCAGCCGCGGTGGGCCAGCGCAGCAGTGCGAGCTGCCGGGTGCAGCGGGCGTCGCTCGCGACGTAGGTGTGCAGCGCGTGCTGCTCGAGCTCGTGCACTCGGGTGGGGTCGGTGTCGACGTGATCGAGCCCGACGAGACCAGCCACGGCCTTGAGACCGCAGGGCAGCCCGAACGTGCGACCCACGTCAGCCCGGAAGACCCGGAACGCGTCGAGGTGACCATGACCGTACCACCGGGCGCGGTAGGCGCCCTCATGGCCCGGCAGCGGGTCGCCCCGAAGGCCGATCGACGCGTCGAGCTCGAGACGCAGACCCAGCTCGGCACCGTTGATCGCGGCTCGCGACGCCAGGTAGGGAAGGTCGAAGGCCGCGCCGTTCCAGGTGACGAGGACCCCGGGGGTGAGATCGGCCAGCCAGCGGTCGAGGGTCCGGAGCAGGGCCCCCTCGTCGTCGTGGGCCAGCACCACCTCGCCGTCGGGACCCGCGACCGCTGCTGCCAGCACCCGCCCGACCCGCGGATCGAGCCCGTCGGTCGCGGTGTCGGTCTCGATGTCGAGCCCGTAGACCGCCACATCGCATGCCATGGGTGTGACCTTATTGAGGGGGTGGGACATCGCACGGTCAACGGCTGAGCTGGCATGCTGGGGACCAGCACGCAGTGCTGTGTGCTGACAGCGGCCACCCTGGCTGCCATCACGCTCTGAGCTGTCCTGCGCGAGTGAACTGGACGTGATCTTCGTCTACGACGGATCGGGCGCCGCTGTCGAGGAGGTCAACCGCATCGCCAGCCGGCTGATGCGCTTCCTCGGGGCCCGACGCCTGCCGACCGGATCTTCGACGTCGACGCCGACCTGCGCCCCGAGGGTAGACAGGGGCCGCTGGCCCGCAGCCTGGAGGGCTTCCGCGCCTACTGGGCTCGTACGCGCAGACTGGGGAGCGCTTGGCCATGGTCCGCGCCCGCACCGTCGCCGCCCTCAAGGCGCTGGCCGCCACCGACGTGCTCGCCGCGGCCTACCGGTTCTGCGAGCGGGTGCGGAACCGCTGGTACCTCGTCAACAGCGGCCCGGGTGACTCGCTGCCCACCCAACCGGAGTCGTTGCGGTGGCTGGCCCGCTCGCTCGACACGACGCCGAGCGAGGGGCCGGTCTGCTAAACGACCAACCGTGACAGCGGGGACCCTCAGGAACCCCCACCACCGGTGGTCTTGACCGCCACCGTGTAGAGGAAACCGGCGGAGACCGACGCCCAGTCCGTGTCCGTGCCCACCTGCGTCGGCGTGTCCCGGTTGAGGTTGTCACCGAGACCGAGCTCCCCTTCCGCGTTAGAGCCCCACGCCCACAGCGTCCCCTCAGTGCGAACCGCCAGGCTATGGACAACACCAGCGGAGACCGACGCCCAGTTCGTGTCTGAACCCACCTGCGTCGGGACATCCCGGTCGAGGTAATCGCCGAGGCCGAGCTGCCCACCTAGGTTCCTTCCCCACGCCCACAGCGTCCCATCCGACTTCACCGCCACCGTGTGATATCCGCCGGCGGAGACCGACGCCCAGTCCGTGTCCGTTCCCACCTGCATCGGCGTGAGCCGGTCCACGGTGTCACCCAGGCCGAGCTGCCCGAAGCCGTTCCAGCCCCACGCCCACAGCGTCCCGTCCGACTTGACCGCCTCCGTGTGGTAGTTGCCGGCGGAGACCAACTGCCAGTCCGTGTCCGTGCCCACCTGCGTCGGCGTGTCGCGGTTGGAGGTGTCACCGAGACCGAGCCCCCCTTCGCCGTTGTAGCCCCACGCCCACAGCGTCCCGTCCAGCTTCACCGCCACCGTGTGATATCCACCGGCGGACACCGACACCCAGTCCACGTCTGAACCCACCTGCGTCGGCGCGTTGCGGTTGAAGGTGTCACCGAGCCCGAGCTGGCCGAGGCTGTTGTATCCCCACGCCCACAGCGTCCCATCCGACTTCAGCGCCACCGTGTGGTAGTTGCCGGCGGACACCGACTGCCAGTCCGTGTCCGTGCCCACCTGCGTCGGCGTGTCGCGGTTGGAGTTGTCACCGAGCCCGAGCTGACCGTCGACGTTCAAGCCCCACGCCCACAGCGTCCCATCCGACTTCAGCGCCACCGTGTGGTAGTTGCCGGCGGACACCGACACCCAGTCCGTGTCCGTGCCCACCTGCGTCGGCGTGTCGCGGTCGAGGTTGTCACCGAGGCCGAGCTGCCCGAAGCCGTTCTTGCCCCACGCCCAGAGGTTGCCGCCCGTGACCGTGCCGTCGTCATCGACGATGGTCACCGAACCGGTCGGATCACCCACCACCGCTGGGCTGCCCGACACCGCCGTGATCGTGAGCTCCACCGTCTCGTCACCCTCGACATCGGTGTCGCCGTAGAGGGTCACCGTCGCGAACCCACGGGTCTTGCCCGCCTTGATCTTGGTCGTGCGCGGCGAGCTGACCGCCTTGTAATCCGAACCCGCCGTGGCCGTGCCCCCCGACACGATCCAGGTCACCAACGTGTCCGAGCTCTGCGGCGCCGACAGGGTGATCGGCACCTTCACCGACTGCGCCAACGGCGACAGCGCATCCCCCTCCGGGGCGGACACCTCACCGATCGACACCAGCGCCGGACCCGACGCCCCCACCGGCGCCACCCCCACCGACGCAGCCATCACCACGGCGACCAACACCACCACCAACGACCGCCACCCGCGCGGCAGACGTGCCGACCTCACCAACGTCCCAGCCTCCACCAGGACCGCCCCCTCAACGCCCCTTCACGCCATGGCCTCCAGGCCAGGTCCAACGTTACGACCCCACCCCCACCCGGTCAACGCTCCGATCCCACCACCAACCC